>JAEUUD010000412.1 GCA_016787625.1 Cyclobacteriaceae bacterium
ACCGGGTTGGTCACCGCTACCCGGAAGGTCTGCGACCACACGGTGGCGACGCTCAGGGATAAGATAAGGAGAACCACCGATCCGACCAGCCAGGGAGAGATGTCGACACGATACGGATAGCCCTCCAGGAACACGCTGCCGGCGAGATAGCTGACCGGAATTCCCAGGATGAGGGCGATTGTAATCATCGTCATATAGGACTTGGAGAGATGCAGCATCACAGCGCCGGTGGAGGCACCCATGACTTTCCGGATCCCCATCTCCCGCGCGCGCACCGGCGCGGAGTACATGGCCATCCCCAGCATGCCCAGGCAGGCCAGCGAGATCACGAGGAAGGTGGAATAGCCGGTGATGACCAGCATGTCCTGCATCCCGGTTTCCTGGTACGCTTCATCGATCTCATCGGACATCCGGGCGGACTTCAGCGGGTGTACCGGGTCGGTGGCTTTCCACGCCCCTTCCATGGCCAACCGAACCTCCGCCTGCCTTGCCTCGGGCACCTGCACACTGAGGTAACGTAGTTTGCTCAGGTCATAGCGGAATGCCAACGGTCCGATGGCATTGCTTAGCGGACGAAAATGAAAGTCCTTGACCACGCCGGCCACCCGAAGCGACAACGTATCGGAAGCCACGATCACCGAACCTAAGGCCTCCACCGGGCCCGGGAATCCC
>JAEUUD010000413.1:0-376 GCA_016787625.1 Cyclobacteriaceae bacterium
TTGGCATGCGAGCGGTTCAATGGTTTTCGCGAGACTGCGATCACCTGGGTGTAGTCTTCGCCGGAAAGCAATTGATCCAGCAACAGGTTTCCTACCAGCCCGGTAGCCCCGGCAATGAGTGCGACCGCCATCAGAACGTTTGTTGAATTTCCTTCTTCAGTTCGCTGAGCGCGTGACTGATCGGCTCAACATTTTTTTCCAGGGAGCGCTCGAAGATCTTCCGGGACAGGTCAAGGCCCGTGGCTTCCGGGGCCAGGGTTTGGGCAGCTTCGTTGATCATGATGACCAGGTCTTCCTTGGCGTTGCGGATCATGTTCCACACCTCTTCGCTCATGTAGATTTGCTGGGCGACGTTGTGGTTGTACTCGTTCCGGAT
>JAEUUD010000413.1:386-667 GCA_016787625.1 Cyclobacteriaceae bacterium
TAAACCGGGTTGCTAACCCGCGAAAGCAGGTTGGGAGGCGACATGCGTTCCAGGAAGAGCGTCATTCGCTCGTAGGCCTGCAGGCGGTTGGGCAACACCGTCTCGATGGCCCGCCCGCGAACTTCCAGCTTCTTGAGTTCAATTTCCTTGTTGATAAATGACCGGACCATCAGGTAGACCCCATAGAGGACGACCGAGGCAGGCACGAGGATCTTTCCGTATTCAATCAATGCATCCATAATCACGATTCAGTAGCGTGGTCAAAATTAGGTAATTTTGAG
>JAEUUD010000414.1 GCA_016787625.1 Cyclobacteriaceae bacterium
CTGTAGGAACTATAGGTTCTGTAAAAGCCCTAACTCAAGAAATGCTTGAAGAAGCAGAGGCTCAAATTATTTTAGGTAATACATATCATCTTTACTTAAGACCTGGACATCAGCTAATTGCTAATCTAGGTGGTTTACATAAATTTATTAGCTGGAAAAGACCAATATTAACCGACAGTGGAGGCTTTCAAGTTTTTAGCCTTTCAAAAATTAGAAAAACCACTGAAGAAGGTGTAACTTTTAAGTCACACCTAGACGGCTCAAAACACCTGCTAACACCAGAAAAATCAATGGAAATACAGCTAGCTCTTGGCTCAGATATCATTATGGCATTTGATGAATGTACTCCATACCCAGCAACCGAAAAACAAGTTACTGACTCATTAAATTTAACTACACGCTGGGCCAAAAGATCTTTAGCAGAATTTAACCAAAGAACCATGTCTGATAATGGGCAAGCAGAAGGTTCCGCTTTATTTGGGATTATTCAAGGTGGAATGTATCTAGCTCTTAGGCAACAAAGCCTAGAGCAACTCCTAGAGTTGAATTTGCCAGGTTATGCAATAGGGGGGCTTTCCGTAGGTGAGGAAAAAGGCTATACCTATGAAGTGACAGAATATATTGCTCCACTTATGCCAAAAAACAAACCTCGTTATTTAATGGGCGT
>JAEUUD010000415.1 GCA_016787625.1 Cyclobacteriaceae bacterium
GACTACTACCCAATGAAGTTGCCAGATTGATTCGTTGGGACTCACCTCCTGAAAGGGAATTCGAAAGTCGGTTTAAAGTGAGGTAACCCAAACCTACATTATTCAAAAATTCCAATCTGTTTTTAATTTCAATCAGAATGCGGGATGCTATTTTTTGTTCATGAGCCGTGAGTTTGATTTGCTCAAAAAACTGTTTGGATGCTGAAACAGGCATCAGTACTATATCTGTTATCGACTTTTCACCGACCAACACATAATTGGCATCTTTCCGGAGGCGCGATCCCTTACAATCGGGACAAACGGTTTTTCCACGGTAACGGGAAAGCATGACGCGATACTGTATTTTGTAACTCTGTTGTTCCAGGAATTCAAAAAACTCATTCAGACCTTTGAAGTATTTATTCCCGGTCCACAGTGTTTCGCGGTCCTGGCTGTTTAATTCGTAATAAGGCCGATGAATCGGGAAGTTAAATTTATTGGCAACCTTAATGAGTGCATCGTTCCATTCCTTCATTTTTTCGCCCCGCCAGCATACAATGGCATTGTCATAAACCGATAAACTTTTATCGGGAACAACAAGATCTTCATCAATACCAATAACACTTCCAAAGCCTTCGCATTTGCGGCAGGCACCAAACGGATTGTTAAAGCTGAAAAGCAG
>JAEUUD010000416.1 GCA_016787625.1 Cyclobacteriaceae bacterium
GCCTTCGGGGAGCAACACATGAGCCCCCAGGTACATCGGCCGCCCCCAGAATTCACTGAGCATCTTGCTCTGGATTTTTATATGCTTGACATACTTGGTGTCTGCTGGAGTGGATACAGGTGGAATGATCTGATCCATCACAATCTTGATCGGTTCTTTCTGTCCCGCTTCGATTTTTACTTTGAATGGGCGGCTGTAGAAATTACCAGGCTTCTGATTCCAGTGCTGACCTTCACCTTGATCCGGCGGCAGTTTGACAGTCTTACCGGATTTCAAATTGAATGTTTCATACCGGTTAATGACTGCCTGGATATAGTATTCGCCAGGAGGGATGTCGGCAATTTTCCTTACGGGAAAGCCAAAAGCATTTTCATTCATGACAATATCCTCACCGGGCTTCATTCCGTCTACATCAAGACCGAAGCCCAGCTGGGTATTGAGGCCAAAATTGAACTGCTGGCGTGGCTCCGTTTTGTCATTGGACGCAAGCAGAAGGATGATCCGACCGTCCTGTGGGGTAGCACTTAATTCTGCCGGAAAGGAGACAGAGAAGGAAAATCCCTGTCTGGCGGGAGTGGGTGGTGAACACTGAATGGCCGTGATTAAAATGCAGAATAGGATAACCAGATTTTTCATGCTTTGGGGATTGAGCTGGTG
>JAEUUD010000417.1 GCA_016787625.1 Cyclobacteriaceae bacterium
GGTTGCGAGGCGTAAAAATAGCAGAAAATGGTGCTACGATGGAGGGGAATTGAAAAATTGGCTGTTGGTGCTTCGTTATGAGGATCTGGGACCTGGGTGCTTGGTCTAGGCTCTGGGTACTGGGTTCTGGGTCCTGGGCTCCAGATGCTAGGCTCTAACTAGATCGCGCTCCAATTCTCAATCTAGCGCCTAGTGCCAGCCCAGTACCGAGTGCCCAGTACCCAGCGCCTAGCCTCCGAGCAAAAAATCTCCAATCTTTGCAAACTCCACTTAAAATAATCCACCCACTCCCCGCGTCTCTATGCCCATGCAGCGAGCCGTGGTAATGAATGCAGCCCTCATGGAGGAATTCAAGCAGCAGACCTTTCGGAAAGAGCGGACCAAGCTTCTGGGCTTTATTCGTGGGAGAGTGTCCTCCACGGAGGAAGCGGAGGATATTCTCCAGGACGTCTTCTACCAGTTTGTAGCTGGCTTCCAGGCTATTGAGTCGATCGACAGTGTGACGTCCTGGCTCTATAGCGTAGCCAGGAACAAAATCATCGATCGTTACCGCCGTGATGCGGCCCGGCCCAGAACTGCCGCGCTCGACGGGACCTTGGGCCAGGATGACGACGCCCCGCTTACGCTGCAGGAGATTCTTCCTGACCTGGACAATAC
>JAEUUD010000418.1 GCA_016787625.1 Cyclobacteriaceae bacterium
ATCAGCCTGGATGGTCAAACAATGTATTATAACGAACAAGGTCGTGACGGATTTGAGGTTGTAAAAATTCCCTTTCAACCCACTTCCTGGAAACCGGCAGATACTCTGAGCACCTATTCTTCCTTCATCACACCGCTGGCTGAGCAGGAAGGCAGGCAGCACTTGTTAGACAGTGTTCCGGTTAAGTCGTATGCCATGAGCCGGTATTCTGAATTCACACACATGCTAAATCCGCACAGCTGGGGGGCTTATTTCAACAGCAACTTTACCGAAGTGGATCTTGGGATCACATCACGCGATGTCCTCAGCACCACGGCCATTAATGCCGGCTATCGGTTCGACATTTATGAACGTACCGGAATCTGGAATGCCGGGATCAGCTACCAGGGTTTTTTCCCGGTGCTGGATGTCAATTGTTCAAAAGGTAAACGGTCCGTCAATGAAGGTGATTTCATTATTGATGAATGGCTGATCAACAAGCAAAATGACACTACGTTTGTTCGCAACGAGCAAAATATTACGTTCACCTGGGATGAAAGTACGGTTACGGCTGGCATCCGGATACCCTTGGTAACCACCAAATCCCGGTATGTAAGTTCCGTCACCTTTGGAAATTATGTGGGCTACACGCGGGTTAATAATTTCAAAAATTC
>JAEUUD010000419.1 GCA_016787625.1 Cyclobacteriaceae bacterium
TCGAACACCACGGCATTGTGCCCGATATGGTGGCCATGGCCAAGGGGTTAACCTGCGGCTACCTGCCCTTTGGCTGTTTAATGGTGAGCGATACCATTGCCGAAAAATATAACGATGCCGTGCTGCCACTGGGGCTCACCTATTCGGCGCACCCGGTTAGTTGTGCCGCCGCACTGGAAACGTTGAAGATATACGAAGACGACCATTTGATAGAAAACGCCGCCGCCATGGGCGCTTATATAGAAAAACGGGTGGAAGAAATGAAGGCGCAGCACCCCTGTATTGGCGATTTTCGCAATACCGGGTTACTCGGCTGCCTGGAACTGGTGAAGAACCGCGCAACCAAAGAACCGATGGCGCCCTTTAATGCCAAACCCGATGAAATGACGGTAATGAACAAGGTGGCCGCCAAACTGCGCGAGCTGGGCATGTACACTTTTGTACGCTGGAGTTATGTGTTTATTGCCCCGCCATTATGTATTACCGAAGAACAGGTGGAAGAAGGACTGGCCATTATTAGCCAGGCATTAAGTATTGCCGATGAGTATGCCAGCTAGTAAACTGGTTGATTGGTTGATTAGTTGATTGGTAGTTTCTTAAATAACACAGTGTTCAGAACCAGTTACTATAGAGCTAATTAACCAA
>JAEUUD010000041.1 GCA_016787625.1 Cyclobacteriaceae bacterium
TTCACCATGAAGGATGCGTTGTACTTTGCTCATGAGACAGCCGTGATCGACGCTGGCTGCGAAATCGGCGAGGGTACGCGCATCTGGCACTTCTCTCATATCATGCCATCAGCACGAATTGGCAAAAATTGCAACATTGGCCAAAATGTTGTTGTATCACCCGATGTTACATTGGGTGACAATGTCAAAGTGCAAAACAACGTATCAATATATACAGGTGTCATTTGTGAGGATGATGTATTCCTGGGGCCATCCATGGTGTTTACCAATGTGACCAATCCTCGAAGCGCAGTGAACCGCCGGGGGAAATACGAAACAACGAGGGTGAGACAAGGAGCATCCATTGGTGCAAACGCAACGATTATTTGTGGACACACGCTTGGCCGCTATTGCTTTATTGGTGCCGGGTCAGTCGTTACCAAAGATGTACCTGACTACGCGTTGATTGTAGGGAATCCCGGCCGCCAGCAAGGTTGGATGAGTGAGTTTGGGCATCGATTGAATTTCGATAATGAAGGAAAGGCGGTCTGCGAGGAAAGCGGAGAATCCTACGCCATCTCCAATGGAATTGTCAGGAAGATTTGATGCTATCGTAGGGTTATGAAACTGACACGAACACCTTTTGATGGTTTGGTTATCCTGGAGCCTAAGGTATTGACTGATCACCGCGGCCATTTCTTCGAATCCTTTAACAAACGAACATATAACGAACTGGGATTGTCTGTTGACCTTGTCCAGGAAAATCAATCCCACTCCGTCAAAAATGTCATACGCGGATTGCATTTTCAGAAGGAGCCACATGCGCAAACAAAAGTGGTAAGGGTTCTGAAGGGTAGGATACTCGACGTTGTCGTTGACCTCAGAAGAAGCCAGCCTACATTCAAGACATATTTTTCTGTAGAACTATCTGAGGAGAATAAAAAGTGCTTGTTTGTGCCCAAAGGATTTGCACACGGTTTTTCGGTGCTCAGCGACGAAGCCGATGTGCAGTATTGCTGTGACGAATTCTATTACCCGGACTGTGAAGCAGGAATCCTCTACAACGATCCGACACTGTCCATTGACTGGAGAATAGCGAAGACCGACGCGATCATATCGGCCAAAGACCTTGCCCTACCCGATTTGAAACTCAATGCATATACATTCTGATGTTTAGCAGTTGACCAAACCCTTTATCCAGTGGCCAAGCTAATTGAATTGCAATCACATCAGGACAGTCGGGGAGTCATCACGGTAGTAGAACAAATCCTGCCCTTTCCGATAAAACGAATTTATTACATGTATGCGATGGATGGCTCGAAGCGTGGCGGGCATAGACACCGCAAAACCAGTCAGGCAGTCATTTGTCTCCAGGGAAGTTGTAGCATCTATTGTCATGATGGAATGAAGGAACAACTGATTTCATTGGATAACCCCAGAAAATGCCTGATCCTTCAGCCCGCTGATTGGCACCGGATCGAAAATGTAACCGGGCAGGCGATTGTGATGGTGCTTGCGTCAGAGGAGTACAGCACGGAGGATTACATCAATGAACCGTACGCATGATCGAGTACGAGAACCTTCATCGACTGAACAAGCCATTCCGGGAGGAATTCCTGCACGCCTTCAATCATATGCTGGAAGAAGGACAATTCATCCTGGGCAACCAGGTGACGATGTTCGAACAGGAATTTGCCGCCTATTGCGGCGCCAGACACTGCGTGGGTGTCGGCAACGGACTTGATGCATTGACATTGGCGTTGCGATCCTTTTCGTTTAAAGAAGGCTCTGAAGTAATTGTTCCTTCCAATACCTACATCGCGACGATCCTGGCCATCATCAATAGCGGCCTGAAACCGATCCTCGTAGAGCCTGATATCAGCACATACAATCTTGATCCTCGGCTTTTGGAGAAAGCCATTTCACCCAAGTGCGTTGCAATGGTTGCTGTTCACTTGTACGGGAAGTGTTGTCCCATGGATGAAATACTGGGGATAGCAGGAAAGCACCGGCTGAAGGTTATTGAAGATTGCGCTCATGCACATGGAGCAACACTTCATGGAAAAGCTGCAGGCACCTACGGTGACCTCGGCGCATTTAGTTTTTACCCCACAAAAAATCTTGGCGCTCTTGGCGACGGAGGATGTCTGTTAATAAAGGACGAAGATTTGAATGTGAGAATCAGGTCCTTGCGTAACTATGGATCGAGCGAAAAGAATGTGCACACCATTGCCGGGTACAATTCGCGACTCGACGAAATTCAGGCCGGATTCCTTCGTATCAAACTGAAGACGCTCAATGCACTGAATGACAAGAGACGATTGCTCGCCAGCATTTATCAGAAGAACTTGAATCCTCGATTCATCAAGCCGTCCGTGGATGAACATACAGCTGATGTTCATTATGTTTTTAATGTACGTCATCCTAAGCGTGACCAGTTGAAAAAGCATCTTGCGGCCATGGGTATTGAAACCCAAGTTCACTATCCTATACCGCCCCATAGGCAGCAAGCGTTGAAGGGATTATTTGGCTCGGCTACTTTCCCGATATCGGAAGAGATTCATGCTACAACCCTGAGCCTGCCCATTTCTCCCATTCATAGTGAGGAAGAAATAATGAGGGTCATCGAAGGCATGAATGTTTTTAACTAGACTTTTTGTTTTCGTGAATAACCCCCCTTGCCATAAGTAATTGGTACATTTGGATTGTTTGAACTAACATGAAAAATTTTGCCTTAATAGGAGCTGCAGGTTATGTCGCTCCTCGCCATCTGCAAGCCATAAGAGACACGGGTAATACACTTGTTGCAGCATTGGACAAATTTGACAGTGTTGGAATTTTGGATTCATATTTTCCTGAGGCAGATTTTTTTACAGAGTTTGAACGGTTTGACCGACATGTGGATAAACTGAGAAGACAGGGGAGAAAGATTGACTTTGTCACGATTTGCTCACCGAACTACCTGCACGATGCACACATCAGGTTTGCGCTACGTCATCAGTCGGACGCTATTTGCGAGAAGCCATTGGTACTGAATCCCTGGAACCTTGATGCTCTCACTGAAATAGAAAAGGAAACAGGGAGGAAGGTCTACACCATTTTGCAATTGCGCCTGCACCCGGCCATTCAGCAACTGAAGCGTGAGATTGATGCTGCCCCTAAAGGAAAACAGTTTAAGGTCTCTCTTCGATACATCACATCACGCGGTCACTGGTATCATCATAGCTGGAAAGGTGATGAGTCAAAGTCTGGAGGCCTCGCGACGAACATCGGCATTCATTTTTTTGATATGCTTCAATGGGTATTCGGCGGCGTAAAGAGCAATGCTTCGACGGACATAAGTGATGATCATGCCAGCGGCACCCTTATCCTCGAACGAGCCTCCATCGATTGGTTCCTTAGCATCAATGCGGACCACCTTCCGGAAGCATCAAGGAAGCAAGGGAAACCGACGCATCGATCGTTGGAAGTAGAAGGAAAAGAAATTGAGTTCAGTGAAGGCTTTGGTGATCTGCATACCAAGTGTTACGAACAAGTGCTGAAAGGACAGGGGTTTGGTATTCATGAGGCCAGACCATCCATCGAGATTGTTCATGCGCTGAGAAAGAAGTCCTGACGCCAAAGTCATCAGTCCAGCCGGAGGGACTCTATTGAAATATCCATTTTTACGCTACTTTTGTGGGCTTTTAATCCGGACATCAAGGTCAATCCGGACGAACAATCAAGAAATTAGATGAGACAGCTTAAGATTGGCAACAGAATTATTGACGACTCCACAGACTGCTTTGTGACAGCGGAGATTGGGCATAACCACATGGGTCGACTTGATGTAGCCATGGAAATGGTGAAGGTTGCCAAGGAATGCGGAGCGGATGCGGTCAAGCTGCAAAAACGAAACAATAAGACGCTCTTTGCCACTGAATTATTGAATCAGCCCTACGACAATCCTAATAGTTATGGGGCTACCTATGGTGAGCATCGGGAGTTTCTGGAATTTGGTGAATCACAGTATAAAGAGCTGCAGGTCTACGCAAAATCACTTGACATCACTTTCTTTGCAACGGCTTTTGATCATGAGAGTGCCGACTTCCTCGAGAAGTTGGATATGCCATTGTATAAACTGGCATCAGCCGATATCACCAACACCCCTTTGTTGAAGCATGTTGCCGGATTCAAGAAACCAATGATCTTGTCTTCGGGGGGTGCTACGATGGAAGACGTGAAGCGTGCTTACGAAATTGTTTCTGCTTACCATTCCAATTTTGCCATCCTTCAGTGCACAGCGGCCTATCCATGTGACTTTGAGCAGCTCGACTTACGTGTCATTGAGACGTATCGGAAGCAGTTTCCCAACATCCTGATAGGACTTTCAGATCATGACAATGGAATTGCCATGGCACCGGTTGCCTATGTACTTGGTGCAAGGTTCATCGAAAAACATTTCACGTTGAATCGGGCCAACAAGGGAACAGATCATGCCTTCTCCCTGGAACCCACCGGACTTCGAAAGATGATCAGGGACCTGAAACGAACAAAGATTGCTTTGGGCGACGGAACCAAGAGACAATTTGAAAATGAGAAGAAGCCCTTATTGAAGATGGCCAAGAGCATTTTTACGAACAAAGCCATGAAGGCCGGCGAAGTGATTTCAGAAGGCGATGTGGCTTACAAGATTCCCGGTGACGGAATTCCACCTCACCGGTATATGGATGTAATTGGCAAAAAGCTGAAGACCAATGTAACGAAAGAGCATAAGCTTAGCTTTGAAGATTTGGTCTAAACTCACCGGCAACAAGAATTTTCAGAGTACATTCGTTTATACTCTAACATCCTTCATCAATCAGTTTGGCAATATCCTGGTTCTGCCCATCGTGTGGAAGGGCTTGACCATAGAGGACTTTGCTGTCATCGGACTCGTTGAAGCGGCAGCGCCATTTTTGGCGTGCATCATATCCCTTTCTTCCGAGCAGTATGTTACCAGATACTATTTTACGTGGCAGGATCGTGAACGATCTTCCAACATCAGCAAGAACCTGACATTGAATTTCCTTGCGGTCCTCCTTCTGGGGATCTTTTCATTGGTGGTTCTTTTTGGTCTAGGTTCAGCGGTGCCGTCAACTGATTGGAACTACTATGGACTCGGGCTGGCCCATATTATCTTTTTCTCATCTTTTGCATTCCCCAATGCCCTTTTCAGGATATCAAACAACATCCGTGGATATGTAGCATTCACATTGAGTCTGTTCTTCGTCCGCCTCTTGCTGAGCTATGTATTTACCATCGGCCTCAACATGGGTCTATACGGTTATCTTGTTGCTCAGGCGCTCACCTCGTTGTTGTTCGCCGTTATCCTGTACATCTACCTGTTTGCCAGGTATTCAGTAAAAGTTGATTTACCCTTCTTTAGGCAGGCGCTTGCGTTTTCACTTCCATATATTCCCAGTAACCTGATGACCAACATTTCCACGCTGGCAGATCGGCTGGTTGTGAGTTCCTTTGGGGGGAAATTTGAAACCGGACTTCTGACGCTGGGACAGAAAATAGCATCGATACCGGGCTCGCTCAGTCAAGCCATCAAACTTGGGTACGTACCCTACATCACCGAATTCGTCAGTCGCCCGGAATACTCATTGAGGGAACTCAACCGGTCCAGAATGGTTTTTGTTACACCTGTTTCAGTGCTTTCTTTTTTTCTGATGTTGTTTGGGGTCGAGTTGTTACAGCTGATCGATATTGATATTCAAGGACTGGAAGAATACCTGTACCTTCTGCTCTTCATTGTTTACCTGAATGCCAACAACCTGTTCTTTTCACCAGGCCTTTATCTCGCGAAGCGAAGTGAGAAGATGTGGCTTCCTAATTTTATTCAACTTGTACTTCGCCTGGCCTTGTATGCATTGCTTGTCCCTGTCTATGTTCTGAAGGGTGTTGTCCTTGCCTCCCTCTTTGCAAGCCTGGCGTCCTTTCTGTATAACTATTTTCTTTCTGAAAAGTACTTCAGGCTTAGGTTAAGCCTTATTTCAATAGCTTTGCAGTTCTTACCCTTCATCATCACTTTGACACTAACACTCGTTGGAATTGAATTACTCGCCCTGGCGATTTTTCCCAAAATGCTCATCATGGGTGCGTATCTGGGAGTCCTGACTTTCTTCTTAACCAGGAATCATGAAGAGACTGCTGCTTAATCTTTTGGAATCGATTTGGTCGATGCTTCCCAGCAGGGTGAAAGTTCACCTGATTCAGAGCCGAGCCAATGTTGGCTTTCTGGATACCCAAAGAAAGCAAATTGTCATGGCCGTAGAATCCATTGATTCATTGAATCGGCTGAGCTCCTGTCAAAAAGAACCAGAAACCATTCGCTGGATCGATGCCAATGTGAAGAAGGGTGATGTGCTTTTCGATATCGGTGCCAACGTTGGAGCCTATTCATTGTATGCCGCCGCCGTGACAGAAGCCAAGGTCTACAGCTTTGAGCCTTCTTCAAGTACTTTCAGTTTGTTGTTGAAGAACATATACTTGAACAAGCTGAGTGACTTGATTGTCCCTTTCAATATGCCGTTGTCGTCCAGGTCAGACATGAAGGAATTTGTTTATAGTACCCTTGATAGTGGTTCGGCGATACACACCGGATTAGAAAAACCTGCCACAGTTGGAGGCATTCATCAGCCGATGCTTTCCGTCAGCCTCGATGACCTTATTCAGAAGTATCATGTGCCTTTGCCAAATCATATGAAAATTGATGTCGATGGTCACGAGATGGAAATTATTCATGGGGCAACGGGAATTCTGAAAAACAACAGCCTTCGATCAGTCCAAATCGAATTGACGTCAACAGACAAGGATTACGCGCTAATCGTGGGTTTGCTGGAGGAATGCGGCCTCAGGATTGGTCAAACAAACAAACACCCTCATTCGCCACATACAGACATAGTTTTTGTGAGATGAATTTTGAGAACTTGCGCCTTATTGTCTTCGACTTTGACGGGGTTTTTACTGATAACCGCGTCATCGTTTCTCAAGATGGAGTGGAATCAGCGATCTGCCATCGGAGCGACGGACTGGGAATGGCCAGGGTGAGGGGACTTGGCATTGAGATGATGATCCTTTCCACCGAGGTTGTTCCGATTGTACAAATGAGAGCCAAAAAACTGAATGTACCTTGCATTCATGGATGTGAAAATAAATTAACGGAACTGACCCGTATCATGACAGAACGAAGGATAGCGATGGAGAATATTGCCTTTGTCGGCAATGACATCAATGACCTCGAGTGTCTTCAGGCGGTGGGATATCCTGTGTGTGTTCAGGATGCATATCCAGAAGTAAAGGCTGTTTGTAAATTGATCCTTTCAAGGAAAGGCGGCGATGGCGCCGTGAGGGAGTTTTGTGACAATGTATTCTTAGCACGATCCAAATGAGCTTAGCGAATAAAATAGCGGTTATCACCGGTGGTATGGGTCAGTTAGGCCAGCACTTTGCAACAGCCTTACTCGCAAAGGGGGCTTCCGTAGTTGTTCTTGATTTGAATGTTGAGAAGTCAAGATGGAAGGGGTCCATGCCAGCATCGGAAAAACTTCATTTCTATCAGGCAGACATAAGCAACAAGCAGGAAGTTGAAAAGGTAGCAGCCAGGATTGTTTCATCGGTTGGAATTCCAAACGTGTTAATCAATAATGCGGCCATCGATGCGCCGCCCAGTGCTCCAGCTTCGGAGAACGGACCATTTGAAGATTATCCGCTGGAATCGATTCAAAAAGCTTTTGATGTCAATGTGCTGGGAACGGTGATCTGCTGCCAGGTGTTTGGAAAGCAAATGATCTCCGGAAAAGTCGCCGGTAGCATCATCAACATTTCCTCTATTTATGGAATGGTCTCTCCTGTGCAGGACATTTATGCATACAAAAGCAAAGGAGGCTCTCCCTGGTTCAAGCCTGTGGCTTATTCCATAACAAAGTCAGCCATCCTCAACCTCACACGATACTTGGCAACCTACTGGGGCAAGAATGGAATTCGTGTTAATACCATTTCACCCGCAGGAATTTTCAACAACCAGGATAAGGAGTTCCTGGAAGAATACCATCGTCGGATTCCTATCGGCCGTATGGCCAAGCCGGAGGAAATCGCTGAGGCGGTTTTGTTTCTTGCCGGTGACGGCTCGAGCTATATGACAGGTAGCAACATGGTTGTTGACGGAGGTTGGACAGCCTGGTAATAAGCATCGCTATGAAATATCCGGAAGTCATCCCCAATCTAATAGGACACCAGGAAGTGGTTTCTGGATCAGGAAAGACTTTTTCCAATATCAACCCGTGCGATGGCTCAACGATTGGCAACGTCACGTCGTCAAACGCGGCCGATGTGACTTTAGCGGTGAAGAAAGCGCAGGCCGTTCAAAAGGCATGGGCCAAGACAGCGCCTGTTGTGCGCGGGAGAATCTTGTACGAAATCGTTGACTTGCTCTCCAGGTCCAAACAGGATCTTGCTGAGATGATCGGCATGGAAACCGGCAAGTCCGTAGCAGCTTCAATGGGAGAGGTAAACGGAGCCATTGATCTTGCAAGGTTCTTTGCCGGCGAGGGCCAACGTTTGTATGGCAAGACAACGGTAAGTGGCGTGGAGGGCAAACAGATTTATCACCTTCGTGAGCCGATAGGTATCGCCGGACTGATTATTTCTGCCAACACACCCATTGCCAACATTGCGTGGAAAGTTTTCCCGGCATTGATTTGCGGAAATGCTGCCATCCTCAAAGCATCAGAAGATGCACCTGCGACGGCATACCTTTTTGGAAAAATTGTTTCTCAAAGCGGCCTGCCGGATGGAGTGCTCAGTATTATTCAAGGAAATGGAAATGATGCCGGGAATCCGATCGTTGATCATCCTGCTATTGGAGTCATTTCGTTTACCGGGTCAACAGCCGTAGGACGGAAGATTGCAATTGCTGCGGGAAACAGGCTTGCTCGGGTGAGCCTCGAATTGGGAGGGAAGAATCCGCTGGTGGTTTGTGATGATGCGGATATTGATCTCGCAGTCAAGTGGATCTTACTTTCCGGATTTAGCAACGCCGGCCAGCGCTGTGCGGCTGCTTCCCGGATCATCATCTTCGAATCAATCTATGATTTGTTGAAATCAAAATTGATTGAAGGGGCATCACGCCTGAAACTTGGAGTTTCGGACACGGACGATCTGGGACCACTGATCCGGGTTGAACAGGTGAATTTTATCGAGCGTCAGATAACAGAGGCAACAGGAAGAGGTGCAAAGGTCCTTCTCGGAGGAAAGCGATCGACCCGAACGGGGTTGGCCAGAGGGTTTTATATGGAACCGACAATCGTGGAGAATGTTCTTCCCGAAGACCCCTTCTCTCAAACTGAATTGTTTGGCCCGGTGATTACCCTCTATCGGGTGAAAGACCTGTCTGAAGCCATCGCGATCTCCAATCAGTCGAATTACGGATTGACATCCTGTATCCATACAACTGATTTCAACACCGCTATACATTATTCAAGGCAGGTTGAAGCCGGGTTGTGCAACATCAATGGTCCCACCTACGGATCTGAGCCTCATTTACCTTTTGGTGGAGTTAAAAATTCCGGAAATGGTACACGTGAACCAGGAACGGAAGCATTGGATGTCTATTCCAATCTCAAGACAGTTAGCTATTTCATTTAAACAAGTTTAGCAGCATGGTGTTTTTCATCAAGAAAGACCAAATGGAAAAAGTCCGGGCGATGAAGCAAGGCACGGACAGAATGAAGGCTTATCAGCTGCTGGCTGACATTTGCCGCTTCAATTGCTTGTCGTCGATCAAGGTTGCGGGTTCAGGTCATTTGGGCTCAAGCTTTAGTGCAATGGACATTGTCGTCTACTTGTATTTCGATCGGATGAATACTGTTTCCGAAGGCTTTTCATCCAACAACCGCGACATCTACTTTTCATCAAAAGGCCACGATGTTCCGGGACTGTATTCAGTGTTTTATGCGCTGGGAATCCTGGACGAGCAATCGCTATTCATGCTTCGGAGGTTCAAGGGCCTCGATGGTCACCCGGATGTTGGAACGAAGGGAATAGAATCAAACACAGGCTCCCTGGGAATGGGTCTTGCCAAAGGCAAGGGTATGGCATGGGCCAAACAGAAGTTGAAAAGCGCCGGACATGTGTATGTCCTGCTTGGCGACGGAGAACTTCAGGAAGGACAGAACTATGAGTCCTTTCAGAATATTGTTCATCAGGGCGTTCACGGTCTCACAGCAATTGTTGATCGAAATAGGATTCAGACCGACAAACTAACCGATGATATAATCAGTCTCAGAGACCTCAGAAAAAAAATTGAAGCCTTTGGCTGGCATGTGATGGAGGTGGATGGTCATAACTATACCGAATTGGAATTGGCCCTCAACACTCGAGCCACTGTCAAGGATAAGCCGTGCCTGATCATTGCCAATACTGTGAAGGGGAAAGGCGTGGGATTCATGGAATACAAGGGAGACGGTAAACTCTACAACTGGCATTCAGGCGCACCTGACGACGTCAATTTCAAGAATGCTTCGGAGGAACTGTTTTCAAAAATCCAGGTACAGGCAAAGGCTTTGGGACTGTCGGCCATCGAGAAAACAGAGGTTCCTCAGGCCAAAAAAGGCGTGACAGCGAATGTTTCCAAGGAATTTGTCTCGAAGGCATACGGTGAAACATTGGTCAGTCTAGGCAAGGACAATGATCGTATCGTGGTATTGGATGGTGACCTTGCGGCGGATTGTAAGGTTCGTGATTTCGAAGCCGCTTACCCGGATCGCTTTATTGAAAATGGCATTGCGGAACAGGACATGGTGTCAACAGCCGGTGGTCTGGCCCGGTCTGGATTTATTCCGGTTGTAAATTCATTTTCAAGCTTTCTGGTTTCACGAGCCAATGAACAGATATATAACAATGCCTGCGAGAAGTCGAAGATCATTTATGGCTGTCACTTCTCCGGACTTTTACCAGCGGGACCAGGAAAATCTCATCAGAGTGTAAGGGATATTTCGTTATTGAGTGCCATTCCCAACATAGAGATCATTGAACCTTCTTGTGCAGCGGAAGCAAGAATGATCACAACGTATGCCATTCAGGAAGCGAAAACCAATGTGGCTATCCGGATGGTGATTGGCCCTTCTCCGCGTGTGCTGAAACTTCCGGATTCCTATACGCTTAGCCGTGGTAAAGGTGTTGTTCTTAAGGAGGGAGGAGACGGCGTCATCCTTGCTTACGGTCCTGTCATGATCAATGAGTCGCTGCTAGCTTCTGAGATTCTTCAAAAAGTGGGATATGGACTTAAGGTGATCAACATGCCATGGCTCAATCGGTTTGATCTGACCTGGCTGGGCAAACACCTTACGGCCAGGAGTATTTTTGTGCTGGAGGATCACTCCACCCGTGGCGGTATGGGAGAGATGTTGCTCCGTTCGCTTAAGGAAGGCGGCGCCCTTCCAAAAGAATCGACATTCAAAATATTTGGGGTGGAAGATGAATTTCCAGTTTGCGGCACGCCATGGGAAGTATTGGAGCATCACAAGCTTTCCGGATTAGAACTGGCCAAACGAATTAGCGGACGAGACATTGATCCGGCACTGGTGAGTTCCAGCACAGATGGTGTCTACAATGTGGATGCCCCTCAATAACAAATGACCATGAAATTCCTTGGACTCATTCCGGCCCGCGGGGGATCTGTTCGTGTGAAGAACAAGAATATTCTTAAACTCGGCGGCAAGCACCTGATTGATTATACGATCGAGGCGGCTAAAGCATCATTGTACCTGGATAGAATTGTCGTTTCCACAGACAGCAGTGAGATTGCCGATGTAGCCAGGCGCGCCGGCGCCGAAGTTCCGTTCATGCGACCTGCAGAAATTGCTGGCAAGGACGCTACGGAGTGGGCTTTCCATCACCACGCCATTCAATGGCTTAGAGAAAACGAAGGGTACACACCTGATTTTATCGTCAATCTTTATCCGACATCACCGTTTCGCACAACAGTTTCTATTGATTCGGCCATTAAGCTTCTGCTGGACAACCCTGAAGCCGACGGGCTCAGGTCTGTAGTGAAGTGTTCAGAGCATCCATACAAAATGTGGAAGAAGCAGGACGGCAAGCTCAGCTACTTTGTTGATGATCCAGACCCTAACGTGCATACACTCTCCTATCACTTATTGCCGGAGGTTTTTATTCAGAATGCGAGCATTTACATCATCAAGACCGATGTTGTGCTTAACCAGAAGACAACCATTGGCAAGAACATGTTGGGCTTTGAGATGAGTGAAAGAGAGTCCCTGGATATCAATACTCCGCTGGATATCGAGTTTGCGGAATTTTTGCTCAGCAGAAAAGCATGAAAAAAATTGCTGTTGTATTTTCCTACCCGCTGTGCATTAGGAATTTTATCCATTCCGGATTATTTCATGAACTAACAAACAAAGGCTACTTCATCCATATCCTTAGTCCCTATGCTGTTGAAAGCTTTACCGATGAATGGGGTCATGTTTATCCCAACACGCATGTCCCAACAGTTGGGTGGGATGAATGGGGGACTCCTTTGATTGAAGGGACGGGTCTGTGGTTCAGGCTCCTTGTATCCTTCCGGATTCGAGGCTACTCGATTGAGTATCCCAATGGCAGTCTCCAAACGATGGAATTAGCAAAGCCCAACAGCCTGGTTTGGTTTTTTTCCTGGATGATGGTGATGATTTTTCCCAGAAAATCAAAGGCGCGGCGGTGGTTGCGGAGCATTTATGATGGCATATGTCCTACCAATCAGGTCATTGCATCATTCTTTGAAAGGGAAAAGCCAGATCTCCTTATTACAGCAACAATGGGTCATTTGCCTATGGATTTCTTCAGCTTGACATACGCGAGGAAACACAAGACAAAAATGATGTGCATACTCCTCAGTTGGGACAACTTGTATTCCCGGGGCCCTGTCTATAAACATCCTGACCTCCTGCTCGTTTGGAGTCAGGTGATGAAGAGACAGGCTCTTGCGGTGCATCAGTTTTCTGAGAATCAGGTGAAGGTGGCCGGACCGTTGCAATTTGTCAATTATGCGGAACCTCTTTCGGATTCCGAACGAAAAGCTGTACGCGACAAGTTCTCTTTGAGCGCGAATGACAGGTATATACTTTTTGTTTGCGGCGCCAGGACACCTCAATATGACATGGAGGACATTGAGGAACTTGTCCGGATCAGGGATCATTCTGAATACAAGGATCACAAGATCATCGTCAGGCCACACCCTCAGGTAGACGGATCCAAGTACGATCCTGTGAAGGGCAAGGTGCTGGTCGATTATTCGCCAAGCCTAATCAAAGTTGATAACCCAGGAGGACTCTTCAAGAAATCAGAAGTGAGACACATGGCTGCTTTGTTATCAGAAGCCGAGTATGTGGTTTCAAGCTGGGGAACGACAGCACTGTTGGAAGCCTGCATTTTTGACAGAAAGGTTGTCCAGTTGAATTGGTTTGCGAGCGTTCCTCACCAGGATGCATGGCAAATCAATGCGGTGAAGAATTTTCAAAAGTATTATCACATGCTGGAGTTTGATGAGTATCAGGGAAGGCTGGTCTCGAATGCTCCCGACGATCTTGTCTCAAAGTTCAATGAACTCAACGCGCGTGAAACCTTTTTCGCCGGGAACCGCCGCAGGATCAGGACTGATTTTACCTATGGTGACTACAGCCAGGTAAATGCAAACGTGGTCCGGGAGGTTGAAAGGCTATCGTGAACCCTGCCCAGGCGCCATTCGTGAATGGTCCACAGCTATGTATTATCGCGTTTTAGGGCTACTTTTGCCTCCTCAAAAATGACCGATGAACACGAATCGTATTAAAGAGCTTGCCAACCGCTATCCGATCCTTCGGGCGATTCTTCTGCCAGCTATTCTGCTTCGTCGGCCTTTTGTTAAAATGAAGGTGGCATGGAAGACGGAGGTTGTCAATAATTTCAGTGAATTGCTTGTGGAAGACCCGGTCATTCGGGTGGACGAATTTGGCGGTGTGTTTGCCATCGACAGCCGCAGTGATTTGTTTGCACGTGTGGTGATCAACAAGGAATATGAGCCCAAATTCATCAAGTACTGTCTGAAACATATTGATCCGGAAAGAGACATCATTGACGTTGGCGCCAATGTTGGTTTCTATTCCGTGCTGTTTGCGAAACAGCTCAAGACCGGACGTGTAGTAGCTGTTGAGCCAACGCAAAATGCCCTCAAGCGATTGCGAAGAAATATTGAGATGAACGGCGTGACTTCGCGCGTAGATATTTTTGAAGGGGTGGTCTCCGATAACATTGGTCAATTGGAAATCAATACCATAGCAGGAAAGGAAGAGTATTCCAGCATCGGTGTGCTTCAGCAGTCTCCCGTGACGGGACTCAAGCACGTGACTGAAAAAGTAAAGAGCACCACCCTGGATGAGTTGGTTAAATCAAAATCGCTGAATCCTGCCTTTATCAAAATAGATGTGGAGGGAGCTGAAAACCTGGTTTTCAAGGGAGCAAGAAATGTATTGATGGAGAAAAGACCCATCATCCTCTCTGAGATTTCAGATACTTTGTTAAGAGCGAATGGATCGTCTGCCGAGGAGGTGGTCAAATTGCTGAAAGAGTGTAAGTACGATGTGTTTGACGTTGGCAACCCGTCTGGCCAGGTAAAGGTGAGCAGGAGTGAATTTGAACACATTCTGTGTACTCCATCTGAACTGGCGATCAAGTTCAAAGCTTGAAGCAGCGGAAGAATTTGACATCAGAATTCTGAATTGATTGCAATGACCCCGATCGTTCACTGCCCCGTATGTGATTCAACCGGCCCGAGGGAGAAGTACCAGGTGGCTGACCGTCACTATGGCAACAAAGGATTGTTCACCTACACCATCTGTGTCGGTTGTCAATTGGAATTCTTTGATCCAATGCCATCCAATGATGAGCTCATGAAGTTTTACCCGGAGGAATCCTACTATGCATATAGCATGGGGATGCCACAGAAGGAATCTTCCTGGAAAACACTCTTTCGGAAAATTTTATTTCTCGGATATAGAACGAAGGACCCCCACTTTAACGAACCAGGCCGGCTCCTTGACATCGGTTGCGGCAGTGGCTGGTTCATGTATGAGATGCGTGAGAAAGGCTGGGAAGTAATGGGGGTTGAGCCAAGCCACGCGGGGGCGGAAACGGGAAGAAAAGCAAATCTGGACATCCATGAAGGTGACTTGTTATCGACATCCTACTCCTCAGATTACTTTGACTACATCAGACTCAATCATGCGTTTGAGCACATCCCTGACCCCGCAGAAGTTCTGACCGAAATACGGCGGATTCTTAAGCCGGGAGGAAAGGTTTTCATTGGAGTACCCAATGTGGCAAGCTTTAATGCGAAGGTGTTCAGACAGTATTGGTATTATCTTGGAGCTCCTGTGCACACCTTTAACTATTCTCACAGAACCCTTCCCATGCTGGCGAAGAAACTGGGATTCAAAAACGTGCGAGTGCTTTTTAACAGCAACTTTAAAGGAGTATTGGGTAGTATTCAGATCTACCTGAACAGGAATAATGGCAGGACATCTGAGGAAGGATTTGTTGTCAATTTTCTGCCCTTTCGAATTGTGGCAGGGTTTGTTTCTAAATTGATGAACGTTGCTAAAGCCGGAGACTGTATAGAGGTTATCTTCGAAAAGTGATTCCATGAAAAAAGTCCTGATAACTGGTGGTGCGGGGTTTATTGGCTCCGCTCTTTGCAAGAGGCTTCTGAAGGGAGGGTATGAAGTTATTGTATTGGACAATTTGTCGCCTCAAATTCATGGAGACCAACCTGAGAAAACATCACCACTTTTTCAATCCATCCATGATCAGGTAAAATTTATTCGTGGAGACGTCAACCGGGAACAGGATTGGTTGACGGCCATGCAGGACGTTGATGTCATTGTTCACCTGGCGGCTGAGACAGGGACAGGGCAATCGATGTACCAAATCAAACGGTATACCGATGTAAATATTGGTGGCACGGCCCTGCTCCTCGACCTGTTGGCAAGAAGAGAAAGTCGTGTTCGCAAGGTTGTGATTGCTTCTTCCAGATCCGTGTACGGAGAGGGGCGCTACTACGCGCAGGAATTAAACAGACATGTTTATCCCAATCACCGTTCACCAGATGACATGGACAAGGGTGACTTCGAAGTAAAATACCCTGGTTGTAAACTTCCCCTTCAACTTGTTCCTACAGACGAGGAATCGTTGGTGCACCCCTCATCCCTTTACGGCATCACCAAGCAATGTCAGGAGCAGCTGGTCATGACGATGTGTCCTGCTTTGGGGATTGTGCCGGTAGCATTCAGGTACCAGAATGTATATGGCCCTGGCCAGTCACTTCGCAATCCCTACACAGGGATTCTCTCAATTTTTTCCACCTTGGTCCGCACCGAAAAGGAAATCAACATCTTCGAGGATGGTAAGGAAAGCAGGGATTTTGTTTTTGTAGATGACGCCGTCGAGGCGACGTTTCTCGGGATCACCAGGCAAGAAGCAGACGGCCAGGTGTTCAATGTGGGTACCGGGGTCGCCGTCGATGTGTTGACGGTGGCGAAGACGCTTATGCAGTCATACGGAAAGCAAGTCCCGCTTCGCGTTTCTGGCAATTACAGGCTGGGTGATATTCGTCACAACATCGCCGACATCAGCCGGATTGAACGGTTGCTTGGATTCAAGGTATCGGTATCTTTTGCTGACGGGATCAAGAAGTTTTCCGAATGGGTCACCACCCAGGAGGTGGGGCAGGGAAAGTATGAGGAATCCATTCAGGAAATGCAGGCAAGAGGACTATTCAAATAGCCATGCATACGATAGCCCTGGTGACGGTCCTATATAAGAGCGAGAAGGTTTTGGAGGGTTTTTTCAGGAGTCTGTCCTTACAGTCATTCCAGGACTATCATTTGTTTTTGATTGATAACTCCCCAAGCCCTGCCTGCACCGCACTCATTCACGATTTCAGTCTGCGATATCCAATCAGTGGATTTACACACGTTGAGAATAAAGAAAATGTGGGCGTAGCTGCAGGGAACAATCAGGGAATCAAGCGGTCAATGGAAATGGGGTTTACACATTCGTTGTTGTTGAACAATGATATTGAGTTCCATCAGCCCCACCTTCTTCAGGCGATGTACGATCATGCCATTCAGCATCATGAAATGATGATCATACCAAAAATTTTCTATTTTGATAGTCGGAAAATATGGATGGCTGGAGGCTGGATACGCTCACAGCGAGGGATTGTCTATCACGTAGGGGATGGTAAAGAGGATGGCCCTGAGTTCAATCAGCCTCGCTACTTTACATATGCACCAACTTGCTTCATGCTCATCAACAATCAGGTTTTTCAGTCAGTTGGCCTCATGGATGAGAAGTACTTTGTCTATTATGACGACACAGATTTTGTTTACCGTGCGTCTCTTCGCGACTACAGGATTCTGTATCTGCCGACACTTCAGGTGTTGCACAAGGTGAGTAGCAGCACAGGTGGTGGTGAATCCACGGTGTCCATTTATTTCAATACACGCAATAGAATATATTTTCTTAGAAAGAATTTTGGAGTGATCAAACGCATAACGCCCATGGTATATACCCTGGTCACTCGATTGATTCGGTACTTTCTTTACAATCGTGAGCAAAGAAGGAAGCTCATGGAGGGAATAAGGGACGGGTTCGCCATGAAGGTAGAGATGTCGACACAGCGACCTTGATGCCCCATTGATTGATTTGACAATGCTTTCCGCTATCCTTGTATAATTCTTCCAGGTGAACAAAGCACTTATCAATAAGATCATTACTTACACAATGATTGCGTCTGTGTTTATTACAGGTGCAGGCATTGATGGATCTTTCTTCAGATTTTACTGGTATTACCCGGTATATGTTCTTTTTATACTGTTGGGAATCCTCTCTTTCAAAAAAGTGGAGCGCGGACCCCTCCTTGTGCTGGTATCTTTCATAACGTTTGCGCTGATCACCCATCAGTCTGATCTGCCACTTGTCGCAAAGCAACTCATCAATGTTTCTTTTTCCTGGACAGTATTTTACTTTCTCATCGTCCATGAAAACAAGGATATTCTGGCGCTATTTCACAAGTATGTAAGAGTGGCCAAAGTATTGGCAATTCTGGGGCTTATACAGGTAATACTGTTTCTTATAGGCAGTGGAAAAATTTTCCTAGCGGTGTTTCCATGGCTCAAGGACTATGATGTGTCTACCCGCCTTCAATCGCTTACCCAGGAACCTTCTTACATCGCTTTCACATTTTCACCCATTGTTTTCTGTGCGCTGTACAATTTGTTCTACAGCACTCATTACTTCATGAGCAGGTGGTGGTCGGTTGTATTCATTGTCGTTTACCTGCTGACTCAATCGACCATTGCCTACCTGGGGCTGATCGTTATGCTTCTGTTGATTTATTTCAGAAACTTCTCGTACCGTAAACTGCAGTTTTTGGTTTTCTTTCTATTCTCTGTTATTGTTATCTGTGCTGTCGCCTACCGATTTATGCCGGGCGTAAGGCTTCGTATTGATGATACCCGTCGCGGATTATCGGGTGATTTTTTTAGAGGTGACATGTACCTGAGGGTAAACCCAAGTACTTACGCGATACTTTCAAACTACTATGTCACCGTTAGGGCCTTTGAAGAAAATCCAATTCTCGGGAATGGTTTCGGAACATACGAGGCTCAGTATGATAAGCAAATCCCGAACAAAGTCAGGCGGATCGATCGCAACTACCTTCTCCTGAATCGACAGGATGCGGCATCAATGGGTTTCCGATTGCTTGCTGAGACTGGCTTGGTAGGTATTCTGTTGTTTTTGTTTTTCGTTTGGCATTACAAATGCAGGCGATACACATTCTACTCAAGCGAGGCAGATATGGTTTGGATGTTAAACTCAGGCATTTTTGTTCTGATAATGTTAGCTTTGCTGCGAAATGGGAACTATACCGTTCATGGCAAGATCCTGTTCCTGTTCTTGTACTATTATTCTTTCCTTCAGTGGAAAAGACTGATGCAAACCGGGAGTAGACCAAACACAGAAGACTCCACAACAAAAGCATGATCGATACCAGAAAGAAGTTTTACATGGACAACGCGACCAGATTTTTCACTGGCAGCAATCCATCTATTCTGGTGTGTGGAGGAGGACCCTTTGACAAGGATGTTCTGGTAAGCTGTGGATTCAAGAATGTAACCATTTCGAATCTGGACAATCGCCTTCGTGGTGATGAGTTTGCTCCATATGCATGGGCGTATGAGAACGCGGAATCGATGTCATTTGCTGATAATGCCTTTGATTATGTAGTGATTCACGCCGCCATTCATCACGCCTCTTCTCCACATCGTGTGTTGACAGAGATGTACCGTGTGGCCAGAAAAGGCGTCATGGCCATCGAATCACGCGATTCATTCACCATGAAAATGTTCGAAAAGTTCGGATTCACTCAGGTCTTTGAACATGCAGCCGTGTATTACAATGACTTCAAGTATGGCGGTGTGAACAATACCCATATTCCAAATTATGTGTATCGGTGGACTGAGCGCGAAATCGAGAAGACAATCAAGTCCTACGCCCCATATGCCAAACACAGATTTGATTATTCCTATGCCACGGCTTTTCCTGTGTCAGCCCAGGTTGAAAGGGGGGGAAGAGTGAAATACTGGATACTAAAATTTGCTCAACCGCTGTTTTGGTTACTGACGATCGTGTTCAAAAGGCAGCAAAATTTGTTTGCCTTCTTTGTAGGCAAGCCGTCATTGCCTGCTGATCTGTACCCCTGGCTAAAGCTCACGGAGGCCGGAACCATTGCCTTTGATGAAGCATGGGGACACCGGAAATACAAGAATGAAAAGCCTTCCTTTGAATGATTGACTGACGATGAAATACTTTCTTCGAAAACTGCTTAAAGGAAGAATCTGGCGAAAAATTTTCGTCGAACGGTTGTCCGAACCGATTCATCTCAATTTTATCAGTCTGTTCATTCTGATGTTTGGTTCCTTAAAGAAGAAGGTTGATTTTGACCTGGTCATTCGGCCTCAGCATGCTTACGGAATTCTGGAGAGTGCTTTGATGGCAAAGCAAATGGGAATCAAGTCGATCTCCATCATTGAATTTGGCGTCGCCAGCGGCGCTGGTCTGCTCAACATGATATCGATCAGTAAGCGTGTGACGAGGGCAACGGGTGTGCAGGTTCAGATTTACGGCTTCGACACAGGGAAAGGTATGCCGAAACCTGTCGATTTCAGGGATCACCCGGATCTTTACAACCATGGTGACTTCCCTATGAATCGTGCGCTGGTAGAAAAGGCCATTGAAGGGAAAGCAAAAATTATTTTTGGTGAGATCAAAGACAAGATTGTCGAGTTTGGCAAGGGGTTGGATCCCCAAAGTCCGATTGCTTTTGTGTCGGTCGATGTTGATTACTACAGTTCAGCCGTTGATGCATTGAAAATATTTGACCTTCCGGCAGCTTGCTATCTTCCATTGGTTAGAATCTATTTTGATGACACATCGCTCTTGTATCACAATTCTCTCTGTGGTGAACTGCTCGCAATAAAAGAGTATAATAACAGGAATAGCCGTAGGGTCATTGAACGTCATGAATTTTTTGAAAAAAGCAGAATTTTCAAGAATGCCCTTTGGCTCAATCAGATTTATTTCTGCCATGTATT
>JAEUUD010000420.1:0-403 GCA_016787625.1 Cyclobacteriaceae bacterium
AGGCTACAACTAATATGACTCCCGTTGCTACGGCCTTTTTCATTCAATTCCCGTTAGGATCGTTTCTGATTCATGATCTCCTCTATCTCCTCCGCCTCAATGGGGATATTGCTCATCAAGTCATGATTCTTGTTCTTGCCGATCACCACATTATTTTCCAACCGGATGCCAAACTTTTCCTCTTTGATGTAGATACCCGGCTCAATCGTCCAAACAGAACCTACTTGTACCTGATCGTGCATGTTGCCCACATCATGTACATCCAATCCCAACATATGTGAAGTGCCATGATAGAAGTACTTCCGGAAGGCCGGATTCTCAGGGCTTTGCTTCTTAATGTCTGTCTTATCAATCAGTTTGAGTTTTAACAACTCTGCCTCCATTAACTTTTCAATTTCCTTCT
>JAEUUD010000420.1:413-643 GCA_016787625.1 Cyclobacteriaceae bacterium
ACGTTAGGCCGTAACAATTTCATGGCCTGCCGGTGAATACGCAAAACCGCATTGTATACCTCCTTCTGGCGTCTGGTGAATTTACCACTGACGGGAATGGTACGGGTTAGATCACTGTTATAGTTGGCGTATTCCGCGGCTACATCCAGTAAAAGTAGATCTCCGGCATGACATTGCTGGCTATTCTCAACATAATGAAGGATGACGTTGTTTGATCCAGATGCAATAAT
>JAEUUD010000421.1 GCA_016787625.1 Cyclobacteriaceae bacterium
AAGCGCACCAATGCCTTGTCGTTCACGCTTTACGCCTCGGCCGTTTCATTCTGTCTTTACTTGTGCATCTTCGCGATCCGTAAAACCTTCGGGGTAGCCACCTACGATGGGCTCATGTATTGGGGCATCCACTACAAGGTGCTCATGATCACCTTCCAGGTAGTCGGTTACCTGATCTCCAAATTTATCGGCATCAAGGTAGTGTCGGAGATGCAGTCAACACACCGCACCAAGGGAATCTTTATCATGGTCAGCATCGCTACGGTGTCTTGGCTGCTCTTTGGCCTTACCCCTGCGCCGTATAACCTCATTTTTCTCTTTACCAACGGCCTCCCTCTGGGCATGGTATGGAGCCTGGTCTTTGGCGACCTCGAAGGCCGCAGAAATACCGAAGTCCTCGGCGCCAGCTTGTCGGTTAGCTTTATTTTCTCTGGTGGCTTTGGCAAGACCATCGGCGGGCTAGTCATGCGGGATTGGGGTGTATCGGAAATCTGGATGCCTTTCGTCTCGGCGATCCTCTTCTTTGTGCCGATGGTACTGTTTCTCTGGCTGATCGACAAACTTCCGCCGCCAACGCCGGAAGACGAGGCCCTGCGCACGAAACGACAGCCCATGTCTGGCAAAGAGCGGATGAACTTTGTC
>JAEUUD010000422.1 GCA_016787625.1 Cyclobacteriaceae bacterium
CGGGATAGTCGAGCGTCGAGGCCCGGCCGAACGTGCTGCCCGCGAAGTTGTGCGAAAAGCCCAGCGCATGACCAGTTTCGTGCATTCCGAGCTGGCGGATGCGGCTGAGCGCGATCTGGACGGGATCGTCCGCGCCGCCCTTGCCCGTCCCGTCGGCGCCGAGGAGGCCCTCGAAGATCAGGCGGTCCTGGCGGACGCGCAGCGAGCCCAGTTGCACGACGCCGCGCACGATCTCGCCGGTGCGCGGATCGACGATCGTCTGGCCGGTGGACCAGCCGCGGGTCTGGCGGTGGATCCAGTTGATGACGTTGTAGCGCGCATCCATCGGATCGGCGCCCTCGGGCAGCACCTCGACGCGGAAGGCGTCGATGAAGCCCGCGGCCTCGAACGCCTGCTTCCACCAGCCGGCGCCCTCGACCAGCGCGCTGCGGATCGGCTCGGGCGCGGCGCGGTCGACATAGAAGACGATCGGCTTCTTGACCCGCGAGCGCGCGGCCGTCGGGTCGACCTTCTCCAGGCGGAAGCGGCGGGCCAGGCGGTAGACCACCGGCTCGTCCAGGGCCGCGCCATAGTCGTTCACCAGCACCTGCACCGACGTGCCGGTCCGGGGATCGTGGCGGCGGGGCGTGAAGCCCGGTCCC
>JAEUUD010000423.1 GCA_016787625.1 Cyclobacteriaceae bacterium
TCGTTTGCATTCTTTTGTAATCTGCCGCAGTATATTCAACCATCGTATCAACGTTTCATCGAGAATAAGATTCGGGAACATTTCGATTTTGAAGGAGTACCGGTAAGGTTGATCTTCAGAAAAAAATAATTTCCTTACGCACTTGATTTGCGTGCACTTAATCCTAGTATATTTGCGCAAACTTTTAAAAACCTGTAAACTATGAAAAAAGTAATCGCGTTGTTAGCTGTATGTGGTTTCGCATTGGCTATCGTTTCTTGTGGTAAGAAAGCTGAAGAAGCAGCATCTGCTGTTGATTCTACTGCTACACAAGTTGAAGCTGTAGTAGATTCTGCTGCTGCTGGTGTAGATAGCGCTGCTGCTGCTGTTGATTCAGCTGCTGCTCAGTAATCATTGCTACCAACATTTCCCGGGAAGGCTTTAGCAAACTAAAGCCTTTTTTTATTTCCTATGCGTTCCGATTCGGTTTATTCTATATTAAAAGAACATATTCCACTTTCGGCTGTCTCGTATTGTCTTTCACTTTGGCAGGCCAGCCCATTCGAATTGAAGCTTACAAAAAGCCGCCAAACCAAGGTTGGAGATTTCACCAGTCGCAGAACAAAAAATCATCCCCGGATAACGCTCAATCACGATCTGA
>JAEUUD010000424.1 GCA_016787625.1 Cyclobacteriaceae bacterium
AATGAAGAAGACCAACGGCCAAAAGCTAATAGCTAAAAGCCTCCTCCCTACCGACCTACCGATTACTGACTTACCGATTTCTGATTAGAACTCCTCTGCGCTCTCCGCGCAACCTTTGCGAACTCTGCGGTCAAATGCCGCGTTTCTGGTCCTCATAGAAGCTCAAGGCTGATAGAAGAATGCAGGAACCGCAAAAGCGCAAAGAAATACACCCCGCCATAGGCGGGACAGGCGCAAAGGTCGCAGAGAAAACCAACGGCTAAAAGCCAATGCCCAACACCCAATACCTCTTGTCGAAGACCACCGATCACCGACCCACCGATTACCGACTTACCGCCTACCGGTTTGAACTCCTCTGCGCTCTCCGCGCAACCTTTGCGAACTCTGCGGTTAAATGCCGCGTTTCTGGTCCGCATAAAAGCTAAAGGCTGAAAGATGAAAGCCAAAGACAGCCACCGACCTACAGACTCACCAGAACTGCAGCACTAAAAAGATTTCCCGCAGATCTCCGCAGATTTTCGCAGAATGTTGTGCCACAGATTACACAGATTTTCACAGATTGAATGAAGAAGACCAACGGCCAAAAGCTAATAGCTAAAAGCCTCCTCCCTACCGACCTACCGATTACTGACTTACCGA
>JAEUUD010000425.1 GCA_016787625.1 Cyclobacteriaceae bacterium
GGAGAACGCGAAGATACGAGATTTATGGGATAAATCCTTGCATCATTGTCCATTGCACAGCATCATTTGCACACAAGTCCATCTCATTCGCCCCCTTGACAAAGGGGGAACGGGGGATTAACGATTTGGAGCGTCTTTCGGGAAATCCCCCGCTCACTGCATTCGCCGCCCCCTTTATCAAGGGGGCTAGTATGGAAGCGGCTTTCACTTCCCCCTAACGCAAAGAGCCTTCGCAACAAGTGTGTTACGAAGGCTCTTTGTAAAAAGACCGGCAGCTACCTACTCTCCCACACAATCACTCATGCAGTACCATTGGCGGTGCGGGGCTTAACGACTCTGTTCGGAATGGGAAGAGGTGTTCACCCGCCCTATAGCCACCGTTGATGTTCATAGTATTTCAACGACTCGGTGCTTGTTTTCCTTCCATACCACCTTGTAAACGGTTTTCAGTGGTAGTGTACAAGCCGGAGTGTTATTGCCAACTTCAGATGAGAAGTGGACGGTAAAATTAAGCGTGTCATTTTCATCATCAGAACTATCCTCTGATACAAACACGCCTCAACAGCGTTGTATCGTGGTTGTTCTTTATCTTACCTGTTGCTTCTTTCCGATATTCCATCGTCTAACGACGAGAGAAT
>JAEUUD010000426.1:0-355 GCA_016787625.1 Cyclobacteriaceae bacterium
CTTCAAACGGGAACAGTTTTTCGTCGTTGATATTATAGTTACCCGGTGAATACAGGAAGTTGGCATAGAGGGAAGGCACACCGCCGAAGGCTGCGCCACCACCCGTCGCGCCGTTGAGCGGAGGGGAAGCAAAATCCGTATTGGAGTACATCACCGAGGAGCGGAACGACATCTTGTCGCTGATGGAACCGTTGAAGCCTACAGAAGCGTTGATCTTCTTCAGGTCGTTTCCAGGGGCATAACCTTCTTCCGTGGTGTAACCGACGGTGGCGGTAATGCTCAGCTTATCGGTACCACCGCTGATGGTAGCCGAGGTGTTGGACACAAGACCTTTGCGGAAGAAGTCATTCAGGTC
>JAEUUD010000426.1:365-637 GCA_016787625.1 Cyclobacteriaceae bacterium
CAGGTCGAGGGAATAACGATAAGGAATCCGCTTGAACATGAAATCCTTCGCGAAGGCATTGTTACGAACCGGGTCGCCGTTCCACTGGTACGGGTGACCGATCGAGTCGATTTCGCGGTAGTTGGCACCCCAGTTGCTGAAGAACTGACCATACAACTGTTGGAACCCATTTCCATATTTATCCTGGAACGTTGGCAGCGAAGCGATTTCACTGATGGAGAGTGACTGCTGGAAGCTGATTTCCGACTGCTTGCGCTTATTGGCTCCGGATT
>JAEUUD010000427.1 GCA_016787625.1 Cyclobacteriaceae bacterium
AGCTTCCCGCGCCCCGGGTCTACCGACAAGCCTGCCTACCGCGACTGGCGATGGAGCTTTCACTCAGGTATCCAGACCAACTTCAAGCTGGGCAAGCAGTGGACAGGCCTGGTTCAGATGCTGTACAATTTCGACTCCAACCTCAAGGATGGATTTCCCGAGAAGCTGACAGCAAGGGTGGGGGTGCAGTATAGGTTGAAGTGAGAAGTCAGTAGTCAGTAGTCAGAATTCAGAAGGCAGAAGTGCGCTGGCGGTTCCCCTTCAGGGGCCAAGGGGCCGCGGGCGGAAGATGAGGAGTCAGTAGGTCGGTAATCGGTGAGTCGGTCATGCTGAGCAGCCGCCCTGAGCCAGTCGAAGGCTGGACTTGATGAACTAAGAACTAAGGATTAAGAACTAAAAATGAAAAATTAGAAATAAGAACCCTAGGGCCCCATCGTGTGTTTGTATGATTTACCTGCGCGTGGGCCACTCCCTTTAGGCCTGCCTGCCGGTAGGCAGGGAGCCGGAGGGCAGCGAGGCCCTTGCCCTTAAGCTTTCGCCCTTTAGCTTTAAGCTCTCTTTGCGGTTTCTGCATTCAGCCTTTAGATGGCCACAGATTACACGGATTTCCACGGATTAGAATCATGGCAAACTCT
>JAEUUD010000428.1 GCA_016787625.1 Cyclobacteriaceae bacterium
CGTCGATTCGAGGATAAGATGCAAACCCCCTGCCGGAGGTTGCATGGTCTCAGAATGATTTATTCAAGGATTTATACGGAGAAAGGGCCTTTCGGGGTGCCGGGCTGGCCAATGGGGTGCTGGGTACTGGGCTCTGGGGTCCCTGGTATACCCCAATGGTAACACCCAGAACCAAGCTCCTGGCGCCCAGCGCCTGGTGCCCAGTACCCAGGGCCTAGTAAGCGGCGTCGTAGTCGATGGTGATGGTTTTCCAGGCGTATTGGCCCTCCTTGATGGTTACTGGGTTGATAAAGCCCTTGCCGTCGAAGAGGTTGGCATACAATCCATTCTTCTCCCGGGTGAACACGGAATAGCTGCCGATGGGCAACTTCACTTTGAAGGTTCCATCCGGCTTGGAGGTCGTGGTGGCCACGAGCCGGGTCTTGATGTCGCGGAAGAAGGGGCCGATCTGGGTGGCGTCGGTAATGTTGGTAATCTCATAAATGAGCACTTCCCGAACGGCACCCTGGTTGGGCGAGAGGACGGCGTCCGGTCCGGGCATCTGGTTTCCGGAGACCCAGAAGACCTGGCCTTGGAGTCCCTGCTTCTGGCCGGTGGCCGACAAGCTGAGCAGGAGGAACAGAAAGAC
>JAEUUD010000429.1:0-321 GCA_016787625.1 Cyclobacteriaceae bacterium
CAGGAAGAGGGCTCGGTGAGTCCGAAACTTCTGTCTTCCGGCATTTATACAGCGATGATCACCACGGTGGCGGGCCTGATTGTGGGCATTATAGCCTACCTGGCCTACAATTACCTGGTCACCCGGGTTTCCAAGGTGATTCACCGGATGGAGTATTCCTCGATCGAGTTTATTGACCTTCTGCAAGAACCCCGATAGCCGACCGCACGATGGACCTGAAAACGCGAAATAAGGTAGAGGTGGCGTTCAGCATGGCTTCCATGACGGACCTGAGCTTACACTGCCTAATCTACTACATGCTTACCGATGCCTATGTGACTC
>JAEUUD010000429.1:331-626 GCA_016787625.1 Cyclobacteriaceae bacterium
AAGACCTTCAGTACTACGTGAACGATAAGAAAGTGACCCGGTCGACACTGGAATCGGCACTGAAGCCACTGTTGTCTTCTCCGGCAGGTGTCGTAGTACTGCATATTGACGAAAGCGTTCCGACCAAAGAACTGGTGTATGTGGCGGGTATCGCCACGTCGCTGGAAGCACGGGTAACCCTGGCCACGAAGCCGAAGTACCATGAACGACCAGGAGAAAAAGAACAGGAATTTAGGGTTGTGGGCCTCCCTGGGCGTTCACACCGTCCTGTTTCTGATTCTCTTCTTTGTTATCG
>JAEUUD010000042.1 GCA_016787625.1 Cyclobacteriaceae bacterium
GCCGCTGCAAGTCCTATCGATGTATCATTGTTGGTCCAGTCATAGTGTGTGCCCGTTCCTGAAAAATTAACAGCAGCCGTCAACGCTCCGTTGCATACTACCTGATCCAATGGATCACTAACCGTCGGCGTCGGGTTTACTGTTATCGTAAATGTCTGTGGTGTTCCAATGCACAACGGGCCTGCTGTCTGGGGCGTAACCGTGATGGTGGCTACCACAGGGATCGTCCCCGCGTTGGTCGCCGTGAAGGCCGCTATGTTTCCAGTACCACTGGCTCCTAGTCCTATCGATGTATCATTGTTGGTCCAGTTAAACGTCGCTCCCGCTGTGCCCGTAAATGTCACCGCTCCCGTCAGCGTACCATTACATACCACCTGATCCGTAGGATCTGTTACCGTCGGCGTCGGGTTAACCGTGATCGTAAAGGTCTGTACTGAGCCCGTGCATGATCCATATACCGGAGTCACCGTAATGGTTGCCACCACCGGGGTTGCCCCTGCATTGATCGCCGTGAAGGCTGCTATGTTCCCTGATCCTGACGCAGCCAACCCTATCGATGTATCACTATTGGTCCAGTTGTAGCCCGTCGTGCCAGTACCTACAAAGGTTACTGTCGCTGTCGATGCTCCATTGCACACAACCTGGTCCGCTGGATCTGTTACCGTCGGCAGCGGATTAACCGTAATCGTAAAGGTCTGTACCGTCCCTGAGCACGTCGGACCTGATACAAATCTTGGTGTAACTGTAATCGTGGCTACTACCGGTACGGCCGTCGCATTGATCCCATTGAACGCTCCTATGTTCCCCGTTCCGCTCGGGCCTAACCCGATCGATGGCGTACTGTTGGTCCAGTCATACTGGTTGCCTGTACCCACAAAGGTCACCGCCGACGTCAACGCTCCATTACATACCACCTGATCCACCGGATCGGCTACTACTGGTGTGTGATTAACCGTGATCGTAAAGGTCTGTACTGCTCCCGTGCACGATCCGTATACCGGCGTGACCGTGATCGTGGCAACCACTGGTGCTGATCCTGCATTGGTCGCCGTGAAGGCTCCTATGTTTCCGCTGCCGCTGGCCGCAAGGCCGATCGACGTATCATTGTTGGTCCACGTATAGCCCGTCGTCCCACTGCCGGCAAACGTCACCGCTCCCGTCAGCGTACCGTTACAAACTACCTGGTCCGCAGGATCCGTTACACTCGGCAATGGATTAACCGTAATAGTAAACGTCTGTACCGTCCCTGAGCATGTCACCGAACCAAACGTGTAGCGCGGTGTAACCGTAATGGTGGCTACAACCGGTACGGCCGTCGCATTGATCCCATTAAAGGCCGCTATGTTCCCTGTACCCGCCGCTGCAAGTCCTATCGATGTATCATTGTTGGTCCAGTCATAGTGTGTGCCCGTTCCTGAAAAATTAACAGCAGCTGTCAACGCTCCATTACATACCACCTGATCCAATGGATCACTCACCGCAGGCGTCGGGTTTACTGTAACAATGACATTGATGGGCGTGCCGCTGCAGGTGCCAGCCGTGGGGGTGATCGCATATGTAGCGGTACCCGGTATAACTCCAGTTGCTGTAAGGGTCTGAGCGATCGGTCCGGCTACTCCTGTCACCTGGTTGGCAGCTCCGGTAACGCCAGATTGCGACACTGTCCAGGTGTATGTTGTACCCGGCGTGAGATTGGGTGTGCTCAGTGCAATGTTCGTTGCTGTGCCTGTACAAATAACTTGCGAAGACGGAGTCGCCAGAACATCCGGTGTAGGGTTAACCGTAATGTTCGTGTTATTGGTCGCAGAAATTCCATTGCCATCCCTGATGGTAACGGTATACAGTGTTGTGACCAGGGGTGTAGCAACAGGATTAGGAATTGTGGTACTACTCAGACCTGCAGGTGGAGACCATGAGTAAATGATCGTCGGGTCGCCTGTCACATTGGTACCCAGTGCAACAGGAACACCAGCGCATATGGTCACGCCACCGCCGGTAATGTTCACTGTAGGGTTAGCCGCGGTAATACCTGTAAAGGCTGTTGGTACCCCGTCACCAAGACTGGTACCTGTCATGTTTACTGTACCAGCGAGAGCCGATCCCTTTGCCCAACCATTTGTAGTCTGATCAAAAGTACCGGCGAGTTTACCGGATGCTATCCCTCCAATGGCTCCTGAAATATCACCACCGACATAGGTTCCAGTAACGTTAGCAGAACAGCCAGTAATTCCAGATTGCGTCACTGTCCAGTATCTCGTAAGAAAATCCGGGGTGCTCGCATTATTGGGATGTTTGGCGTTGGTGACCTTTACACCAACATATGCTGACGCAAATGCTCCCGCCGTTACGTTCACTGTAATCGGTGATGAATCAATCCCGGCAGTGTTGTCTCCAACAGGAAAAGTAAATGATCCCGTTGCGTTGTATTCCTTCCTCATTTCACCACCCGCCGAAGCCAACACAATCCCTACAGGTCCTGGCGCTGTTGCAGAAGGTCCAAGGGTCAACACATTCGTTCCAAGACTCACATTACCAGCAGCCAGGTTGAGGGTATTGTTAACCCTGGTGGACGCAGATACTGTTGCCACGCCGCTGGACTGGTTGACCGTGAGGTTATAATAGCTCGTCGGAAAGATCGTTTGTGCGGCGCCGTCATATGTGACGGTGTTATTGACTGCGGTGGCATTGATTGAGCCAATGGTAGAACTTCCGGTAAGGGTAAGGTTTGAATTGGCCAATTGTGTAAGGTCTCCGCTTCCCGTCAGGAGTGTTGGCACCGTTAGGTTGCCCGTATTCAGAAGTGACACACCAGAAACCGTCACATTGGCGATCTGGAGAGTACCCGTCAATACTTGTGAGTTTGTATCAAAAGTGTAGACGCCTGAACCGGCGTTAAACGTTCCGTTGTTGGTCAGACCACCACGCATGGTGATGGCTGAGCCGATTGTATTCGTCCAGGTTGCCGAAGCAGAGATGGTAACAAGACCTGTGAATGTTTTGGTTGCCGTCGTTGAACCGATCGTCAGGTTTGCTGCTCCGCCGCTACCCACGGTGGTTGTTCCGGTAACTCCAAAGGCGAATCCGCCGACAGAGAAAGTTGTTCCGTTTCCAACATTAAGATTCCCACCGATTGTTGTGGCCACTGCAGTTGAAGTACTGGTTGTGCTGCTGGTTGTGAGGTTATGGAAGGTTGTCGACGATGACCCTCCAATGGACTGCACGCCACCACCGAAGGTCACCGTTCCTGATCCGCCGTTGAATGTACCACCGTTGTTGGTCCAGTTACCTGTCAACAACGTAGCAGCGCCTCCATTGAACGTGCCCCCGGATAGCAACACACTTCCGGTGATGCCTAATGTCGCCGGACCTGTGAAGGTCCCCGAATTGACAGTGACGTTGGCTGTGTTTAATGTCGTGGTGCTGCCGCCCGCGGAGAGGATGCCACCGCCTTTTGCGACAACGATATTGTTAAAGGTTTGTGTAGCCAGCGTTCCGTTGATGGACTGGCCTCCACCACCATTGAAGGTGACAGTGCCTGCACCTGGTACAAACGTTCCGCCGTTGTTGGTAAAGTTGACCCCGATATTTGTGTTGGTTCCGGCAGTGAACGTGCCTGTCGTCAATACAATGCTTCCGGTTGCGCCCAGGGTCGCAGGAGCCGTGAAATTTCCAGCGATGTTGAATAAGCTGCCAAGGTTAATGGTTGTGGTGCTTCCTCCTACGGTAACCGTACCTCCGGCCTTGTTAACTACGATGTTGTTAAATGTCTGAGTGGCCGCTGAACCGTTGATCACCTGTCCTGCTCCACCATTAAACCTGACAGAACCTGTTCCTGGCGTAAATGTTCCTCCGTTGTTTGTCCAGTCGCCGGCAACGTCATGGGTAAAATTTCCTGATGTAAAAGTGGTTCCACCACCTATGACTACTGTTCCTCCTATAGTCAATGCAGCAACGCCTGTTGTTGTGGCAGTACCAGACAAGCCAAAGCTTCCCGCAATGGATGTCATGGCGGCCTGGAGTGTTTTTGCTCCTGATCCTGAAAGCAGGAGGCTACCGCCAAGGTTCACGTTGTTTACCGTTTGCGCGCCGGCGGCATTATATTCAATGATACCTGCCAGAGGTTCGGTCACTGAAGGGAATGAATAGTTCAATCCCCAGTTGGCTGCTCCTACCCGTAATGTTCCTGCCGTGAATGTTGGCGTGGTTGCTGTTAACAGGAAAGTAGCCGGATCAAAAATTCCGGCAGTCAATGTAAATACACTTGAAGTGCTCCCTGCCACCGTGATGTTACTTGCCATGGTAACAGTACCACTTGCCTTATTGATGATCAGTGCACCATTCGTTGCCGGTGCTGAATTGATAACACCCGAGAGTATCTGGTTTCCAGTTCCATTCAACGTCAACTGAACGGAGTTGGTGGATGTTCCATTGAAGGTCCAGTTACCACCAACATTGAATTGTCTGAGTGTACCTCCTCCGGAAATGGTACCGCCTCCTGAGAAGTTTCCCGAAAGTGTAAGTGATTGGCCTAAGGTGATGGTAATCGTTGATCCGGCAGCGACATCAACATTCGCTGCGAAGGATGCAACGTTAACGTTGACATTATCGCCTCCTTCAATGAAGACAATATCGCCAGCCACCGGGAATGATGCTCCGGAGCCTCCTCCGGAAGTCGCTGACCATGTATTATTGTTATTCCAGGAACCTGAGTTAACAGAGTATCGGGTTACCGCAAGGGAATCAACGGTAATGCCCAGGAACAATAGGGCAACAACCGCAAACTTTAATAAGCTAGGTGAGAAAGGCTTGGATCTGTGCTCTGGCAGCATGCAGGTTAGTCTTGATAAAACTTACATGGAGCCAATGACCTGAAACCATCTCTGAAAACTAACCGTGAAGGCGGGTTTTCAGGACGACAAATGGGAGTAAAGAGAGGTAAAAGGGACAGGGGTAGAATTCTCGCCATAAAGGTCTAAGCCAAACAATCGGTAAATATCCCTAAAACATCTAAAGTAACCCAATTTAGCCAATAATTTGGGCTAGTTTTGAAGCTTTCCCTCGGCATTGACCTTGACCAGTGTCAGCTTGAATTCGCCGACATCCGGCCGACCAGTCCTCATGGTCCCTACCAGGATAATCCTGCCATCCGGCAGCTGCTGAATCGCACCGCAAGTGTCAAAGCCTTCACCCCCAAAAACAATGGGGATATTCCATGCTTCTGTCCCATTGGCGAAGAGTTTTGTCAACACCCAATTCTGATTGTTATCAAAGCCATTCTCATTCCCCATGACAAGAAACCCTCCGCCAAGGGCAGCCGCAACAGCAGTATGCCCCTCCAACCCAGTGCCTAGGTTGATGCTCAGGCTCTTCTCAAATTGTATATCATTGGAGTTAAACTCCAGGGGATTCCTCAGTTTCGTTACGTAAAAATCGGATGGTCCTGAGCCGGTGCGGGTAAGTCCTCCCAGGAAATAATCTGGAGCTGCCAATGTAGGTGAGAAAGAGAATGAGCTCAACTTCTCTTCTGCGCTCGGGGTTCCCGGATATAAGGATTGGTTGACAAAGTCTCCATCCACACCAAGTTCGTAAACCCAGAAATTGTAATTCTGAGTTGTCTGTCCTGGAGGAAGGGTATTGGTGTATCCAAACACATAGAATTTGGTCGCTGACACCTGAACGATTTTCTGAGAAGCGTCATCAGAAACATATCCATAGTTTTGAACCCAGCTGGAAGGAAATACATCGAGACTGGCATCTACCCTCACTTTCAACGCGTCGTGTGGGTCAGGGAGAAATGTCGGATTGGGTTTGTTGGCCACATAGGTAGTCGTGCCTGCGATGAGAAATCCGCCGTCAAGTGCTTCTGAAACCGACGCAACATCTTCATCGCCATCGCTTGAGCCACCAAATGGATCCAGTGCATCCCTCACAGGAATTCGTGCGCTGTCGAGCTTCGTGCCATCGGTGTTGATCGTTATAATCAGGATGTCGCGATCGGTACTTGTCTTATATGTATTGCCAACCAGCACCAGGTTCCCGGTGCTGGTCAATTCTATATCGCGGGCTTCATCATCAAGTAATCCACCGAACTCCTTCTCCCAGAACACATTTCCCTTAGGATCAACTTTGACAACGTACCACTGCGTTGCCAGTGTTGGCTGTGTGGGCCTCGATGTACCAAAGAGAACCATATTCCCATCAGGCAAAATGACGACATCTTTGCCTTCCTGATCACCGTCCCTGCCGTAGAACTTTACAAAGTAGGATGCGTCGGGATCTTTCGTTGTCGAAGGCGAATCGCAGGCATTCAGCGAGCAGATGACGAGGGCCATAGTGATAACCGACAGTCTCATTTCTTCTTTCCTCCTTCCTTACGAATATTCCTGGCCACGCTCTTGGTCCTGGCATGCTTGATCTTTCTAGGCTTGTAAAGGGGCTTCACATAGCCAAATGACAGCGACAAGTTATCCATCCGGAACAAATCACTCAGGTAGTGATATCGGGTGATGTTGCTCGACATGTAATGGTTGGGGTCACCGATCTGTGCCGGATCGATCAAGGCTGGATTTTCATAATACAAGGTGGACTCATTGACAATATCAGACAACCCCCCCATGTACCTGACATCGACATACACATAGTCTTTACCAATCTTGTACCGGAAGCCGCCACCCACCAGCCACGACCTGTTCAACTGGTTGCGCTGGCTTGTCACACTCTCACTTGGACCATCCGACAACAATTGTGTTCCGGTGGTTTTGTTGTCTGTATAAGAAAACTGGTTGCTTGCTGAGAGCAGGTAATTGACTGCAACGCCGCCGTAAACAAACGGGCGAATCTTTTCATTGTACCTGAAGTTGTATTTGAGATACAACGGACCGTCAATCCACCATTGATTGGCTGAAACAAATGCGACATCGGAATTTGCGCCACTCGTCTGTGAATGCTCATAACCGCGGTTCGCAATATCTGCCTCCAGCGTCAGACTGAAGTTCTCATTAATGTTCCAGTCGAGGGCAGCGCCAAACTGAAACCCAAGCCGAAGGCTGCTTTCCGTGACCACGCCATATGGTTCGGTGCTAATGGAATAAATCGGCCGGTAGAATGATGCATTGGCACCTACCCTGAAGTGTGGAGTGAATATCGGTGTAGCAACGTATTTTTTACTTAAGTAAACGATATCAATAGGATGCTCGCGCTCATTGGGTACGAATTCGGGATCCTCTTTGAGCAACTTCAAGTAGTTGTCACCTGCGGCTATGGGGTCGTCAAGGATGAGGTAAGACTGACAAAGCACCAGGTAAGCGCGGATCGATTGTTCGGGTGAAAGGCCGGATTCTAGGCAATCCTTGAGTATCGCGGGAATCGCATAAAAATGCCCTGCGTCAAACTCTGATTCAGCAAACTGCAGCTTTTGTCCGCAGTCCATTTCGGATGGAGCAGCCAACTGGCCAAACATGCCTGTAGGCAGGATCAGTATGATCAGCAATGAAAGGAGGACACGGCGATCAATCATCAGAAGTCGCTTATCAACAAGCTTTGACATGTTGCTTCATACCCGATACCATTGGCAACGTAAATGTCCCATTCCTCTTTCGTCATATTCCGTTTCAATTTCGGGCAAATTCGTTCTGCAAGCATCTTGGGATCTGTCGGCCATACCCTCACCTCTCCATTGTTGCAGGACGCAAGCAGGTAGTCAGAACCGTGCGCAAAGGCAAGGCGCCAGATATTGCCCGCATTGTTGGTTTCCATAACAATCGGCAGGTCCTCCTCGTGGTCTACAACCCACATCTGAAGTTTCCTGTCCAGGCCGGCACTCGCTACCAGGAGTCCGTCAGGACTGAATTCGACATCCGATACCCCTGCGTCATGCCCTCGCATTTCCTTGACAGTCTCCAGGGTGATGTAATCAATCAACTTGACAGAACCTCGCCAGGTCGAATCATTGGCAACACCTGAATATCCGACATCCTTAAATTCAGTACCATAGGCAAGGATGGGTCTTGATGGATGGAATGCCACAGATAGCACCCTGACATGGTTCAGGGACTCATCCCTTCTAAGGTCAAATGTATTCGTTGCCAGGTCGAGCATGAACAACTGTCCCGTAGAGGCCACGGCAGCCAACAATTTTCCATCGTGACTGATGTCAATTGACTTGATGTCGTATGGTAACTTGGTCAACAGCTTCCCTTCGCCTGTCAAGTGGTTGGTCAATCTCACGTTATGGTCAGATCCAACAGAGATAAATCCTGAATTGTCAGGGAGGAATTTCAGGTCGACAATAAATCCTTTATGCCCCTTCGCCAAACGAGGCCTTGATCCAGGCTTTGACAAATCAAAAATCTGAATGGAGGATGAGTCGCTTCCATTGACGAGAAATTTCTCATCCATACTCAATGCCAACACCTTATTGGGATGCGGGTTAAAGTCAACCATCTCATCGGCAGTCAATTTCTGGTAGTCGCCCTTGAAAATACGGCCGTCATTACCCGTCGTGTAGAATGTGGATGTCTGTTTTGATACCGCCAGGGCAAACATTTTGTTCTTCAGGGTGCCCGGAATTTTAGCCCGGTTGTAGTTAAAGTCATTCGATAATTTGGCTACTGAATAATACAATCCATTGAAGACGTACGGATCATACTTCTTGCCGCCATATTGTGTGTGATATAAATAACCTTGCATAGCCAGCAAACCTGCCAGTGCAGGTTCAGTCATCGTCACCGATTTGGCTTCCATCGATTGAGCAATGGACAGATAGAGGAGCGCATTGGCGCGGTCACGCTCACGGGTTGCAATCTTGGTCTGCTCCTCAGCGCGTTCACGCTCGACTCTTTCCTTTCCCTGGGCGGCCTGGGCAATCTGCTCCTGCCGTATCGCCTCACGAAGGCTTCGCTCAGCAGCAGCCTGTGCTGATTTGGCAACGACGAGCAGAGAGTCAGCCCGCTTGAGCGCTTTCATCGTCTCCAACTGGCTTCGGATGGCATTTTTTCGTTCTTCTTCCGCACGGTCACGTTCCTTGATAGCCACTTGCTCAGCAAGAAGGGCCGCTCGTTCTTTTTCCCGCGCTATTTCCGCCTGTTTCTGGGCGGCAATGGACTGTGTAAAACCATACACCATGAAAAGAATGGCGATGACGGCAGCAATACCCAACACCACTGAGAATGCACGGGCGCGACGCAGGGCCCTGCGCTGAAGTAATTCCTGGTTCTTTAATTCTGCCTCGTAGGTGATCCTGCTGGTATCGAGAAAAACAATGGCGCGCTCGAAAGCGATGTCATAGCGTTGAGCCCATAGCCTGGTTGGTCGCTGTTTCTTCTGCCAATTGAGTGCAAGCTGAAGATCCGGTGGCCTCCATAATCCCGCCTTGCCCGTTTGATACAGTGCCGATGCATCGGAGATGCGTTTGTACATCTGGGCGGATTCAAACTCCTCATCTACCCAATTGGACAACCGCGTCCAGATACGCATGAGACTCTCATGAGAGAGTTCTATCGTTGCTGCACCTGAGAGTTTCACATGGCTGCCGGGCATCAGGAAAGAACGACCGGATTTTCTGAAACGCTCCACCACCTGTATAACATCATCCTCGGTGGCACTGGCCAGGTCGGCAACCAACTTGATTCTTGCCGGTCGGCGAAGTCCCTGATTCTCCTGGTTCTTTTCTGTAATGCTTTTGAAGAGAACTTCGGCAATATCTTTTTGTGGTGCCGTCAATTCCTCAAACGCCTCATTGGCGTGAAGGGAAAGGGCCTGACTGATCCTGCCTATTGCATTGTAATGGCGGATGTCCATCGGCTCTCCCGGTTCCCGATTGCCCAACCAGTAATCCCACGTACGCATCATGGCGTGTTGAAGGATAGGGAGCTGGTCCTGGTTGTCACCTACGTCACTGAGAAGTCGCTTGACAAGCCGTTGAGATATCTTTCCTCCTCCTACGGCAATGGGACCTTCAATAGCCAGGCGTTTCTGTTCGCGCCCCATCTGCGGCACCAGATAATTGCTTTCATTGATCACCTCGGTGAGACCGGGGAAAACTGAACATTCTCCAATGAAATCTGAGCGAAGACTTAAAGAGACATAGATGGGTACATCCGTCTGCTGCAGTGAAGCAAGAACAAGATTGACAAACTGTGCCGCTTCATTTTGTGATTCCTCATCCGTTTCGCGGAACCTCAATACTTCTTCAAACTGATCAATGAGGATAAAGAAATTCTGTTGCTCGCCGTGCTGCAAAAAACGAATAGCTTCTACCAAACCATCCGGCTGGCTTCGCAGCAGCGACCGAATGATTGCCTGTTGTATGGGCTTATCCTCAGCGGAGACTTTCCCAATCTTTTCCAGATGGTTGACGATCGAATCAGTCAGGTTGCTGATGGGAGAAATGCCTGGTCGCATGGACAGGATGTGCCAATGCGGACCATTCTCTGTGAGAAAGCCGCCATAAAGCACGGGCACCAGACCGCATGAAACCAAACTGGACTTACCGCTACCAGAGTAACCCATGATGGTCACTGACCGGTGTCTGGCAAGCTTCTCTAATATCTCGTCTACCTGTCCCTCCCTTCCGAAGAACAGATGTGATTCATCGATGGTAAATGGTCGCAGCCCCGGAAAAGGGTTATCCGCGGAGGGCGAAATGCCTTCCGGTGTCACCGGGTTTTCTTCCAGTAATTCTCCCGTTTGCTGGGGATAATTGACCATTATGAGCTTATAGAATCAGAAATTTAACTAATAACCACGTACATCAGTAAGGCACTTAACTTTAAAAAATTACGCTTTTGGGCCTTTTTGCGCCCTTAGTCGAAAAAATCCTTGAAAAATAGCCGTTTTCATACATATTCCAAAACTCGGTCTGCGAGCTTGACATTCTCAGCCATCAGGTCGTAGAGGTGCTCCTTCCTTAACCTCAGCAAGGTCGCTCCTTCCCTGGCGACAAGGATATTGGAGTTGGCAAAACCGGGAATGGCAAGCATTTCGCCAACAAACTGCCCACGGACAAACTTGCTCTTCTCCACTCCCTGATGGTAGTAGATCACTTCACCATCGAAGACGACATAGAAGTGGGCATTACTTTTCTCATCAATCACCAGGGAGTCATTGGCTTTGAGGACAGTCTCCAGTGAACCATCGGCGAGGAAAGAAAGTGAAAGGCCAGACATCCCGCGGAACATCTCAAGGCCGAGGTAAAACTGAACTTTGTCAAAAACAGACAGGCGCTTGTTTCGCGCATCCGGTTTGACAACAGCATCAAGTAACCTCCGCAAATCAGGATCGAGTCTGGCAACATTGGCCTCGTACTCTTCTGGGCTAATCTGATACAAGGCCCAGGCAGCCATCTCGCGGATGAGCGGGTCGGGATTAAACAACTGGGCAATGAGATCAAGCGAAAACTCCTCAATGCGCATCGTGCCCACCTGCCGAAGGACACACGCCTTTGTCCAGCGGTTGGTTTGCGTAAACTCACGATTGATGAGGAACTTAAGCACCAGTTTTTCATCCAGTTGCATCCTGGGATAGAAAACTTCGAGTCTTCTTATTCGTTCCTGATCAGTGATATCATCCAGTACAGGAATAACACGCTGCTTGAGCTGATCAGAAAGAAATACGTCAAGTAGTTCAACGGCAAATGCTGTCCCTTCTACCGTACCACTTTCAATGTTCTCCTTCACCAGTTGTATCGAACGACCGTCATACAACATCGCCATCAGCATGTATACGTGATCGATGTCATTGACAATTTCATTCCGCAAGGCCAGCCGAACCCCCTCGGCAAATCCCTCATCACCAAGTTCTTCGATAGCGCACAGGTTCCATGCAATGTCTCCGATATCATTCTCGATGGCGTAACGGATACGCGAACCCTGTGCGTTGCCTGCCTTAAATCCTGCCTGGCCAAGTGCAAGGAGTACTTTGGAAACGGCTACTTTATCCGGATAGTCAATCTTATTCCAGAGGATATCTTTTGCATGCTGCCCCCCGATGTTGCCAATGATCTGAACGATCTGGTTGATCACTTGAGGACTCTGCCCTGTGCGGTAGAAGGAATTGTCCAGGATATTCAAGGTCTTCCCTCCGATCACCATGAGCGCATCAGCTGCCTGATTGCTGAATTCTGGATTGCCGAGGTTTTCAATCAACGCCCGCGTGACTTCAGGCGTACTCTTCTTGATGGAAGTCTTGATGGCCGTCTTACGGACGTCGGGATCAGGATCACCTAGCAGTTCAATCAGGTATGAGGTGTTCTCATCACCAATCGTATGCAGCAACAGCTCAGCCGCATACTGCCTGTCACCTGGCTCCTGTGACCTTGTCAGTTTGACAATCCTGGATTTGGTGATGTCGCCGCCGCTATTGATCATCAATTCCAGTTCGCTGCGGGTAAGCATATTCTTGTCAGATACCTGCGCCTTGGCAACATCACATTTGATAATATACCTGTCGGAAACAGACAGGCCCTTCATCTCATTCATCCTGCGCTGAGCAAAATCCTTTGTCTCCTTACGCTCATTCCGAATAAGTTGGTTGACCCATTGACTGGCACCGGCAGGATTGATCTTCTCCAAAAGCTTGTAGCAGAATACGGCTGTACCGGGGGTGTCGCTGTTCAACTGGGACTCCAGTTTCCTGGTGATCTGTTCCTCACCAAATTCAACCTGATCACTGGACCCCTTGGCCACTTCAAGCTTATCCTTGATTTTAGCTTTGTATCCGAAGTATAACTTATTGATAATCACGAAATAAAGCCCTGTGAGCACGCATAAAACAATGGGCATCCAAATGATCTCGAAAAAGGAAATCGAAGCGAATAGAAAGATCAGTGCACCGGCGGCGAAGCGTCCGGTCTCATTGACAACACCTTCCACTTTCGACTGAACGCCAAACCTGATGCGTCCATCGAGGGGAATAAACAACAGTTTGAACATCGGATTTTCAAGCGAGTCCCTGATCATGTTGTTGAACAATCTCATGAGGGCGATGAAAAGGAAAAAGTAGATGAAGGTCTTCGGTGCCATTTCCGGCGTGTACCCAAAAACCAAACCACTAAAGCTGGCGCTCAGCGCAAAGAATCCAACGACAATAGGCAGCAACAACAGGGATACCCGAATTCCATAATTGCTCGTAATCCTGTCGTTAACAAATGTCTGCATCACAAAACTCAACCCGTAAACAGCCAGGTTGAAAAAGGCGAGGAACTTTGTGAGGTCAAGCTGATCAGGGTACTGTACCTTGATCAGTTCCTGGAAGGTGAATTGTCCCAGGATCAGCATCACCATGGAAATCACCAGAAAGATTGACAACAGTTTGGTATATGGTTCTTTAACCACACTTCTCAAGCTCGTTTCCTGCATCACCGCCTTATCAAATTCCTTAGGGTCATTCTTCGACAGTGGGAATCGGTATGAAATCACCAGGAAGTGAATGGCCGAAGCGATGATGGCCAACACACAAACGATGAGATAGTTGTCTGTCTCACGGAAGATGGGCGCGGTAATGGGAATCAGAAAATTGGCAATGATGACCGCAGTCAGCTGACCGGTATCGATCCAGCCGATGATACGCTTGGATTGACGAAAGTTGAAAAGCCGTCCGAAAATACCCCAGTAACTAAGGAGCAGCACCGCGCTGATGGGGCCTGTCATACAAAACATGGTAAAGATGATCGGCTGCTTGTATTGGGGAGGTCCAAAATGATAGCCTACATAGAATGTAGAAGTAAAAGCAACAACGATCAGGATGGTTGAGGTCGTGAGGTTGGAAAACTTGATGTGATTCTGGGCGTACGAGAAAGCAAGGGTGGCGATAATGCCAAACATCCCGGATATCAGAAATGCCTTATTGAGCTGATTACCAAGGGTATTGAGGAAGAGTGACTCTGCCACCACACTATAGGTCGCAAAGAATATCCCCATGAAAAACCCTGCCCCCAACATGAGAAGCACCGGGTACCTTTCTTCAGGCCGGACGTTAAGGTAATCTAAGAGTTTTGCTAGCACGTTAGAAAGTTACATCCTTCATTGGCAAAACAAAAAAAGCCAGGCAACAAAGGCCTGGCTCTCAGTAAAGTCCTGGATACAATTACTTCTTCCTGGTCGTGTCTTTGGCAGCGGGCTTTGACTTCTCCAACTGGTAGGCCTCATTAAGTCCCTTCACCACCGTCGAACTGATGTCAAGGCTGTCACCTGCAAAGAGCACGTCACTCGTGGCGTCATACTTGAAGACAATTTCAAGTCCGTTATCCTGGCCATACTTGCGCAGGAATGAAGTCACCTTCTCATACAATTCCTTGGTCATGCGCTCCTGATCCACCATCATCTGTTGCTGCAAGCTCTCCTGATACATCTGAAGGTTTTGACGCTTCTTGGTGAGGTCTTCCTCAACGGCACGAGCCTGACCGATGGTCATGCTGTTTACATTGCGCTGGTAAGATTCAAACTCACCCTGAAGGCTTGTTGCCCGTGCTTTGAGATCCTGCTCCAACTGCTTGCCTTTGCCCTCCAGCTTTTCACGCGCTGCTTTGAAGTAGTCGTAATACTTAAGAACTGAATCAGAGTTGATGTAGGCCATCTTAAGGTTCTTGCCTGAAGGGCCACCCTCGGTCCTGGCACTTCCGCTTCCGGAAAAGTGCAAGTAGTAAAGGACAATGACGGCTACAGCAAGTACCACATTAAGGGCCAGTGAGGCATTCTTCATATTCGTATTTAATTGGGCTGCAAATATAATGGAATAACCAAACTACTGGTCATACCACTTGGCATACATGGGATAGTTGCGTGCGGTGCGTTCAATCACCTCTTTCATCTCGGGTCCAATATCTTTAAGCCTCCGCGCCGGCGTGCCTCCGTAAATACTACCTGGCTCAATCTTCGTTCCGGGAAGCACCACGGCTCCGGCTGCCACAACAGAGTTTGCTCCGACGACAACGTCATCCATGACAATGGCACCCATTCCAATCAATACGTTGTCCTCGATGGTGCAGCCGTGCACAACCGCAGCATGCGCAATTGAAACGTTACTCCCGATGACGGTCTTCGCTTTCTGATACGTGCAGTGAATGATGGCTCCGTCCTGAATATTGGTGTTGTTGCCTATTGTTATGGAGTGCACATCGCCCCTGACCACGGCATTAAACCATACGGTGCAATGGTCGCCCATGCGCACTTCCCCCACCACGACTGCGTTGTCTGCCAGGAAGCAATCCCTGCCCATGATTGGCGTACATCCGCGCACTGACCTGATAATTGCCATGGTGTAAAGCTACCCAATGCACCTAAATTTGTATCTGACAACTTGTCATTCAGTGTAGGAAAAGTCTTAAATTTGTGGTCCAATAGCGTGGAATGAAGGGAATTATTGAAGATCTGCATGTCCTGACTGACGAGGCGCTACCGGTTGCCAAACCCATTGACCCTGGTCCAAGACAAGGCAGAAAAGTATATATAGAGAGCTATGGATGTCAGATGAATTTCTCTGACAGTGAAATCGTTGCGTCCATTTTACAGAAGCAAGGGTTTCAGACCACGTCAGAAATCGAATCCGCTGATGTCGTTTTCCTCAACACCTGTTCGATAAGGGAAAAGGCTGAACAAACGGTCAGAAACAGGCTACAGCACATCAATGGTTTTAAGAAACAGAAGCCGGACCTGCTGGTTGGCGTTTTGGGTTGCATGGCTGAACGTCTCAAGGCCAAATTTCTGGAAGAAGAGAAAATCATCGACCTCGTCGCCGGCCCGGATGCCTATCGAGACCTTCCGCGTCTCATTGACGAGGTTGACGGTGGAGAGAAAGCCGTCAATACCTTCTTGTCGAGAGAAGAAACATATGGAGATATCGAACCAGTGAGGCTTCACTCAAACGGTGTTACAGCTTTTATCTCCATCATGCGCGGTTGCGACAACATGTGCACCTTTTGTGTGGTTCCATTTACAAGGGGCAGGGAAAGAAGCAGGGACCCTTACTCTATTGTTGCCGAAGCGCGCAGTCTGTTTGAACAAGGTTTCCGTGAGGTAACATTGCTTGGGCAGAATGTTGATTCTTACGCCTGGAGCATAGAGGAAAACAACAAAGCACGACTGCAGGCAATCGGCGGTCAGGAGATCGTCAACTTTGCAAAACTCCTTGATCTCGTCGCTTCAGTAAGTCCTGACCTCCGGGTTCGGTTCTCTACTTCACATCCGAAAGACATCACGGATGAGGTACTTTTTGTAATGAGTCGACATGACAATGTATGCAAGTATATTCACCTGCCGGTGCAAAGCGGTAATACGGATGTACTTGAGCGAATGAATCGCGGCTATTCCCGCGAATGGTATCTCGCCAAGGTGCGACGCATCCGTGAAGTGCTAGGCGAAGACTGCGGTCTTTCGTCAGACATGATCACCGGTTTTTGTGGCGAGACAAAGGAAGCCCACGACGACACCGTCACGCTGATGGATGCCGTTAAGTTTGACTACGCCTACATGTTCATGTACTCTCAGCGCCCCGGAACGCTGGCGGAGAAAAAGTTTGCCGATGATGTGACTGAACAGGACAAGAAAGACCGGTTGACAGAGATCATTGCGAAGCAGACGCAACATTCCCTGGAAAGCAATCAACGGGATATTGGAAAAACTTTCAGGGTGCTCGTCGAAGGATTCTCTCGCCGGTCGGATGACTTCCTTCAAGGTCGGAATTCCGCCAACAAGGTGGTTCTCTTTCCCAGGAGCAATAAATCAAAGGGCGAATACGTCCATGTCACTATTGACCGGTGTACGGGCGCAACATTGTTTGGTAACGCGGTTGACTAGCTATGGCGATTTCAGAGAACGAGATTCAGAGTGTCAAACAACGGTTCGGGATTATAGGCAGTGCGCCTTACCTCAACATTGCCGTCAAGGTTGCCATCCAGGTTGCTCCTACCGAGATGTCTGTGTTGATCACCGGTGAGAGCGGTAGCGGTAAGGAGTCTTTCTCCAAAATCATCCACTCCCTCAGCACAAGAAAACACGGACAGTTTATTGCCATCAACTGCGGATCGATTCCCGAAGGCACCATCGATTCAGAACTGTTTGGGCACGAAAAAGGATCCTTTACCGGTGCGCATGAAGCCCGGAAAGGTTACTTCGAAGTCACCAATGGAGGAACGATTTTTCTTGACGAGATCGGAGAAATGCCACTCGGTACACAAGCCCGGCTCTTGCGGGTATTGGAAAATGGTGAGTTCATCAAAGTAGGGTCTTCCAAGGTTCTGAAGACGGATGTCCGCGTCGTCGCTGCTACCAATGTTAACCTTCTTGGCAAGGTCGAGACCGGGAAGTTCAGGGAAGACCTTTATTACAGGCTCAATAGTGTACCGATCTATGTACCCCCATTGCGCGAGAGAGGCAAGGACATTGAGCTCCTGTTCAGAAAATTCGCTTCCGATTTTGCCGAGCGATACAAAGTGAAACCCATTTCCCTCACTGATGAGGCCAAGGACGTCCTTGTCAAGTATCGCTTTCCTGGTAACATTCGTCAATTGAAAAATCTGGTCGACCAGATTTCTGTGTTATCCACTGATCAGAAGGAGATCACGGCTGATGTTCTACGTAACTATCTCCCCCAGGAAAAAAGCCTGCCAGCGCTTTACAGTGCGGCCAGCAGCCAGGACATTTCGGAGCGTGAAATCCTCTATAAGGTTCTCTTTGACATGCGAAAGGATGTCAACGAACTCAAGCGTTTGGTACTGGAAGGAATAGGCAATCCTTCACGTGCCGCCCAAATTATCAAAGACAATCCAGGGCTTTTCTCTGAAGTTCCTGATGCAAAGAATGAACAGGAACCTGTCGTGCTCAACATTCAGTCAAACAATGTGCCTGCCGATCAGGGTGAGGATGAGGATGTACAAGACATCACACACGAGTCGGCTGATGACTCACTGTCCATTGTGAAGAAAGAAAAGGAACTCATTCTGAAGGCCCTTCAGAAGAACAACAACCGTCGCAAATATGCGGCACGGGATTTGGGCATTTCAGAGAGGACATTGTACAGGAAAATCAAAGAATACGAACTTGAAGATTAAGGGCTTTATAAGCTTATTCCTGCTGCTCCTTGCAAGTCACGGATGTGGTGTGTACTCCTTTTCAGGTGCAGCAACCACGGCGAAGACCATTTCCATCGAGCCCATTTTCAACAATACCGATCTGGCGCCTGCCAACATAGGCGCTACGTTTACCAACAAGTTGAAGGACTATTTTCAGCAAAACTCCAGCTTGCGCGTTACTGAAAGCAATGGGGAATTACACATTGATGGAACGGTTTCTGAGTACCGAATTAACGCCATGGCTCCGGTATCGACAGGCAATTCACAGGATCCGAACACAGCAGCCTTGTCACGACTCACGATTTCCGTGAAGCTCACTTTCGAAGATACTCTTGAACCCAAGAATAATTTCAAAGACAGGACCTTCAGCTTCTACCGCGACTTTGACAATACCCTTAATTTTCCAACGATCCAGGAGGACCTTGAGCGCAGGATATTTGATCAAATCCTGATTGATATCTTTAACGCGACTGTCGCAAACTGGTAGCAGTCAGTCATTTGCATAGGCTCTGATTTTCATTAGTTTTACATACCGCCTATGAATCCCGCAGACTTCAGGTCGTTGGTCAAGAACTACACGGCACTTACTTCAGAGGAGTATGCCGCGCTGAGGGATTTGGCAACAAAGTATCCCTACAGCCAGGTACTCCACGTGCTTGAAGCACGAACCTCAAAAGATCTTAAGCTGACTGAACACGGATCCCTTCTCAATCAGGCAGCCATCTATGCAACGGACCGGGCCATTGTAAAGAAATCACTAACAGCACCTGTGCTTCCCAGACAGGCACCGGCTGAAGCAACGCCGGTGACGAAAGACAAGACAGTCGTTGAGAAATCGATTGACACCAGGACCGCTGCGAAGGATCAAGTTAAGCCTGTAGAAAAAAAGCCAGCAACAGCGGTTGATCAATCATCTCCTACAGTAGCTGAAAAGGTGGCTGCGAAACTGTCCGCCAAGATGGCGACTGAACAGGTGCCTAAGGCAGAATCAGTGGCGAAGCCAAAAGTTGAGAACCCTCTGGAAGGTGATGCATTGCGAAGCGACCTTGTCAACGAACTGAATAAACTCCAGAAACTTAAACACGCATTCGAAGCCAGCTATGATGCCCTTCACAAAGCAGCTGGTACAGAAAAGAAGAAGCAACCTGTTGAAGCCCCGCTAAAAGATGTTGGCACACGCGAACCAGAGATCATCGAAGAAATCAAGACCACACGCAAGAAGATCAAAGTGCCGAGCCCAAAGGTTGTTGAACAGAACGAAATCATAGATCAGTTCATCAAGGTCCAACCATCGATGCCGAAACCAAAATCAGGCGATTCATCAGAAGATCTCGCAGAAGAGTCAGGCAGTTTTAGCGACAATATCGTTTCAGAAACATTGGTCAGCATACTGCTTAAACAGGGCAAGAAGGCCAAAGCCATCGAGATGCTGAAGAAGCTGATTTGGAAGTTTCCACAGAAAAAGGCTTACTTTGCCGCTCAAATTGAAGAACTGAAAAATTAAGTCATGTATACGCTCTACGTTAGTCTCACCATTTTTGCATCGATTCTCCTCGTTTTGGTTGTCCTGGCTCAGAATTCGAAAGGCGGCGGCCTGACCAGCCAGTTTGGAGGTAGCGGCGCAAGCAACCTGATTGGCGTAAAGAAAACCGGTGATTTGCTGGAGAAACTTACCTGGGGCCTTGCCATCGCGGTCATGGCGTTGGTGCTGGCTACCAATTTCACAACACCCAATGCTGCTTCTACCGATGACCTGCTGGAACGAGCCAAGGAGCAACAGGATATTCAGGCACCGGCGCCCAAGCAGCCAGCTACTGATACAACGAAGAAGTAATCAATTTTCAATCAGTATTTACTCTTTACTCGCCAGGTACTTAACCAGCAAGCGCTTCGCTATGGGTACCATGGTTTGCGCATAAGGCAACTTCATTCTTGACAATACAAGAAATGCAGCAGGGTTTGGAAGATCCGTATACTGTCTGGTCAACCCAAGCTTGATGTTCTCATACGTATTGGTCAGGTTGTAGCTGGTGGTACACACAAATTCTGTCTGAAGGCCCCTCATCGGTTCCGTGCTGGAGTGAAACACGGTGACCTGAAAGCGGTAAATGTTTGTCTCTACCTCAGGTGGCTGTGTTATGAAGATATATCCTTCCCTTGTATAAAGGGGCAAGACGCCGATCGAAGTCAATTCACACTTTGATTCAACGAAGTCATAAATGGATGATCCATCGTCAAGATGGCCTTTAAGCCTGGGGATAGCGAAGTCCATAATCGCGCCTATTTCCTGCATGATTGCGTCATCTTCGATCATCTTGCGGTAACTGAGTTCCAGCTTTTCGAGTTTTTCCATCGATAGCTCCTTGGGGAAGTTCTCGACGATTGTCGCTTGATGATCGCGCAGACCAATAAGGTTGCGGTAGTGAAATATAATATCGGCGAGATAAGGGTAAAGCTCTACTTTGTTGAATGACTCCCGTACCGACTGCAAGTAGGCCAGCAGTACATACTTCTTGTA
>JAEUUD010000430.1 GCA_016787625.1 Cyclobacteriaceae bacterium
TCAACGACGGCTCCACTTTCAGGAGCCGATCGGTCAGTTGATTCAGCGTCTCGATATCGTGAATGCCCATGAGGTCGAAGCGGAAGCCATCGATATGATACTCCTTAACCCAGTGTTCGCAAGATTCGATGATGTACTTGCGCATCATGGCACGTTCGGAGGCCGTCTCGTTGCCGCAAGCGGCGGCATCTGACCATTTTCCTTCTGCGGTATGACGGTACTAGTAACCCGGCACTTCCAGGTTGAAGTTGGATCCTTCGGTCAACCCGGTGTGGTTGTACACGACGTCCATGATCACGCGTATCCCTGCCTGGTGGAGCGATTGTACCATTTGCTTGAATTCACGGATACGTGCGGAGGGATCAGCCGGATCGGTGGAGTAAGAACCATCGGGTACGTTGTAGTTTTGCGGATCATAACCCCAGTTGAACTGCGGGGAATCCAGATTGGTCTCATCGACAGACCGGTAGTCAAAAACAGGAAGCAGGTGCACGTGGGTTATCCCCAGTTCTTTCAGGTGAGCGATACCGGTAGCCTGCCCGGAAGGGCTGCGTGTCCCGGCCTCGGACAATCCCAGGTACTTGCCCGGATACTTGCTCCCCGACGAAGGGTGAATGGTGAAG
>JAEUUD010000431.1 GCA_016787625.1 Cyclobacteriaceae bacterium
GAGGGGGTGGCGGGGGTTGTTCCGTAGGAGGAACCTCCATCGTTTCTTCGAAGGTGTTGATGTTCTTGCCTTGCAGATCGGCAATTTGCTCATCATAGGTTTTGTGCTCGAAAGCCATCACCACGAGCCCCATCGTCACCAGCAGACCGATGCTGAAGAACAAGTTGGATTTCTTGCTCAAATCGGCGCTATCTGTCTTCTTCGCTTCCATCTTTTTCTCGATTTTCTAGGTTTTAGGATTTCAAATATAGTAACAGAATCCAGTTCCAAGCATTTCGTCACATAAAAGGCCAAAAATCCTCAAAAAGGGCCAATTTTATTTGCGGCTGCCGTAAAAGAGGGTAAAATACACGGTCGGGAACACCGCCTTGTTTTCGGCGGTAGGCATCAGGACTATCGTATTGAAGTAGCTGTCCAGGAGGAAGCCCAGCTCAAAGCCGGTCACGGAGCTTTTTACCGCGCCCAGTTCGAAGGCCAAACCCAGTTTGAGGTTGACGCCCATCTGGATGGTTGATTCCCCCAGTCCCTCAAAGAGATTCCCGGTGCCCAAGATGTTGTCGAAACGGTGCTCCGGGTTGTTGGGATTGTACTGCTCATGGACGGTATTGAAGAAACTTCTGTC
>JAEUUD010000432.1 GCA_016787625.1 Cyclobacteriaceae bacterium
TTATGATAATAGTTGCGAAGTAATAATCGGCTGTTATCAGCCGTGTACGTGAGAGAAGCCAATACCCCTGCTTGCATGTAGTTGGTATTATTTCGGCTCGACCAATTGACCCACTCGGTGGGGGGAGCGGGCCGGTACCATTCGCGGCTGGTGGCGGGATCGCCTGCATAGCGCTGATTCGACAGATTGCGGAGATAGGTGTTGGCTCCGGCATTTCCAAACGTTTCGTAAAAGCGACCAATGCTGTTGTGATTGTTTGCCACCCACATGGCATATCCCGGCCACCAACCATCAAAGAATGCCCAGGTGAATGTTCCCGGCAATCCCTGTGCAGCCAACGTAGTGATGTCGTGATTGGCCATCACTTGCCATTCTCCTATGGCGATGGGATCCATGTTATCGTTATAGGGTCCTGTACCGGTGCTGATGTATAACAAGGGCACCGACTCGTGTAAGTCCAGCATGACGGATGGGTGCCAGTCAAAATAGATTTTGTAGATGGCTTTGGACAGGGCTTGTGAAACCTGAATACCATCGCGGTTATTATCATGAAACACATATTTACCCCAATAGGGTGCACTGCGTCTGAACCCATCATCATATTCTTTTCTTGCTTTAGTA
>JAEUUD010000433.1 GCA_016787625.1 Cyclobacteriaceae bacterium
GTTATTGTACCAACCGTAGATCGGGGGTTCTTGTTGGTCGTTTTCTGTTCTATGGAAATAACAGGAGACAGCCCCGTGATGCGATCTACATCCGGACGTTCCATATCTCCCACGAACTGACGGGCATAGGCGGAAAAACTCTCCATGTAACGACGTTGCCCTTCATTATAGATCGTATCAAACGCAAGTGAGGACTTCCCGCACCCACTGACACCGGTAAAAACCACGAGCTGGTTTTTCGGCAATTGTATATCAATATTTTTCAGATTATGTTCTCTGGCGCCGGTTACCTCGATCATTTCCAACTCTTCCGTAGCGCCCGTCTTCTTTTTTTTCATAATGCAAATCTAAGACCTCCAACAGATGAATAAATAAGTATCTGACAGCTATAAATACAGTTGTCGGAATGCTAAAGTTTGGAAATATCAACTAAATCTCCCTACCTTTGCGTCAGTTCTTTAGAGCATCGCTTATCAAGAAAGGCAGAGGGAATGGCCCGATGAAGCCTTGACAACCTGTTTTCCGCTTAACAGCGGGAAGTAAGGTGCCAAATCCAGCCCGTAAAAGGGATAGATAAGTCAGATGAATGGCTTTTGCAGAAATACAACTTCTTCATAGAG
>JAEUUD010000434.1:0-257 GCA_016787625.1 Cyclobacteriaceae bacterium
ATCTGTCGGAAGAATGCCACACACCAGACTCGTCATCGCATACATATCTTCATGGGGTTCACCAACAGATAACCCTCCAATGGCATTACCCCATTGATTTTGGGCGGCAATAAATTCGGCCGATTGTGTTCTCAAATCCTTGTAAACACTTCCCTGTACGATTGGAAAGAGCGCCTGCTCAAATCCATATTTCGGTGCAGTTGAGTCGATTCGGTTGATGCATCGTTTTAACCAGCGGTGCGTCATGTGCATGGAAT
>JAEUUD010000434.1:267-620 GCA_016787625.1 Cyclobacteriaceae bacterium
GCACGGATAGGGTGTACACTCATCAAATGCCATGATGATGTCCGCACCAATTGAGCGTTGAATATCCATCACACTTTCTGGTGAGAAGTGATGCTTCGAGCCATCAATATGGGATTTGAAAATCACACCCTCCTCAGTTATTTTTCTGTTGGCGCCCAACGAGTAAACCTGATAGCCGCCACTGTCGGTAAGAATAGGTTTTTTCCAACCATTGAAATGGTGAAGTCCGCCTGCTTTTTCAAGTAAATCGATGCCGGGTCGAAGATATAAGTGATAGGTATTGCCGAGTATAATCTGAGCTTTGATGTCATTTTCGAGTTCCCGTTGGTGCACAGCCTTTACTGAACCCGCAG
>JAEUUD010000435.1 GCA_016787625.1 Cyclobacteriaceae bacterium
AGATATCCTTCAATCTTCTTCGCCTTAGCCGGCGAATCCACAATCACGAGTTTCATTGCCATTAAAAAATTGATTCAGAAGGCCCCAAATATCACAAATTTTTAAAAAATCAATTTTCAGCATTCATATTTGCACTCGGCCAGCATCGATCAACTGGCCGAATTTATCGCCGGGTGTCCAAGCAAATCATCCTCCTTCGTCACGCGCAAACGGCTGGTAAACAAGCTGGTCAGCGCGATTATGACCGTGTGCTTACACCGGAAGGCGAGGCACAGGCGAGAAAGGCAGGACACCACATGATCCGGAATTCCTTACACCCGGATATCCTGATTTCCAGCAGCGCGTTGCGAGCCCGGCAGACTTCCCTGCTGATCAACGAGTCCACCCGGCTTGCCCAGGATCGAATGGTGTTTTTGGATACACTCTACGAGGCCGATGGCGACACCTGGCTGCTTCAACTTCGTCAATTGGATGACCGGTACAACACGGTGATTTGTGTGGGGCACAACCCCACCCTGTCGTGGCTGGCCAGCCACTTGTCCAGGCGACCAATCGACCTCGCTCCGGCCGGCTGGATTGCGTTTCGATCACCATCCTTATCATGGTCCTCGGCAGATCAG
>JAEUUD010000436.1:0-233 GCA_016787625.1 Cyclobacteriaceae bacterium
GATTCCAGGGCCGGAATGTCGTTGTATGGAATGGTGATCAACCCCGGCACATAAGGGCCAAAGTCGCCACGGGCACTGGGGTCGGTAGAGGCGGATATGGCGCTAAGGGTTCGACCATGAAAATTACCTGCAACAAAAATGATCTTGGCGGCGCCCTGGGGTACGCCTTTGACCAGGTAGGCCCATTTGCGGCAAAGTTTGATAGCGGTTTCTACCGCCTCTACGCCGGTGTT
>JAEUUD010000436.1:243-620 GCA_016787625.1 Cyclobacteriaceae bacterium
CTCCGCGTAGGGCCCTAATTCGCTGTTATAAAAGGCGCGGGAGGTGAGGGTCAGGCGCTGCGCCTGGTTGGTGAGCGCCCGGATAATGCGCGGATGGCAATGTCCCTGGTTTACGGCGCTGTAAGCCGATAAAAAATCGAAGTAGCGCTTCCCTTCCGGGTCCCAGACGAAAACGCCCTCGCCGCGTTCCAGGACGACGGGCAGCGGGTGGTAATTGTGGGCGTTGTATCGGTCTTCCAGTTGGATAAGCTCGGCGGAGGAAAGGGCGGTTGCTGTCATGGTGTGGTGGATGTTAATGGTCATTGGAGGTCATTTTCTGGCTGCAAAAATAAAGGATTTTATGGTCTCCTCTGGGTGCTATAAAAATTTGCAGCAGT
>JAEUUD010000437.1 GCA_016787625.1 Cyclobacteriaceae bacterium
GCAGATTTCAAATCCTTCGAAGAGAAATCAAGGAACCTTTATATGGAGCGAGCTGGAGAAATGCTCAAAAGTTGGGGCGCCAAAGCTCGGGTTGCTTACGATCCACTCAGTGACATTTACTTGTATTCGAATGCGGGTAACGGAATGGGCCCAAAGAGCAGCATTCAAAGAGTCTACCTGTTGGGGGGAATAGCCTTATTCGTTATTGTGCTCGCATGTATCAACTTTATCAATATGGCAACGGCACGTTCGGTGTTCCGTGCCCGCGAAGTTGGACTACGCAAGGTGGTGGGTTCGACACGAAGCAGCTTGATTGGCCAGTTCCTTAGTGAGGCTTTGCTGTTGACGTTTCTAGCGTTGTTGCTCGGTGCAGGGTTGGTGGTTTTGGGCTTGCCGTCATTCAACATTTTGCTGGGCAAAACCTATACGATCGGCAACCTGATGAGTGCACCGATTCTGGCAGGCATGGTGCTGTTGCTCCTGGGGATTACTTTCCTGGCAGGGTATTATCCCGCATGGGTAATTTCAGGACTGCGGCCTTCGCAGGTGCTCTCAGGGAAGATGCAGACAAGTCAGCGCGGGGTAGGACTAAGAAGGTTTCTTGTTG
>JAEUUD010000438.1 GCA_016787625.1 Cyclobacteriaceae bacterium
TACACGGTCCGCCCGGACTTGGAAAAACAACTTTGTCGCACATTATTGCCAACGAACTTGAGTCTAGCATAAAGATTACATCAGGTCCGGTGCTGGATAAGCCCAGCGACCTTGCCGGATTGCTGACGAACCTCGAACCACACGATGTTCTTTTCATCGATGAGATTCATCGCCTCAACCCCATTGTAGAAGAATACCTCTACTCGGCCATGGAAGATTTCAGAATTGATATTATGCTCGATTCCGGACCGAATGCGCGTTCCGTACAAATCGGACTCAATCCCTTCACATTAATTGGCGCCACAACCCGAGCCGGTCTGCTTACCTCACCATTGCGTGCACGCTTTGGAATAAATGCGCGATTAGAATATTACGATTCGGCTTTACTCACAACCATTGTGAAACGGTCAGCCACAATTCTGAACACACCGATGGATGAAGATGCCGCTTATGAAATTGCCCGAAGAAGCAGAGGCACACCACGTATCTCTAATAATTTGCTGAGAAGGACGCGCGACTTCGCACAGATAAAAGGAGATGGAACCATTACCAGGGAAATTGCAAAGTTTGCACTCAATGCGTTGGATGTAGATGAAAATG
>JAEUUD010000439.1 GCA_016787625.1 Cyclobacteriaceae bacterium
TCAAACAGACAGGATGAGAATTATCAAATTCTTCAGGATAACCTCAAGGAATTAAAATCACTTCGCCTTGAGAGCGGCAAACAAATGAATATTGTTGAACTTCCAATGCCAGCTCCAGTAATCTATGACAATCAGCGCCTGCCTGCCTCGTATGCGAATTTTTATATCTGCAACAAATATGTAGTGGTGCCCACCTTCCGCGATAAGCATGACGATCGGGCATTAGACATTTTGCAGCAATGTTTTCCAACCCGCAAGGTAATCGGATTAGACTCTACGGATATCATTTGGGGATTGGGATCATTCCACTGCCTCAGCCAGCAAGAACCGGCCGTTTAAAATGTGTAGGTTTTATTTGGTGTGACACAGATTGACAAGGCCACATCGTAAGGCCCAACTTCAATCGGGTCAGCCGGGTCAAAGTGCGAGAGCCCCACTTTCAAGCAACCGGGTTTACATTTTTTCAAATATTTATCGTAGTACCCTTTTCCATAACCTATGCGATGACCACGAAGATCGAAAGCCAGCAAGGGCACGACAATCAAATCGATTTTATCCGGTCCGATCACATCACCTCGGGTAGGCTCCGGAATACCC
>JAEUUD010000043.1 GCA_016787625.1 Cyclobacteriaceae bacterium
ATGAAGTGGAACTCGTACTCCGCATTTGCAAAGACGGGAAGAACATCGAAGAACAATTTGCCACAAGGTATTTTGACGCCATCGGTGTTGGTATTGACTTCACCGCACGTGACCTTCAACAGAAAGCGAAAGACAAGGGTCTGCCATGGGATATCGCCAAGGGATTCAACGGATCGGCGCCGATATCGGATACCTTCCTCCCGCTCGACAAGTTCAAAGACCTCAAGAACATCACTTTCAAACTTGAAGTAGACGGGAAACAAAAGCAGCTCGGCAATACCAGCCTCATGCTGTTCTCTTTTGAGTACATCATCGCGTACTTATCGAAATTTTTTACACTAAAGACGGGAGACTTGATTTTTACGGGAACTCCGAAGGGAGTTGGTCCGGTTGCCATTGGCAACACGTTGTCTGCCTATATCGAGAATGAGAAACTATTGGAATTCAGCGTTAAGTAGCCTGTGCCTGGTAGCTTCCTTGTCAGGAAGCCTTCAAGCGCAATTCAATGACGTGGATCCGCCCCGCAGTGGAGGCTCTGCCAACTACCTCTTTCCCATTAATCCGGGCCAACCCAATTTTCTTGCCGGCACCATGGGCGAACTGCGCAGCACACACTTTCATGGCGGCATCGATATCCGCACAGGCAACAGGATTGGTCTGCCCGTACTGGCAACCATGGACGGGTATATTTCACGCGCCCATGTCAGCGCATACGGCTACGGCACAGCACTCTATGTCACACACCCTGATGGCATGGTGTCGGTATACGGTCACCTGGATAAAATCAGTGGAAAGCTTGGCGCATTCATCAAGCGCGAACAATACAGCAAAAAGACTTTCGAAGTCAACCTTTCATTTCGTGAAAGCGAATTTCGCGTAAAGCGCGGTGACACCATTGCGCTGTCAGGCAACACCGGTTCTTCCCAGGGCCCTCACCTTCATTTTGAAATCCGGGATGGTAACTATGTACTCAATCCCTTGAAATTCGGATTTACCGAAATCAAGGACAACATTCCCCCTTCAGGACAGAAGGTCGCCCTCCGGACACTTGATGTGAACTCGAGGATCAATGATCGATTTGGCAGATTTGAATTCACGCTGGTAAAAAAATCAAATAAAGAGTACGTCTTACCTGTGCCCATCCTGTCGTACGGAACCATCGGGGTTGAATTGCTGGGCAATGACCGCATGGACAGCTCACCAGGACGTTGCGGGATCAACTACATTGAGATGTTCGTTGATAGTCAAAGAGTATTCTCACAATACATTGAAAAAGTAGACCTGGAAGAAACGCGCGGCATTCTCGCTGTCATGGATTACAAGGCCTCCGAGACGCGTGGTAAGCGATACAATAAACTGTATGTTGATGATGGAAACCGGTTGCCGTTTTATCAGACACAGAATGAAGGCCACATTAACATCAAGGACGGGGATCGCTTTGTAAAAATTCTCCTGAAGGATGAGTCGGGCAACGTAAGCACCGTTAGCTTTCGCTTAAAGAAAAGCCTGCCTTCAGCAGAAATCAAACTCTCCACATCGAAGACCGCGGTGATGGAAGCGGAAGTGATGGAGAATACGCTCGTTGTGTCAACGCGTCCGTGTGAGAGCAATGAGCTGACCGCTTATATCAAAGGAAAACCAAAGGCCATAAGCCATGCTTATAAAAGTGCGCGACAGGTTGTGTACCTGATCGATCTTCAGGACATGCAACCCGACTCTGTCGTCAGTTGTGCGGGCAGCAGGAAATTTCATTTCAAAGATGTGGTCCCGTCAGCGACAGAATACACTTATTATAGTGACCGTGCCGATGTCAGCTTCCCTGCGCAAGCGCTATATGATACCCTCTTTCTCAATGTGGATTACAACGCAGAAGGCCAACGCGAATCATTCGTGATCGGAAACAGGACAACGCCTCTTCACAAGCCGATACGCATCACCTTGAAGCCAACGATCACTGTAACGCCTGCAAAAAATCTCGCCGTCTACCGACGGGAAGGAGGAGGCGTCCATTATGCTGGTGGTGACTGGAACAACGGCAAGGTGAGGTTTCAGACCCAGGAGCTGGGTGAATTTGTTTTCCTCACCGACAGCATGGCTCCGTCCATCAATCGTATTCGTCTTGACAGACAAAACGCCAGGTTCAGGATTCGTGATGGCAGGTCAGGGATCGCATACTATGAGGCAAGCATCAACGGAAAATGGATCCTGATGTCATACGATTATAAATTCGGCATCCTGCAATCCGACAAACTCGATCCGAAACAGCCGCTGATCGGAGACTTTGAACTTAAAGTTGTTGACCGGGCTGGGAATGAGCGTATCTTCAGGCAAAAAATACTTTAACCATGGCACTACAGGCAGGCAGTAAGGCTCCCGATTTCAAAACGAAAGATCAGGATGGCAAGGAAGTCACAGCGTCGGGACTTAAGGGTAAGAAATACGTGCTCTACTTCTATCCCAAGGATATGACATCGGGTTGCACCGCTGAGGCCTGCAATCTCAGAGACAACTATTCCGCTCTGCAGAAGGCAGGGTATGAAATTTTCGGCATCAGCCGGGATGACGAAAAGTCACATAGGAAGTTCATTGAAAAAGAAAACCTCCCTTTTCGCCTGCTGGCAGATACCGATCTTTCAGTTCACAAGAAATTCGGAACCTGGATAGAAAAGTCAATGTACGGCAGGAAGTACATGGGAACGGCTCGTGTAACATTCAAGGTCGACGCCAATGGAACCATTGAAGACATTATCCAGAAAGTAGATACCCGTGACCATGCTGCTCAAATCCTTGGCGGAAAATCAGTTACTCCGAAGGCATCCGCTCCAAAGAAGTCGGTAAAGAAGGTTGCCGCAAAGGCTAAGCCTGCAAAGAAAAAGAAGTAGATCAGCAGCTCCCTGCTGTCAAAGCCTGCGCTACCAAAGCCCAGGCTTTTTTATTACATACGGATCAGCGGAGAGTTCTTGCAGGCTAAGACATTTTATCTAATCTTCGCCTCAAATATTTCTGAATGCCCCACCCTGATCTTCCTCAACTGCAAAAACTCTGCTCTCAAATCCGGCGTGACATCGTTCGGCAGGTATATAATTGCCAGTCAGGGCATCCTGGTGGCTCCCTGGGCTGCACCGAGTTCTTCGTAGCGTTATACTTCCATATCATGAAGCGCAACGCATCCTTTCAAATGAACGGAAAGGATGAGGACATTTTCTTTCTGTCGAACGGCCATATTTCGCCAGTCTGGTACGCTACTCTGGCAAGATCCGGGTACTTCGATGTCAAGGAACTGGCTACTTTCAGGCAGATCAATTCGCGCCTACAAGGACACCCTGCAACCCATGAACACCTTCCCGGGATTCGGGTTGCTTCCGGATCCCTCGGACAAGGCCTTTCCGTTGCCATCGGAGCAGCACTGGCAAAAAAATTGAACAAAGATGATCGCACAGTCTATGTATTGATGGGCGATGGCGAACAACAAGAGGGACAAGTTTGGGAAGCCTCCATGTTTGCCGCTCACAACAAAATCGACAACCTGATTGCTACCATCGACTACAACGGTCAGCAAATTGACGGACCTGTTGATCAGGTTCTTTCACTCAAAGATTTAAAGGCAAAGTGGGAATCATTCGGATGGACTGTGCTGGAAAGCAATGGCAACAAGCTGGAAGAAGTCATTGCCGTTCTTGAGAAAGCAAAGACACTCCTTGGCGAGGGTAAACCAGTCATGAACCTGATGAAGACAGCAATGGGATTTGGTGTCGACTTCATGATGGGAAGTCATAAGTGGCATGGTGTGGCTCCCAACGAAGAAGAATTTAAGAAGGCCATGGCACAGTTGGAGGAGACATTGGGCGATTTCTAATCAAGAAGAGTAGGCTTCACGGATCTATACAGTTTAATTTTCAAGGCAATGTCAGCGTTTACAGTTACAGAGAAGAAGGACACACGAAGTGGATTTGGTGCGGGATTGCATGAGTTGGGCAAGCAAAATCCGAATGTTGTTGCCTTATGCGCCGATCTGCTCGGCTCCCTCAAGATGGATGCGTTCAAGAAGGATTTTCCTGAACGCTTTATCCAGGTAGGCATCGCCGAAGCCAACATGATGGGTCTTGCCGCAGGCTTAACGATAGGCGGTAAAATTCCCTTCACAGGCACGTTTGCCAACTTCTCCACCGGCCGGGTGTATGACCAAATCCGTCAGTCCATCGCCTACTCAGGAAAGAATGTAAAAATCTGTGCGTCGCATGCGGGGCTTACCCTTGGCGAAGACGGAGCAACGCATCAGATCCTTGAAGACATCGGCATGATGAAAATGCTTCCGGGTATGACAGTAATTGTACCGTGTGACTATGAGCAGACCAGGCTCGCCACCATCGCTCTTGGCACCCACACGGGTCCCGCCTATTTGCGGTTCGGTCGTCCGGTGTGGCCGATTTTCACCACGGGCCGCGCATTTGAAATCGGAAAAGCAGACCGCATGACAGAAGGAAGCGATGTCTCCATCTTCGCTTGCGGTCATATGGTTTGGCTGGCACTGGAAGCTGCCAATCAACTTGCGGAGAAGGGCATTCAATCGGAAGTCATCAATATCCACACGATCAAACCGCTCGATGTAAAGGCTATTCTTGATTCCGTGAGGAAGACCGGCTGCGCTGTGACGTGCGAAGAGCATCAAATCAATGGAGGACTTGGTGACAGTGTGGCGCAAACATTGAGTGCCCATCATCCAGCACCGCTGGAAATGGTGGCTGTCAACGACTCATTCGGCGAAAGCGGCAAGCCGCTCGACTTGCTGAAGAAGTATGGCCTTTCAACCGAGAACATTGCGGCTGCTGCCGAAAAGGTGATGGCCAGGAAAAAATGAGATCACGATCAATCATCGCCCTGGTTGGATGGATGCTTGCATCCATGACCTGCTTCTCGCAATCGCAGCCTGATCCTGGAGTGTACATCGAAAGCAAGACCTGGGTGGAAGCGCAGAAACTCCTGTCGGACACAACCATCGTCGTGATTCCACTTGGCGCTCAAGCCAAAGAGCATGGACCTCACCTGCAACTGCGGAACGATTTTCTCATCGCGGAATACCTGAAAGACCGGATTGCCAAAACGCAACACGTCGTTATCTATCCCACGATCAATTATCATTTTTATCCGGCTTTTCTTGAGTATGCGGGCTCAACATCCATTCACATGGAGACTGCCGCTTCGATCATCTCGGAAATTTGCCAGGTGATCTCAGCGCACGGGCCGAAGAAATTCTACGTCCTCAACACGGGTGTCTCTACCTTGGCTCCCCTCCGGCTTTCACAGGACCGTCTCCTGAGACAAGGTATTCAAATGACATTTACCGACATCCTGCACGTGGCCGAAGAGGCCGAGAAGGCCATCAAAAAACAAACTGCCGGTACCCATGCCGATGAAATTGAAACCAGCATGATGTTGTACATCGCTCCTGCAACGGTTGATATGAGCAAAGCAGCCAAGGACATTCCGGAGAAAGACGGTCCAGGTCCGCTGACCCTGGATCCCAAGAATCCAAATGGCCGATACTCGCCTACAGGAATCTACGGCGATGCCACACTGGCGACACGCGAGAAAGGACAGATCATCATCGAAGCGATGGTCGCCGGGATTACCCGGGAAATCAATGCGCTGCGGAAATCTCCAGTTTTACCGGCTTCTACGCTGGTCGACGCGGCAATGGTTGGCACCTACCGGATCTCACCTAAGGAAGTAATCACCATTACCATCGAACAAGGCCGTTTGATGTTTGAAGGAAAAGGTCCACGCAAAATCGAATTGACCCGGATATCGGGCACCTCGTTCACCGTCGGCACCCGCGGACGTGTTGTGCTTTTCCGCGACGACAAGGGCGCATTCAGCACCCTGTACCTCAACTGGGAAGGTCAGGACTTTCTTGCCAAGCGGTAAATAGGAACTTTTTCCACCAGCGGATGATCAGTTAGGTGTGCCGGAAGTAAATTGGCACCCAAACCTAACCATCATGAAATCCATCCTGTTCATTCTCTGCGCTGTCGTTGCCTTTAACGGACTGGCGCAGCAAAAATCCATAACCGGCTTTACCAAAGATGCTGGCGACACCCAGATAAAGCTCGAGGAGAAATTCGATGCTCAACTGAAGGCCACCAACCTGGACCAGTGGCTGAAAAAATTGTCAGCCAAAGCCCATCATGTAGGTTCACCTTATGGAAAGGAAAATGCCGAGTACATGCGCGACCTGTTCAAGAGCTGGGGTTACGAGGCTGAAATCGCATCATACAAGATCCTCTTCCCCACGCCGAAGGTTCGTGTGCTGGAAATGACATCACCAAACAAGTTCGTTGCCAGGCTGGCGGAACCCGCCCTTAAGGAAGATCCTACTGCCGCGATTGGCAGTGACCAGCTTCCGGTCTACAATGCATGGTCTGCAGATGGCGACGTCACCGGCGAACTGGTGTTTGTCAACTATGGTATCCCGGAGGACTACGAAACGCTCGAGCGCATGGGCATCGACGTGAAAGGAAAAATCGTGATTGCTAAATATGGCGGATCATGGCGCGGCATCAAGCCGAAGGTAGCACAAGAGCATGGCGCTATTGGTTGTTTGATTTATTCTGACCCGATGGAAGACGGATACGTTCAGGGCGATGTTTATCCCAAAGGTGGATTTCGTCCAAAGGACGGAGCACAAAGAGGCTCTGTCATGGACATGCCGATCTATCCCGGCGACCCATTGACACCAGGATACGGATCAACACCCGACGCCAAGCGTCTCAGCCGTTCTGAAGTTACCAACCTGATCAAGATTCCCGTGTTGCCAATCTCATACGGCGACGCTCAACCGCTGCTGGCAGCACTTGGAGGACCTGTGGCACCGGCTCGCTGGCGTGGCGGATTGCCCATCACATACCATATCGGTCCGGGCGCAAAAGTTCATATGAATGTTCAGTCGAACTGGAATACGGTTGACTGTCTCAATGTGATTGCCAAAATGAAAGGATCTGAACTTCCTGACGAATGGGTCATTCGTGGAAACCACCACGACGGCTGGAACAATGGTGCGTCTGACCCGCTGAGTGGCATGGTTGCCGAACTCGAAGAGGCACGCGCCATCGGTGAGCTGGTCAAGGCCGGATGGAAACCGAAGAGAACGATTGTCTATTGTGCCTGGGATGCAGAAGAACCTGGCTTGATGGGTTCAACCGAATGGGTCGAGGACCACGCTGCTGAACTTCAACAGAAAGCAGTAGCCTATATCAACTCTGACGGCAATGGTCGCGGCTTCATGTTTGTCCAGGGATCCCACACACTGGAATCGATGGTTGGAGAAATTGGCCGTGATGTCATCGATCCGGAAACGGGTGTTACCCTGGTGGAACGCAGCAAGGCCTTCGGCGCCAACTACGCCGCGACAGCAAAAGCCAAGAAGGAGATTCTTGCCCGCAAAGGCGTCTCCATCGGAGCCATGGGTTCGGGCTCAGACTACACTCCGTTCATCCAACACCTGGGCATTCCTTCACTCAACATAGGTTTTGGTGGAGAAGGGGGTGGCGGTGTCTACCACTCCAACTATGACACCTACGATCACTACAAAAGATTCGGGGATCCCAAACTTGAGTATGGTGTTGCCCTGGCAAAGACAGCCGGACGTGCAACGTTGAGGCTGGTCAATGCAGAGGTGCTTCCATTTGATTTTAAAGGCTTCCACCGCACCGTCAACACCTACCTTACAGAAGTAACAGCGCTCCTCGACAACATGCGTGAATCGACAGAGGTGGAGAATCAGATGGTGCGTGAGAACCGTTACATTCAGGCAGCTGATCCTACAACGAAGTACTTTCCTCCTTCCGCCAAGGAACCAGTGCCTTTTTTGAATTTTGCCAGCCTGCAAAATGCCCTCACTCAACTTGAAAAAAGCTCAACAAAATTCACTGAGTTGTACATGGCCAATCCGAAACCCAACACCAACCTTGCCAAGCTGAACCAATTGCTGTACACAGCAGAGCAGAAATTGCTCTCCCCGAGTGGCCTTCCACGACGTCCCTGGTTTAAGCATACCATTTATGCACCAGGCTTCTACACAGGATATGGAGTGAAAACGCTTCCAGGCGTTCGCGAAGCCATCGAGCAGCGCAACTGGACGGAAGCACAGGAACAAATCGAAATTGCTGCCAGGGCTTTGACAGCATATTCGAATCAGGTAGATGAAGCAAGTAAAATATTGATGCTACGCTAAGTGACATGAGATACCCGCTTACACTGCTTCTTGCGTTTTACTGTACCCTGGCGGCGGCGCAACTCCAGCAAAAGAACTATGCCCTGACCAATGTCAACGTCTTCAACGGTGTTGACAACAGGATACAGACATCGGCAATCATTTTTGTGAAAGCTGGAAAGATCGAGAAGCTTGGAAAGGCAGGCGATGTCATAAGCAAGGATTATGAAATCATCGATTGTCAGGGGAATTACGCCATGCCAGGGATGATGGATGTGCATACCCACATCGACAACCTTGAAAGCGCAAAGCGGGCCCTGCTGTCTGGTGTTACAACGTTTCGTACTGCCGGTGTTTCTGCCTACCAGGATGTCTCGCTGCGTGAACTCAGCAAGGCGAACCGCATTGCCGGACCTGACGTGGTACCCGCTGGCGTCTTTGTCACACCCAACCCTGGTGAAACCATTCTGGCAGATCCACGGCTTGGCAACCTGATTTCGGGTGCCAACACGGACGATGAATTGAAACAACTGGTCAACGTGAACATTGATCGGGGCGCCGAGGTCATCAAAACCCGCGGTACGGAACGCGCCGGCCTTCCGGAAACCGATCCGCGCCAGCAGTCATACACCCAGCATCAATTGAAAGTTATCATCGATGAAGCTGCCAAACGGAATGTACCTGTCATGGTCCACGCTCACGGTGATGAAGGCGCGAGGGCAGCGGTTCAGGCAGGAGCCAAAAGCATTGAGCACGGTACGTTTCTCAGCGATGAGACCCTTCAGTTGATGAAGCAAAAGGGGGCGTTCCTCGTGCCGACCTACATCACACTGGAGGATCTGACCAAACCAGGCGGTGACTATTCAGGAGCCGTGCTGGAGCTGCGAGGCAGATTCATGATGCCTCAGGCGGAACGTGTCTTCAGGAAAGCGCATAGTCTCGGTGTGAAGATTGCAACCGGAGCGGATAACAATTACACAATCAACAGCACCAGCAGGGTGTCCCTCGAATGTGAACATTTTGTACGTATGGGGATGAGCCCTTTCGAAGCCATTCAGTCAGCGACGGTGGTAAGTGCCGAACTGCTTGGCATTCAGGGTAAGACAGGCAGGATTCTGCCCGGGCTGGAAGCCGATCTTATTATCGTGCCCAACAATCCCCTGGAGGATATACGCGCCCTTCAGGATGCACTGATCGTCATGAGCAACGGCCATCTTGCACTCAAGAGGCTTCCCTTCAGCAAGGAATAATATACAGGCTTGATCCTTTTTCTACCTTTGCCACGCCTTTAACAGGTCGTGATGGCAAACAAATACTTCGTAATCGATTTCGACAGCACTTTCACGAAGGTGGAAGCTTTTGACGTACTGGCTGATATATCCCTCCATGGCCATCCGGAACTGGCGGCGAGAAAAAAACAGATTGAGGAAATCACCCGGAGGGGCATGGACGGAAGTATTTCTTTCAGGGAATCGCTGGAACAGCGCCTTGCCCTCCTGCCCATCAATAGGATTCACCTGGGAAAGCTCGTGTCGCAACTGAAAGAAAAGGTGTCAGAATCATTCAAGCGCAACAGGGATTTCTTCACCACCCATGCCGACAGTATCTACATCATCTCCAATGGCTTCCGTGAGTTTATTGAACCGGTTGTCACCGCTTATGGTGTAAAACCCGCCAATATTCTTGCCAATGAGTTTGTCTTCGATGACCACGACAATGTCAAAGGGTTTGACACCACCAATCCGCTTTCTTCCAACAACGGAAAATCCGAACGACTGAAAAGTCTGAATCTGCCCGGAGACATCTACGTCATCGGGGATGGGTACACGGATTATGAAATCAAACGGGCCGGGCTCGCCAATAAGTTCTTTGCCTTCACCGAGAATGTTGAAAGAGAGCAGGTGTTGAGCAAGGCCGACCATGTTGCACCAAGCCTCGATGAGTTTCTTTATCTCAACAAGCTTAATACCGCTATCTCCTACCCCAAAAACAGGATCAGCGTACTGTTGCTTGAAAATGTTCATCCGGTGGCCATCTCCTGGATGAAGTCAGAAGGATTTTCTGTTGAATCCTATCCTGCAGGGCTCAATGAGGCTGAGTTGTGTGAGAAGGTCAAGAACGTATCGGTCCTTGGTATTCGTTCCAAAACACAGGTAACAAGTAAGGTGCTTGATAGCGCTAACCGGCTCATGGCCATCGGTGCGTTTTGTATTGGCACCAATCAGATCGACCTGGCAGAAGCAACAAGAAAAGGCATAGCCGTATTTAATGCGCCATTCAGCAACACCAGGTCCGTTGTTGAATTGGCCATTGGTGAGATCATCGTTTTGCTTCGGAATATTCCTGATAAGTCGCAGCACATGCACCAGGGGAAGTGGGATAAGTCCGCCAGGGGCAGTTATGAAATCCGCGGCAAGCGCCTGGGGATTGTAGGCTATGGAAATATAGGAGCTCAGCTTTCGGTCATTGCCGAAAACCTGGGCATGAAGGTGTATTACTACGATCGTGAAGAAAAACTTGCCCTTGGCAATGCCACCAAGTGCCGGAGCCTGGACGAGTTACTGGCTGCTGCCGATGTCGTCACGCTCCATGTTGACGGCAGGGATTCCAATACGAATCTGATTGGCCACGCGCAGTTCAACAAAATGAAGCCAGGGGTGATCTTCCTCAACCTGAGCCGCGGTCATGTGGTGGATATTCAGGCACTACGGGAGAATATCCTCTCCGGCAAGGTGGCTGGATGTGCTGTCGACGTATTTCCTGACGAGCCTATCGACAATCACGAGGAATTTGTTTCTCCGTTGCGGGGACTTCCCAATACTTTGCTGACACCTCACATCGGCGGCAGTACCGCTGAAGCTCAGGAAAACATCGGCATGTTTGTTCCTGGCAAGCTCATGGACTACATCAATACCGGGAGCACGAGCAACAGCGTCAATTTTCCAAACCTTACGCTACCCACTTTGGAAAATGCCCATCGACTCATTCACATCCACAACAACGTTCCGGGGATCCTCGCCCGCATTAACCAGGTCCTTGCCAACCACGGCATCAACATCGTTGGCCAATACCTAAAGACCAATGAATGGATCGGATACGTGATTACCGACATCAATAAGGAGTATGACAAGGAGGTGATTAAGGAACTTCGCGCCATCGAGCACACCATTAAGTTCAGGGTGCTTTACTAAGGGCCGTGCGGCCCGCATCATGGCATTAGCAAGAAAAAAAATCCACCGGACTGGGGAGGTGTTTCTGAACCTCCAATATGACAAGATTTGAGCTGCTTTCAATCGCAACCTTTCGCTGTTAACCTGCTTTTTGGGCGAGGCCCCTGCTCATGCGGGGGTGCGTTCTGATTTTGGTTGATCGCTTCGCTCGGTTTTGTTTTACGATGTTAGGTTCAGCAAACGTGTCCCAAATCCGAGTGGATTTCCTGCTTCAAACGTAAACAAATTTTCATCCAGCGCAAGTCTTGACTTACTAGGAGTTTTTGTGTAAAAAACTTCTTCCCAAACGGGCACATGTTTTGCTCATCACAAGTTGTCCGCCATCCGGTACCATGCTACTTTTGAGTCTGAAAAGTTCTCCAGCATGATTTCCCTTGCACCCGGCCCTTCGGCTTTGTACTTCACGGTCATTGATCATACCCGTCGGGCATTCCGTGATGGCATTCCATCCATGTCACACCGCAGCAAGGAGTTTGAATTCATCTTCCGGGAAGTGGACCAGGGATTGCGCCAACTTCTCAACATCCCCGATGATTTCTGTATTGCGTTTACGAGTTCAGCAACAGAGGTTTGGGAACGCAGCATACAAAACCTGGTCAGTGAAACTTCCTTTCACCTGGTCAACGGCGCGTTCTCAAAGCGCTTCTTTGAAATCAGTACACAACTGGGTCGTCATGCCACCTGCCTGGAGGCTCCAGCTGGCTCGGGCTTCGGCGAAGTACTGGTCCCACCAGGTCAGGAATTGATCGGCCTTACCCAAAATGAGACAAGCACAGGCGTAACCCTTCCCATGACGCTCATTCAATCGGTGAGAAAGGCCAGTCCGGAAAGTCTTTTGGTTGTTGACGCAGTGAGTTCTCTTCCCTATCCGGTATTTGATTTTTCACAGGTCGATTCAGTTTTCTTTTCTGTGCAAAAAGGCTTCGGAATGCCGCCCGGTCTTGGTGTCTGGATTTTCAATGAACGATGCATTGAGCGCGCATCTGCCCTACAGACAAAAGGCAAGCACATAGGCACCTATCACAGTTTACCGTCACTTGCATCCTTTGCAAGGAAAAACCAGACGCCTGAAACACCCAATACCCTTGCCATCTATGTGTTGGGAAAAGTCATCGCCGATTTCCTTCGACGTGGCATCGACACGATTCGCAGAGAAACAGAATACAAATCGACCCTGCTCTACCAGGCCCTGGACAATCACCCGGTTATCCGGCCATTTGTCCGCAAACCCGAAGACAGGTCGAAGACCGTCATTACGGTAGCCACAGATGGTCACACATCCGACCTCATCACTTTTCTCTCAAAGCGGGGATTTCAGGCAGGAGAAGGTTACGGTTCATTTAAATCAACGCAGGTTCGCATCGCCAACTTTCCGGCACATTCAAAAGAACAATATGAGGCACTGGCTGACGCTTTGGCGGAGTTTAAGAAGTGATATTCAACCTTTTTGATTCGAAAGGCATTAAACCTCACAACCTTTACGTTGTCTAAACATCACCAACCACACCAATCCATCACCCGTTGGAAGACCGCGACCTGCTAGCCAAGATCCGCAACCCGGAGACGCGCAACTACGGGTTTAATATGCTGGTGCGAACCTACCAGCAGAAGGTCTATTGGTTGGTACGCAAAATGGTCATTGATCACGACGACGCGGATGATGTCACCCAGGAAGTGTTCATCAAGGTTCATAAAAGCATCGATACCTTCAGGGAGGATGCGCAACTCTTCACCTGGCTCTATCGCATTGCCACCAATGAATGCCTTACGTTCATCAAAAGAAAACGAACACGTTTCTTCCTTCCGATTGGCGATGTGGAAGGTGAGCTTGCTGAAAAAATAGAGTCCTCACCATCTCAGCCGGGTGATGAAATTCAGAAAAAACTGCAAAAGGCTCTCCTCACCTTACCCGACAAACAGCGGCTCGTTTTTAACCTTAAATACTATGAAGAAATGTCTTACGAACAGATGGCGGAAGTGACCGGGACCTCCGAGGGTGCCTTGAAAGCGAGCTACCATCACGCCGTGAAGAAAATCGAAGAATTTCTCAAGAATGATTAAACTTTTGTCAACTTAAATTGTCGAAGAAACAAGCTATGAAACGACTCGAAGACATACCGAAAAAGACCATTTATGAGGTCCCTGATGGGTATTTCGATCGACTACCTGGCGCTATCCAGGCAAGGGTCGCTCAGCAGCCCAAGACCTCCGCATGGGTTTCAGGAAGATATGCCATCAAGTATGCCCTGCCCCTCCTGGCCCTCGTCGTGGTGGCCGTCGTATTCATCAGCGGTCCATCCAATCAGTCGGCTGAAGAGATCCTGGCCGGGATTGATTCAGAACAACTGGTGGCCTATCTGGAAGAAACGGATATCAATGCTGATGACCTGATGACTGAACTTGACCTTGATCCCGAAGAAATCATCGCCATTGAGGAAGGTGCCTTCGATGAAATCAACCTTGATGATTCCGATATGGAATCCCTTACCGACGAATTTGAGACGATCCAACAGTGAACCTTATGAAAGCCAAACATATTATCCTGATTTCCACCCTTCTGTTAGCAGGCAGCCTGTCTGCTGCGGCACAGGAAGTGGACTTGCCACCGCAACAAACCATTGACCCCAAGGCGAGGGAAAAGATGGAAGCGGCACGCATTGCCCTTATCTCCAACCGGCTGGGTCTCACTCCTGACCAGGCAGAGAAGTTCTGGCCGATCTATCGTGAATTCTCTGAAAAACGTGGTGAGGTGCGTTCAGAATTTCAACGCGCTCAAAGAGATCTTGATCCAAACAACGCTGATCCTGCAAAACAACAGGAATTGATAGACCTTGGACTTAAACTAAAACAACGCGAACTCGATCTCGAAAAGGACTACTCCGGCAGGATTCTTCGTGTCATCACAGCACAACAATTGATCAGCCTCCGCAGGGCAGAACAGGATTTCCGTCAGCTGATACTCAATCAGCTTCAACAACGCCGGGCACTACAGCAGCGAAAAGAGACATTCAGGGAAAATCAAAGGCTCAAGAGGAACAGAAACTAGACTGATTGAAGCACCCATTCACGGTCGTATTCGTCATCGTTTCAGCGTGCCAGGTCTACTCTCAGACACAGCACGCTGATTCGCTATTGGCTCCACCTTCCATTTCGCTGGATTCGCTTAACACCATCTTCAGCAAGGAAGACTCGCTTGAAATATTCGATCTCATCGACAGCCTGTTAAAGATGGACCCCAACCTGGGCACTGTCCCCGACAAATCTCAGTTGGCCGTACGTCTTGGTTACAACAGCAACATCACGGCCGACGGTCGAACATTTGAAATCAGTAAATTCGGTCTCGCACCTGGCATCTCCTATTATCACAAATCAGGAGCCTACATTGATGCGACGACGTATTACTCCACCGAATACGACCCCAACATCTATCTCTCGGTTGCATCAGCCGGATACCTTCACACGTTTACCAAACGATACTCTGTGCTGGCAGAGTACAGTCATTATTTTTACAATGATCCATCCGACAGTACATTCTCTACTCCATACACGGAGAACTTCGGCATCTCCAACTTCCTTGAATTCAAACCGCTCATGCTCAGGTTCGACTACTTTCTGTATTTCGGAGAGCGGACGGGCCATCGGTTGATGCCCAGCATCGGCCTCAATCTGGTGAAGCGAAAATGGCTCGGCTTTGACCGCATCACGTTCCTTCCCATGTTCGCCGTCTTATTTGGTTCTGAACAGGTCACGCAATATGGCGTTTACGACAATTTGCTGCTCCGCATTTTAAACAATCGCCGATATCGGTTAACAGGCCAGGGCCAGTTGCTGCCGTTGACGTATGAAAATACAGAGACTGAATTTGGCGTAATGAATTACGGGTTTTCAGCCCCCATATCCTTCAGCAAAAACAACTGGAACTTTCTGCTCGCCTACAACTACAACATTCCAAAAAGCCTTCCCGGGGAAACGCTGACGCTGGAGAACACTGGATTCCTCTCGTTCTCCATCACACGGTACTTCAATTTCTGAGGACGTTCAGCACTTTTCCCTTTTGCAGGAGCGGTTCCTTTTGATAATTTGTCGTTAAAACCGAGCAACATGTTCATCAAATCCACCTGCACCCTCATTTGCGTTCTTTCAATGTCTACATCGCTTGCCCAGGATAGCCGATGGCAGCAACGGGTGGAATACACCATGAATGTAACCCTCGACCCCGGTACACACCGTGTCACAGGAACACAAAAGCTTATCTACTTCAACAATTCACCGGATACCCTCAATAAGGTGTACTACCATCTTTACTTCAATGCCTTTCAACCGGGAAGCATGATGGATGAACGTAGCAGGGCGCTGCGCGATCCTGACCGCCGGGTGATGGACAGGATATCCAAACTCACTGAAACAGAGATCGGCTATCAACACATTCAATCATTTCAACAAGACGGCGTGGATGCCCGCTACACCATCAGGGGTACCGTGATGGAAGTTGCCCTTGCCAAACCCATTCTGCCCAAGGGCAAAACTGTCTTTGACATGAAATTTGAATCCCAGGTACCCGTTCAAATACGCAGGTCTGGCAGGAACAACAGGGAAGGCATCGCCTACTCCATGACACAATGGTATCCCAAGATGGCCGAATATGATTTTCAGGGATGGCACGCCTATCCCTATGTCGCAAGGGAATTCCACGGTGTGTGGGGTGACTTTGATGTGACCATCAATCTTGACCCCTCATTCATCATTGCCGGCACCGGTCGTCTTCAGAATCCCGAGAAAATTGGTCACGGCTATGAGAAATCCGGAACGTCAGTAAGTCGACCCAAAGGAAATCTCAACTGGCATTTCATTGCCAAAAATGTGATCGACTTTGCCTGGGCCGCTGATCCGGAGTACACCCATGACAAAGCACAGGTTCCTGATGGACCTGAGCTACACTTCTTCTATCAGAAAAACGAAAAGACATCAGAGACCTGGAAAAAAATGCAGGACATGGCCGTTGGCACCTTTACTTTTCTCAACAAGACATTCGGTAAATATCCTTTTGACACCTACTCCATCATCCAGGGAGGCGACGGAGGAATGGAATACCCGATGTGTACCCTTATCCTTGGCGAAGGAACCCTTGAAGGAGTTGCCGGAACCATGGCCCATGAGGTGGCGCATAGCTGGTATCAGATGGCGCTCGCCAGCAATGAGTCACTCTATCCCTGGATGGATGAGGGCTTTACAGATTTTGCCTCCAACGAAGCGTGGGCTAACATCACAAAAACAGGCAACCCTCATGCGGGTAGTTATTCAGCGTACTTCTCATTGGTTGCCAGTGGATTACAAGAACCACTTAGCCAGCATTCCGATCATTACACAACCAACAGGGCCTACGGAACCGCGGCGTATTCGATGGGCTCCGTGTTTCTCGAGCAGCTGAAGTACATCGTTGGAGAAACCAATTTCTATGTTGGAATGAGACGCTATTACAACACCTGGAAATTCCACCATCCAGAACCCAACGACTTTATACGAGTCATGGAAAGAGTATCCGGACTCCAGCTTCATTGGTACCTCCGCTATTGGACAGGCACAACCAAACACATTGATTACGGAATCACCGGAATACTGGAATCACAAGGCGCAACCTATGTGACGCTGGAACGGCTGGATGAATTTCCTATGCCGGTTGAACTTCTGGTTACATTCACCGACGGCACCAAACAACTGATCTATATTCCATTGAACGAGATGCAGGGAAGCAAGCCTGATGACAAAGTCCTTCCACGTACCGAGGCAGAACCATGGCCTTGGGTTAATACAAGATATACTGTAAAGATTGCGAAGCCTGCAGGAAGCATTGCTACACTTGAAATCGATCCATCGCAACGGGTGGCCGACATCAACAAAAAGAACAATGTCTGGAATGTAGCAGACCGTGCAAAGGAGTACAAGTCTGTGGTAAAGTAGGGCTACTTCAACGCTTTGCCATCGCGGTCAAAGGTGGTCATAAACATTTCTCCGATCGAGCTTTTGGTCTTCACCGAAAGTTCGGACGTTTCCTTTGAAAAAATCATCTCGGCTGGTACCTGGTCAAATCCCACGTCAACGCTCCAGGCCAAACCCTCCACCTTATAAATTTTGGTCAAAGTCGCAGGATACTTGTCCTTCACCTTGGTCTCGAGATAAGTCAGTAAGAAATAGACAAGACCCAGGTCATCACCCGCACTCAGCATCTTGGTTACTGCCAGGTTTCTTTTCTTAAATGCCTGTTTGTTAACGTTATAGTTTGCCTTAATGTCCGGCTTGCGGGAAGGTGAAATGAAGTAGAAGTAGCCTGAACCAATGGAATCAGCGAAAGTCAGCCCCGCGGTAAACTTCTCTTCCTGAAGGATGAACGGCCTGTACTTGTAGCCTTCGCGCACCGGGGTAAACAAGGGTATTGAATCTGTTCCGTTAACAATCCAGCGAAGGGACTCTGACTTCCGCTTCAATGCCGTCTCACGATGGATAATTTCTCTCAAGGCAAATTCCTTGGTGCTTCTGATCAGGTTCTTCAGGACGCCTGGTGTGCCGTAAGCCGTGCTTACAAAATGCTTGTAATTGGTGGCATCCTCTTCAATGTTTCTTTCCACCAGGTGACCGGCAATGCTGTCAAGTTTTCGCGCCAGCGCTATCTCCTGCTTCAACCCATTGATCTGCAGTGAGAGGCTCGTCGAATCCCGGAGTGGTTTGTGTTCAACTACCTGTGTCCCAAATTCAAGTTCTGCTTCCTTCATACTGAAAACCTGGAGCGGCATGGGGTTGGGATCAATCTTCTTCAGGTCATCAAATCCCTTCGCCTTGACGGCAGTCAGTTCCGTCCTGATGGAGACAGAATCTTTCTTCAGGTGTTGTTGAATCTTGTTCAGCTCGCTGTCATGAGCAACAAGCCGGTCTTTGATGGGCTTTATTTCTTTCTCCACCACATCAATCGTTGCCCCTGCCCACCGTTTGAAGTCCTGAATCTTGATGTCATCCGCATAGAAGTCTGCTGCCGGGACTTGCTTCTTGAAGTCAGTGATGTCCTGAGGATTCAGGTCCTGGTTGTACCCGATCTTCCCCATCAATTTAGCTGTGGCCTTGTAATCATTGAACGCCACGTGGCACGAGTCCATGGTGGATTCAAGGTGGCGCAATTTCATGATCAGCGTATCATCTGCCTGGAGGTACAAATGTCGCTGGTCGGTGAACCTGGATTGAATCGAAGCAAAGAGTGCAGCACTATTCTTATAAGCCTTCTCTGCCGCGACAAATTGTGACTTGAGCAGGGCAGCTTGCTTGGACCGTTCTTTCTTCTTCATTCGATCTTCCAGATCGAGTTTTACATCGGAAAGGGTGACGCCAAACTTGCCCGTGCGCATATCCCTGCGGTTGTACATCTGGTACCACTCTTCATTTTTGGAAATCTCCTTCTCCGTCATTCCCTTATAGGCCAATCCAAAGAAGTACACGGCTGAATCCACCTGGGTAGCATACTCCTGGGTATTCTTGAGGATATCGGTTCGTGTAGCCTTGTCCTCATAGATCAATCCCATAAACAAATAAGCATTGAAATTGTCGTCGTTGGCCTTGAGATAGCGCTTGAGGTAAACCTCCGACTCTGCGTACTGCTTGGCATTGAGCAGCACAAACAGTTCCTTGTACTTAATTTTTTGACCAAAGGCGGCCCCACATATGATCACCAGCAGAAAGGCGGTTAATATCCGTCGTTTATTCATTTTTGAATTCTAACTTGCACCAAATTAATCAATAATTGAGATCATGAACAGCAAAAGTCACACCAAAAGGGTACTCGGAGGGATTCTTGCTTTCATCAAGCCTGTTGGGCTGGCCGTGCTCCTCATTGTCGTCCTTCGCATAACCGGACTCATCGGCGCGGTAACTTTTGCCACACAATGGGCCCTGCTTCAAACGGGTTTTAAGGACGCCGAGACAGAGGTTCTGGATGCTCCGGCTCAGTTTGACTATGGCTTTACGATCAAGGATTTGCAGGGAAACAAGATTCCGTTTGAACAATTCAAGGGGAAGGTCATTTTTCTCAACATGTGGGCTACGTGGTGCGGCCCTTGCCGCGCCGAGATGGCAGGCATCCAGGGACTTTACGAGAAAACCGATAAAGACAAGGTAGCTTTTGTCATGCTCTCTATCGACGAAGACAGCGAGATGCAGAGAATCGCCACCTATTTCACCAAGCGGGGCTTTACCTTCCAGGCTTACCTCCCTTCGGGATACCTTACCGAACAACTCAATGTGCCATCCATCCCTACGACCTTCATTATTTCCAAAGAAGGCAAGATTGTCAAGAAGGAAGTTGGAGCGATTCAGTACGATACGCCCAAGTTTAAAAAATTCCTGGAGGATCTCAGCCGCTAATATCGACTTGTCAATTCATGCTTCGCATCTACGCTATTCTGATCTGTACTTTGGCGTTAGCCTCATGTTCAACGTCCGACAAGGACTGGCTCAGGATCAAAAATCAACTGTCTGACATTGGCCAAAAGGATCAGCAATATCGTGTTGCAATGGATTCTATTGCCAAGGTTGCTGGCTGGAGGTCGAAGGCGGTGGAAGAACTGTGGCTCAAACAGCGGGCCCTCGACTCAGCAAACCTGGCAGGGATTGACCAGGTGATCGACGAGGTTGGCTATCCTTCAAGGGAAAAAGTTGGCGACCTTGCCGATGTTCCCTTCATGGTGATACAACGAGCCAGCGATTCAACCATGGCAAGCTACTATCACGTCATCGTCGGCGCAGCACTTAGCGGCGATCTCCGCATGAAAGACGTGGCCACCTACCAGGACAAGGTCCTTATGATGAGGCGGCAACCACAGGAATTTGGAACGCAGGTGTGGATTGAGTTCAAGCAAAACCCGGTCACTGGTGAGAAATATGACTCTATGTTTGTATGGG
>JAEUUD010000440.1 GCA_016787625.1 Cyclobacteriaceae bacterium
ACTTTAGCTCTCCCATCGCTCCTCCCCGTTAAAACTCCCGGTAAAACCAGGCTAACACGTTGCTAAAGCCCAGGTCGATGAATCCGATCACCATGGCGAAAATCAGCGAAGCCACCAGGACCAGGATAGCGCTGGACTGCAATTCGTTGAATTTCGGCCAGGATACCTTGTTGCGGACCTCGTCGATCGACTCCAGAATGTAACTTTTTACCTTTTCCATCTATCGTTGCCGTTTCAGGGCTTATCGACCTGTTTTTCTATGTTTCCTTCTGCACGGGTGGAGAGACTCGAACTCCCAGCCAACGGTTTTGGAGACCGCTACTCTACCAATTGAGCTACACCCGTCTTTAGACCCGTTTGGCGTCCTTTTCCGTCTTTGCAGACGTCCTTTCCAACTTCACCCCACCCTAAATTCAAAAGGACTGCAAAGGTAGAAGAAGAGGGGTACAAAACAAAAGCGTTCCCAGGATTTTTCCTGGAAACGCTTTCATTTGAAAATCAGGTATTTAGGTGCCTTGGGGGTACCTAAATGGAAGGTCCATTAGTCCTGGATTTCCGTTACCTGGCCGGAGCCTACCGTGCGGCCACCCTCACGG
>JAEUUD010000441.1 GCA_016787625.1 Cyclobacteriaceae bacterium
TACTCGCATTGGTCAGTACTGAATGGTTTTTACGAAAGTTTTTTGGCTCGTATTAATCAACAAAAAAGCCGGATGAATCCGGCTCTTTTTGTTTTATACTTTCCGAATGAACTAACTGTTTATTCATTCTTTTTTTCCTTCGGAGTCTTCGCCTTCTTGGATTTGAGCGTCAACACATCAGACTTACCATCATAATCCGCCTGAATAATTCCGCCTTCTTCAACTTCCCCTTTCAGAATTTCTTCGGCAATCGGATCTTCCAGGTATTTCTGAATCGCCCGATTCAATGGCCTCGCACCGAACTGATGATCATATCCCTTCTCGGCAAGAAAATCTTTTGCCTTGTCAGTCAATTCTATTGTATATCCTAATTGGAAGATACGATCGAACAATTTCTTGAGCGTGATGTCAATGATTTTATGGATGTTCTCGCGTTGCAAGGAGTTGAACACAATCACATCATCCAAACGGTTAAGGAACTCCGGGCTAAAGGCCCGCTTCAATGCACTTTGAATGGTTGCTTTCATTTGCTCCTCTTCACTTTCACGCTTCGCAGCCGTAGCGAATCCAATTCCGCTTCCAAAATCTTTC
>JAEUUD010000442.1 GCA_016787625.1 Cyclobacteriaceae bacterium
TATGACGACATCCAGGTGCTGACCAAGTTCGTTCCTGACTACGATGCGCTGCCCACGCTCACCAAACGATACGCCGAGCGGGTGGTCGACCGGTCGCTTCAACGGCTGGGCGTAGAGCGACTCGACATGGTGCAGTTCAGCTGGTGGACCTATGACGGTCCCGGGTGGGTAGAAGCGGCCCAGTGGCTGAAAGAGCTGCAGCAGGCCGGGAAGATCCGGCTGATTTCCGGCACGAACTTCAATACCGAGGCCACTCGGCAGATCATCGATGCGGGAGTGAAGTTGTCAACGCTTCAGGTGCAATATTCCCTGATCGACAACCGGCCGGAGAAGGGATTGCTGGATCTCTGCCGTGACCACGGTATTCATCTTCTTTGTTATGGTACGGTAGCGGGAGGTTTTCTCAGTGAGCCCTGGATGGGCGAGGCCGAGCCGCTGCCACCGTTTGAGAACCGATCACAAGTGAAGTACCGGCTCATGATTGACGAGTTCGGATCCTGGATGCTGTTCCAGGAATTGCTGCGTACGATCAAGTCAATCGCCGACAAGCACCGTACCAGTGTGGCTAATGTGGCCAGCCGCTATA
>JAEUUD010000443.1 GCA_016787625.1 Cyclobacteriaceae bacterium
ATGCAGATAATTGGGACTGCATACTACCACATAGTCAATGGAAGTACCACTTCTTCGCAATTTCTCGCAATGCCTGTCAAACCGTTCAAACTCTGTAAAAAAATCAGCATGGGGAAAATAACTGTCCAGTACTCCTACAGAGTCATGCTTATCAAGGGCCGCTATCAATTGGTTACCGGTTTCCTTAATGGCCTTCATATGCCGGGGGGCAATATAACCGGCAGCACCTATGAGTACGAAATTCTTCAAGTCGTATTAACTGATTTTCTTTACCAGGCCATTTTGCTGAAGGTATTTCCCGCCACTTTCCGGACAAGTAGCGTTTCCGTCAGCATCAAAAAGGAGTGTGTGCCCGTATTCGCTTACCCAGCCCTTTTGTTGTGCCGGGTTGCCAATCATTAAGGCGTATGCAGGTACATTTTTCGTAACTATCGCACCTGCACCAATAAAAGCATAAGCACCTATCTCAGTACCACAGATGATCGTGGCATTAGCGCCAATAGTAGCCCCTTTTCTTATAAAGGTCTGCTTATATTCATGCTTACGGCTTACCGCACTGCGTGGATTAATAACATTGGTAAATACG
>JAEUUD010000444.1 GCA_016787625.1 Cyclobacteriaceae bacterium
TGCGCCAGCAATGGTGGACTATCCCGATTGCCCTGGGCATCTGTTTACTCTATCTGTGGATTCCCAGTTTCTGGTGGATTTTTGCTGGAGTGATGGCCTATGGGTTGTATGTCCTTTTCTGGCTCATTCAGTTTTATGGCGTGACCCAGCTTGACCAGGGGAAGATGCTTTTCGAGCGTTTTTTCTATGAGATCACCAGCCAGCAGATTGTGATGAAGATCAACGCGAGGGAAGGAATGCCGCTCAAGTGGGACCAGATCAAGCGGGCGAAAGTAGGCAAGGACTTCTTCCTGCTCTTTGTGAACAAAGCCCAGTTGATTCACCTTCCTTTCAAGATCTTTAATACGGACAACGAGAGGAAGTTCCTGGGAAGCATTCTCAAGACAAAAGGACTGGTCAAGTAACCAAGTCCTTGTTCCGGCAAAAGCAATTAGTTTTGCCGTGAACCTGTATGGCCGTACGCTCCAACGTTTCAGAGACCTCACGCCGGCGCTATTCACCGGAAGAAGCCTTCACCCGGATTTGCCGGTACTGTGCCTACCAGGAGCGTTCCCACAAGGAAGTACGGGCCAAACTGTTTTCCTA
>JAEUUD010000445.1 GCA_016787625.1 Cyclobacteriaceae bacterium
TTTAATATGCCTGGCCAGTAACCAGAAAATTAATTAAGCAGATGCAAACAGAGAAAATAAAATTCGGCACCGATGGATGGCGTGCAATAATAGCTCAAGACTTTACCGTATATAATGTAGCGAGGGTATCGCAGGGGCTCGCCGACTGGCTGAACGGGCGCGGCAAGGACGCCTCGGTAGTAGTGGGACACGACTACCGCTTTGGTGGCGCCATGTTTTGCGAGGCGGTAACAAAGGTGCTTTGCGCCAACGGAATAAAAGTGCTACTGGCCCAGGGGCCTATCAGCACTCCTATGATATCGTTTGGCGTACTGAAGCTGAACGCACAGCAAGGCGTGGTGATCACCGCATCGCACAACCCGCCCTCGTATAATGGTTATAAACTGAAAGGAGCGCATGGCGGGCCATCAAGCCCGGCAGACATAGCCGCAGTAGAAAACCTGATACCGGAGGAAGTAACCATACCCCAGGAAGGCCTGGCACATTGGGAAAAAGCGGGACTGCTGGAATACGTAAACCTCGAGGACATGTATGTTAGCTACCTGCAGGAGAAATTTGACTTTGACGCACTGGCAAAATCGCC
>JAEUUD010000446.1 GCA_016787625.1 Cyclobacteriaceae bacterium
CCTTTTGAATCACGAATTCCCCACCTTCCAATCTCGGGCATATACATCCTAGCTCCATAGTCGAGCCATCCCAGACTCAATTCATCTTGTAGTTCTTTGCCGTTGTATTGATATTGATTGTTGAGCGAGTTCTCGCGTTGATAAGAACTGTGTGCAAGCCCGAAGGGATAGTACGATTGTGACTCGATAACCGGGCTTTTGATGTGCTCCACCCTAAAATCATCAAAGTAAACCTCCACCGGAGTCGTCTCTTCATTACTTATAAACACATAAACATAACCAGCCTGTGTGGCCTGGATGGAGGCCGATAACTTTTCATGTGCCACGTTCTGACCCGTTTCTTTTGGTGTCGCACTCAGCCTCCTGAAACCCGCGTCAAGTAAAAGATAGTTGTCGTCGAAGACTAGCCAGTTCAAATATGCCTTAGGACCTCCCGTGCTGCCACCCGTGTTCGACAAGCCAGCGAATGGAAACGACGACGTGCTCGAAACATAACCCGGCCCGTCTATACGTGTAGCCGGCAAAACACCCGCCGCCACCTGCGAGATCACCGTATTCAACAACGGTGTCCAGTTGGAGG
>JAEUUD010000447.1 GCA_016787625.1 Cyclobacteriaceae bacterium
TACCAATCATCAGGGTAATGGCAAATCCTTTAATAGGACCTTGGCCTAAAATGAACAGGAAGAAGCCGGTGATGAATGTTGTAAGGTTCGAGTCAAAAATGGTAGCGAAGGCGCGCGAGTAACCGGTGCTGATGGCATCCTTAAGTTTTCTTCCGTGTGCCATTTCTTCTTTGATACGTTCGTAAATCAATACGTTCGCATCAACCGCCATACCCATGGTAAGAACGATACCGGCTATGCCGGGTAACGTCAAAGCAGTACCCAAGGCAGGCTGGGCGAGAATACCAAGAATAAAGAAAATGTTGAAGAGTAAAGCGAGGTTGGCTACTAATCCACCTTTAGCATAGTAGGCCACCATGAAGATAACTACGAGTCCAAGACCGCAGATAACCGAAATCAACCCCTGTTTGGCGGCAACTTGTCCGAGGGTAGGTCCAACAATGGCTTCTTCTACGATTCGTGTAGGTGCAGGAAGTGAACCGGCCTTCAGAACGTTCGCCAAATCTTTTGCTTCTTCTGCGGTGAAGTTTCCGGAAATCTGGGAGTTACCATTCGGGATTTCATTCTGAACAAAAGG
>JAEUUD010000448.1 GCA_016787625.1 Cyclobacteriaceae bacterium
TGCCTTCCAGCCCGGGAGCATGATGGACGAGCGGTCGAGGGCCATCGCCGACCCCGACCGGCGCGTCATGGATCGAATCTCGAAATTGACCGAAAGCGAAATCGGGTACCAGAAGATCCTGTCCCTGAAGCAGGATGGCGCTGACGTGAAGCACCAAACGGAAGGAACCATCCTCACGGTTAACTTATCCAAGCCTTTGCTTCCCAACTCCAAAACCATTTTCGAGATGACCTTCGAATCCCAAGTGCCGATACAGATCCGCCGCTCGGGTCGCGACAGCAAGGAAGGCATCGCCTACTCCATGACCCAATGGTATCCCAAACTGGCCGAATATGACTATCAAGGCTGGCATGCCTACCCTTATGTCGCGAGAGAATTTCATGGTGTATGGGGCGATTTTGATGTTACCCTCACGCTCGATCCGAAATACATCGTCGCTGGCACCGGTAAGCTGGTCAATGCAAACGAAGTGGGCCATGGATACGAGCGCCCCGGAACCAAAGTGAACAGACCGAAGGGCAATCTCGTGTGGCATTTTGTGGCCAAGGATGTCATCGACTTCGCCTGGGCCGCT
>JAEUUD010000449.1 GCA_016787625.1 Cyclobacteriaceae bacterium
CATCGCACCAGGCCAGTGTTTTTTGAAGATCAAGCTCCACGTTTACGCCCAGTTTGGAGATGTACTTGGGAAGAAGCGTGGGAGGTCCGCAAACCGTTACCTGGGCGCCCAGCTTGTTGAGCGCGAAGATGTTGGACAAGGCTACGCGGGAATGAAGAATGTCTCCGATAATAGCCACCTTTTTTCCCTTGACGCCATTGAGTTTCTCGCGAATGGAAAAAGCGTCAAGGAGCGCCTGCGTAGGGTGCTCATGGGTGCCGTCGCCGGCATTGATGATATTGGCCTTGATGTGCCGGGACAGGAAATGGGGGGCTCCTGCGCTGTCATGCCGCATGAGAATCTTGTCGACTTTCATGGCCAGGATGTTGTTGACCGTATCGAGAAGGTTTTCTCATTTCTTCACCGAGCTGGTCGAGGCTGAAAAGTTGATCACGTCGGCCGAAAGTCGCTTCTGGGCCAACTCGAACGACAACCGCGTCCGCGTTGAGTTTTCAAAGAATACGTTGGCGATGGTCACATCGCGCAGCGAAGGTACTTTCTTGATTGGGCGGTTAATGACTTCTTTGAAGTTGTC
>JAEUUD010000044.1 GCA_016787625.1 Cyclobacteriaceae bacterium
AAGGAGAGCCCCGTGCCTTCGGCACGAGGGTCCTCGTGGCGCCCCGCGCCACGGGATAGGTCGTCGCCTGACTTTATTAAAAAAGCCTGAATAGAAATGTTCAGGCTTTTTTATTTTATGCAAACTCAGTGCCAGCCATCCATCGCAAGCTCATATAGCTCACGACTGTGAAACTTACGATACGGCGAACGCGACATCCAGGGCTCATGATTTCGGCAAGCTTTGAGCCACATCGGAAGCAAAGAATTCAATCTCCCTGGTGTCAAACTACCGGCAGGATACTTTAGAAAATAATCATCTGGCCTCCTGGCCTTGCTGAATCGAAAAAGACGGCTTGCTCGCAGAATTTTCTGTGCCCGCTTGAAGTCTGATGCCTCAATCAAGAGTCCGATGGAACCGTTGTGCTCCAATGTTATCGCGTACCTCGCATTGAGATTGACTACAAAACGTTTTTGGCTTTTGGGTACTGTCAACGACAACTTGGGATTCTCTGGCCCCAGGTTCAGCTCATCGATGAGAATCTTCAGCAATTGAAAGAATAACTCGACAGCCCTTGCATCCTGAATGGACTGAAGCCTGGTATAGATCAGGTTATACATGAGACCGGTCGTTGCAGGGCATCAAAATCCTTTCAATCCGCTCATATCACGTCGAAGCCAGTTTTCCTCAGGATAACGTGCCTTCCCATCGATGGCGTGAATGGCGTAAGCCTGCCTTGACCGACCGCTCGTGTTGGGTAAACTGTAGTGCGGCAGCAAACCATGTAATACAATACACGTTCCCTTCCTTACTTCGAGCGGAACCATGCCCTCCATCGACAAGGGCGCAGGATCAAACGTAACAAATTCAGTACCCCCTCCGGCTTTCCTCTTGAACCAGGACCGCAGTGTCGTCCGATGTCCTCCCGGCATTGCCCAAAGACAACCATTTTCCTTCGTGGCATCTTCCAATGCAAACCAAAAGCCCACACACGTGTCAGGTTCTGTGTAAAGGAATGTCGAGTCCTGATGAACATCCACGACGCCTCCAATCCGCGCGTGCTTGAGTATCAGCATGCTCTGAATAATCAGAAAATCATCCAATCCCAGATCCAAAGCCAATTGCTTCAACTGCGGAGACCGGGAAAAGCTCTCAAAAACAGGATCGAGATCATGCAGTGCATGACCGACCTTGTTGAGCGAATGAAACAAATCACCCTTCAACTTGCCCTGTTGATCAAATGCATCCTTCTCAAAGAAAAAGGAGATCTTATCGCCTGAATCGAGAAAGTAGTCATCACTTGTTCTTGTCTGCTGGTCGGTCTGAAAAACCGACGGATGTCCCTTAAAATCAAAAGACGCTGCCAACTCCTGACCGCGTTTCATAAGGGCATCGCATGATGCAGGCGTATGAAAGCCATCGAGCACAAGAAAACCATCTTCTTTGAACTTCGCCTGTCGACTCTTCATGGGATCAATATAGCGTTTCGGTCAGTTTTTATCGCGACTGTCACTGATCTGGAGAGATTTAGTGGCGGGAAACCAGGATTCTCTCAATGGATAGATGGCATGCTTTTCTGCCTCAACCTCAAACAGCAACCTGAGTTCCTTTAGTTTTTCCGGATATTTCTCTGCCAGGTTGTTTCGCTCATTGAAGTCATTCTTCATATCATAAAGCTCCCATCTGTCTGCCTCGAATCCGGTTCCATTTTTGTGATATGCCGAGGCCTTCCAACCGCTTGCATACAAAGCCCGGTTGCCGCCGGCTTCAAAGTATTGCACCCGTGGCTTTTCAACCACCTTCGGATTCTCTAAGGTGTAAGCCAAACTAGTTCCTTCCAATGGCGCTTGTGAGTATCCTTGCACGCTTGCGGGAATCCTGATACCCGTCAGTTCAATGATGGTAGGCCATACATCGACCAAATGTGTGAACTGAGTCCGAATGGTGCCGCGATCCGCGATTGCCTTTGGAAAATGGATGATCATGGGATTGCGTGTGCCCCCTTCTGAATTTGCATCCGTCTTCCACAAACGAAATGGAGTGTTCATGGCCTGGGTCCATCCCAAGGGGATATCACCATTAAAATTACGTCTTCCAATCTTGTCTAGATTCTTTAACGCAGCCTGGACGCGTTTGTCACCGGTGAGCTTCTGATCTTCAGGGGCAAGGCCCGGAAGATCCTGTGTGTACTTGGTTGCGCCATTGTCACCGATGATCAGAAAGACAAGGGTATTGTCAAGTTGATTGATCTCCTCCAGAAAATGGATAAGTCGCCCGATTTCATGATCCGTTTGTGACAGGAAACCAGCATGCGCCTCCATGGACCTGGCCATCAATTTTTTTTCACCTGCAGACAAATCCTCCCATGCCCTGATGGCTTCGTGGCGTGAATGAAGTGTCGTTGCTGCGGGTGCGATGTTCAGCTTTTTTTGATTGACAAGAACGGCTTCCCGATAGCGATCCCAACCAATATCAAACTTCCCCTTGTACTTAGCGATCCATTCGTCGTCAACTTGCATGGGCGAGTGAACGGCCCCCGGTGTCAGATAAAGTAGAAATGGTTTTTCTGGTCTGGCGCTCTTCTGATCCCTGATGTATCGGATACTTTGATCGATCAGGTAAGCATTCAGGTGCCGGTGTAACGAGGTATCCAGGGTGACTCTTGAATTGCCCTCCCACAGTACAGGGTAGTATTGATCGGTGGCGGATTCATGGAAGCCATAGAACCGTTCGAACCCGCGACCAGTCGGCCACCGGTTGAATGGTCCGGCGGGTGTCCTTTCTGCAACAGGTGTAAGATGCCACTTGCCGACAGCAAAAGTATTGTAACCGTTCTCGCGCAGCACTTCTGCCATGGTCGCTTTCTCAAAGGGCATATAACCGTCGTACCCGGGGGCGTCAAAGGCAGTTTCTGTAAAGTGACCCATGTGAACAGAATGATGATTGCGTCCAGTCAGCAATGCTGCTCTTGAGGGTGCACAGAGTGCTGTCGTATGAAAATTTGTAAAGCGCAGACCGCCGGCGGCTAACCTGTCGAATGTCGGTGTCTCGGCTAAACCTCCGAATGTTGAAGAGGCGCTGAATCCTGCATCATCCAGCATGATAATGACGATGTTAGGCGATCCGGCTGCAGCCACGGGTGCATAAAGGCTCCTGAATTGTTTGGTGGCTGTATCAACCGGTGTCGGGTAGTTCCTGTGCTCAGGACTGAATTGGGCATTCGATGTTGCGAGGGTGAGCCATGCCAGGATGAATGCAAGCAATAACGATCGCCAATCTCTCCTCATACTTCAGCTTCTCACTTATTTTCTTGTTTTTTCCAACGCATCCCACATCTCCGGCTTCAGCTCTTCCAGATAGCTGAACTCCCCGCCGTGACGCAGCCACTCGCCACCATCGATCGTGACAACTTCACCATTGATATAAGCTGAGTAATCTGACATGAGGTAGGCGGCGAGATTGGCAAGCTCCTGGTGCTCACCTACGCGACCAACAGGTATCCGCGCAGCGGGATCAAATTTCTTAACCAGCTCGCCTGGCATCAGGCGGCTCCAGGCGCCTTCAGTCGGAAAAGGCCCGGGTGCTATTGCGTTACTACGAATCTTATACTTGGCCCATTCAACGGCCAGCGATCGCGTGAGTGCCAACACGCCAGCTTTTCCACAAGCCGACGGTACCACGTACCCGGATCCCGTCCAGGCGTATGTGGTCACAATATTCAAGAACGAACCCGACTGTTTTTTTGCTATCCAGTTTTTACCCGCAGCCAATGTGACATAATAGGTACCCCTCAACACGATATCGACCACAATGTCGAAGGCACGGTGAGACAATCGCTCGGTGGGGCTGATAAAATTGCCTGCCGCATTGTTCAGTACCGCATCAATCTTTCCAAACTTTTCTTCGGCCGCCTTGATCACTTTTTCGACCTCATCATATTTTCTGATATCGCACGCTACAGCCAGCACTTTTCCGCCTGTTTCCTGCATCAGTTCAGCAGCGGTCCTGTCAATCACATCTTTTTTCCGGCTGCTGATCACCAGGTTAGCGCCGAGCTCAAGCAGGTATTTTCCTACGGACCTTCCGAGTCCGGTGCCACCACCTGTTATTAGAATGGTCTTACCTGAATAAGAGCCGGGTTTAAGCATGCCTTCTGTATGATTCATAAACGTGGGATTGTTGATATGATAAGCCGCAGCGCGACTACCAAATCTAAGCAGTTTGCACCATTATCTGCTTTTGCACGTACCAATCGAAACCCCTACTTTCGTAGGAGATTTTTTAAACTCATTGTTATGAAGCTATTTTTTAAGCTATTCTTCATTGCGCTCCTCCTCACCAGTCAATCCTGCATCGTCACCAAGAAGAAATTTGATGACATGTTGGCCCAAAAGGTAAAAGCTGAGGGGGAGTTGGCAGAGAAATCAGAGCAACTTGACAAGGCTGAGGCGAGGCTTAAGGATCTCGACGAACGAATAGCCAAGCTGGCTGCTGATACGACAATGCTGGGCCAGCAAAAACGCAACACGGCCCGTCAGCTGGCCGATTTAACCCAGGAGTACGATCAACTCAATGCGTACTATAAGAACCTCCTGAGCAATAGCGGCAAAATGAACCGCGACCTCGTCGAACAGCGGGATCAGCTATTCGCCATCCAGGAAAAACTGGACAAAACGAGAAAGATCAACGACTCACTGAGCACAAGCCTCATCGAACGTGAACGGAAAGTAAAAGAATTGGAGACCGTTTTGGCCAATAAGGACAAGGCTGTTCAGGATCTCAAGAAGAAAATCAATGATGCATTGCTTGGGTTCAAGGAAAGTGACCTGACGGTCAATGTGAAAAATGGAAAAGTCTATGTGTCGATGACCGAGCAGCTGCTTTTCAGATCCGGTAGCGTTGAAGTTGATTCAAAAGGTGTTTCCGCACTTCAGCAGCTGGCCAAAGCCTTGAAAGATCAGAAGGATGTTCAGATTATGGTGGAAGGGCATACGGACAATGTTCCTATCGGAAAAAAATCGCAATACATGCAGGACAACTGGGACTTGAGTGTGATGCGAGCCACATCCATCACACGAATCCTGACAGGAGCGGGTGTCAAGACGGCACAGATCACGGCATCGGGCAAAGGCGAATTTGCGCCTTTGGTCCCCAACGCCTCTGATGCCAACAAGCAGAAGAACCGAAGAACCGAGATTATCGTCACGCCACATTTGGACGAATTATTCAAGATATTAGGCAGTAACTAAATCCAATTACCCATGGGATCCATACTGTATATCGCTGTCATTGTTATTGATGTGATCGTTGTGCTTGATATCCTTCGTGGAAATAAGGACAATGAGAAGAAGCTGCTCTGGATTCTCGCCGTCATCTTTCTTCCTATCCTTGGCCCTATTTTATATTATGTGATAGGCAAAAAATAAGCCGGCACTTTGGCCGGCTTATGGAAGTTGACTTCATCTAACCCTAAAAAACTTCTGGTATCGTTACCGGGTTAATCTGTTTCTGCTTAACAAGGTCATTGAACTTTGGGATCCGGTCTGTGAAAATCTTGTTGAGCATTTGAAGCTGCTCATCAATCTTGCCGGTGATTTCCTGATGAACGGCGCGTACCTGAGAAGTAGGCTTGAAGTCGCTGCCATCTGCCTCACCGCCGACAGCTGCCAACTTGTTGTTGAGTCTTACCGGATAGTTGAGCGGATCCTGACCACTCCTGTTTTTGGTTTGATACAGCGATTCTTCAATCTTCTTCATGTCATCAAGAATTGACTTGGCCATTTCAGTAACATCCTTCATATCGTCCTTTCCTTTCATCGGTTCTGTCACACGATTGATTTGATCTCGCGTGGTGCGGATCTTTTTGACAGCGAGGTTTGTTTCAGAGAGCTTGTCCCTCACTTGCATGAGGAATGCGAATTGCTCTTTGATATCGGCAAGGGTCGCTGTCGTCCGAGGATCTTTAAGGATCTCAAATTCTGTTTCCTGTGATTTTCCATTGACGGTAAGCTTTGCTTTGTAGATTCCGGGAGGAGCCTTCGGCCCGTTCAACGATCCCGCCCACATAATCAGGCCATCGAACCCATCGGCATTCTTATATCGGGTATTCCAAACAAATCTGTTGCCTCCCGGCTTGATGCGGAGTTGCTCATCATTGACTTTCTTGTCGGGCTTGGTGGCAAAGCGCTTGATCAGGGTGCCATTTGTTTCCAGAATCTCCAGTGAAGCAACGGCTTTTGTTGTGTCCTTAATATAATAGTGGAACATGACGCCGCCTGGATGGTTCTTGCCTTCAGTTTTAGACGCTCTTCCAAACGAGAATCCGGGACCCATGCGATAGCTGGGCATGGGCTTGAAAAGAGTGAAATCACTGGCCGTCATTGAGGCATTCAATTGGTGAAGTGGCGTGAGGTCATCGATCAACCACAGGCTGCGCCCCTGCGTTGCAGCGATCAGGTTATCGTTTTTAACGGTGAGGTCCGTAATCGGTACGATCGGCAAATTCAGTTGGAGCGGTTTCCAGCTCGCCCCATCGTCAAATGAGATGTACATCCCGCTTTCGGTTCCAGCATAAAGCAATCCTTGTCGCTTGGGGTCAGCTCTCAATACGCGGGTGAAATGACCTGGATCAATACCATCTGTTATTTTGGTCCATGTCTTTCCGTAATCTTTCGTCTTGTAGAGATAGGGCTGATAGTCTCCCAGTTTGTACCGGGTGCCGGCGACATAGAAGCTGCCTTTGGCGTGCGCATCAAATTCAACGCTGTTCCACATCGTCCATTCCGGCAGACCGGCGACAGATAGTTTAGTCCAGTTTTTACCGCCATCGGTGGTCAGGTGCAGAAGGCCGTCATCCGAACCTGCGAGGATCAGATCTTTTTCGTAAGGTGATTCACCGGCAGTGAAGATGGTACAATAGTACTCAACACTGGTATTGTCTTTCGTGATTGGCCCACCCGAAGCGCCCATCTTTGTAGCATCATTGCGGGTCAGGTCCGGACTGATGATTTCCCAGCGTTCGCCTCCATTGTGGGTAACGTGGAGCACATTGGAAGCGGCATAAAGTTTAGTGGCATCATGAGGTGAGAAAAAGATGGGGAAATTCCACTGAAAGCGGTACTTGGCACCTTCGGCACCATGACCCATCGGGTTGTCGGGCCAGGCATTGATGCCGCGGCTTTCTCCGGTTGCATGGTTCTTTCTCTCCAGAAGTCCATCATAGCTTCCTCCGTAAACAATGTCATTGTTGGTTGGATCAACGGCGATCCATCCGCTTTCACCACCGGCTGTTTCTTCCCAGTCTCTTTCGCCGATGGAAAATCCGTCAGTACGGTGGGCGATTCGCTGGGTACTATTGTCTTGCTGGGCAACATAGATACGGTAGGGAAATGTATTGTCAGTCGTTACGCGATAGTATTGAGCTGTCGGCTGATTGCCATATGTTGTCCAGTTCTCACCACCATCGAATGAAACCTGTGCGCCACCATCATCGGCCATCACCATGCGCTGATTGTCTTCAGGTGCGATCCAGAGGTCATGGTGATCACCATGTGGTGCATTGTATGACTGGAAAGTCTTGCCGCCATCTTTGGATTTGTGATACGCTACATTCAATACGTAGCAGATATCCGCATCTTTGGTATCAGCATAGATCTTGGTATAGTACCAGGCCCGCTGGCGAAGGTTCCGGTCATCGTTGGTTTTCACCCACTTCAGTCCGCCGTCATCTGATCGGAATACTCCGCCGTTGTCATTTTCAATAATGGCAAAGATGCGATTGGAATTGACCGGAGAGACTGCGGCAGCAGAAATTCCCCAAGTCCCTTTTGGTAATCCTTCGTTCTTCGAAATGTTGGTCCACGTATCGCCTCCATCCTTGCTCATCCAAAGGGCGCTGCCTTCGCCGCCACTCTCCAGACTATATGGGGTGCGACGGATGCGCCAGGTAGAAGCAAACAGGATGCGGGGATTGTTTGGATCCATACATAATTCAACCGCCCCTGCGTCAGCATTGGCAAAGAGAATTCGCTTCCATGTCTTTCCTCCATCTTCTGAACGATAGACGCCTCTTTCTTCAGAAGATTTGAAAAGATCACCTAGTACCGCAGCATAGACCAGGTCAGGATTTTTTGGATGAATGCGGATACGCGGAATATGCCTCGAGTTTTTAAGACCGATTGAACTCCATGTCTTGCCGGCGTCCGTCGACTTGAACATGCCGTATCCATAGGAGACATTGCCTCTTACGGTTACCTCACCACCACCGACGTAGATGATGTTGTTATCCCACGTACTCACTTCCACGGCGCCAATGGAGCCACCGAAAAAACCGTCGGATATGTTCTCCCATGAGTTACCCGCGTCGGTTGTTTTCCAGACGCCACCGCCTGTGGCACCCATATAGAAGAGGTTGGGCTTTCCGGGTACACCCGTTGCCGCTGATGCCCTGCCTCCACGGAAAGGTCCAATGGAACGCCATTCTATTCCATTGTAAAGTTTCTCATCAAAACTCAGGGTTTCTTTGGTCGAGGTGTTTTTCTTCTGACCGAACGCCGCTGCGGTCATCAGCACCAGGCAAAAGCACAAGATGTTAGGTAGTCGCATATTCATAGGGTTAAATTCAGCACGAGTTTAAGCAATTTTTGCCCTTTCGATTTCTCATTTTCCGCCAATGGTTCGTCAAATAACCTTGGCGACATTTGTGAATCCTCATTTATTCCTATTTTGCTGATTCATGACTCAGGAGAATTCAAAGGGGCTGTTCAGCATTCCGGTAATTGTGGCAGCCCTGGGGTACTTCGTCGATATTTACGACCTTTTACTCTTTAGTATCGTCCGTAAGCCCAGCCTTATTTCCCTGGGTGTGCCGGATGACCAGTTATTCATCCAGGGCGAATTTCTTCTTCAGGTACAAATGGCCGGCCTGCTCATCGGAGGCCTCATCTGGGGAGTCATGGGTGACAAGCGGGGCAGGCTGTCGGTCCTTTTTGGGTCCATCCTCTTGTATTCCCTTGCCAACATTGCCAACGGGTTTGTCAGTTCCGTCGATCAGTATGCAGCACTCCGGTTTATCGCCGGGATAGGCCTGGCGGGAGAATTGGGTGCAGGAATTACGCTTGTCGCGGAGGTACTGCCTCCCAGGCTACGCGGATATGGAACCACCCTGGTCGCCAGCGTTGGATTGATGGGCGCCGTGCTTGCCAATTTTGTGGCTAAGCAATACGACTGGCAAATCGCCTATTTCATTGGCGGAGGCCTTGGTTTGCTTCTCCTCATGGCGCGGATAAGCATTTTTGAGTCCGGAGTTTTCCTGAAAATTAAAGAACAGTCGGTTCAGCGAGGCAATTTCTTTCAACTCTTCAGCAACAAGGTTCGATTCAAAAAATTCATGGGTAGTATTTTTATTGGTTTACCCATCTGGTTCACCATTGGCATTCTCATCACCTTCTCGCCCGAGTTTGCCAAGGCGCTCCAGGTAGACGGTGTTGTCGTTGCTGGCGATGCTGTCATGTTTAGCTATATCGGCCTTGCTGTTGGCGACCTATCGAGCGGACTAATTAGTCAGTGGATGGAGTCGAGAAAGAAAGTGGTCCGGTTGTTCATCTTCCTGACCCTGGCTACCATACTGTTGTACCTGTTTACTCCCGGCCGTTCGGTGGAGGCGTTTTATGGAACGTGCTTCCTTCTCGGTGTTGGAGTAGGATACTGGGCCTTGTTTGTAACGATTGCCGCCGAACAGTTTGGAACAAACCTCCGATCAACCGTTGCAACGTCAGTCCCGAATTTCATCCGTGGAACCGTTATTTTGCTCGTGCCCGCATTCAGGTACCTGCGCGAAGCCATGGGTGGTGACGATCAGGCTGTCATCTATGGTGCATTGATTGTCGGCACATTTACGATCGGGGTAGCACTTATTGCTCTTACGGCCATTCATGAAACCTTTGGACGAGACATGAATTTCCTGGAGGATTAATATTTACTTGTTGTTATTAGTTGGTTGTCATGGCTATTGATTGTTTGCTTAGGCTGAAATCCGAGAGATGGGGAATGGCCTGGGCTTTGATCACCCTGTTCGTCATGGTTCAGGGCAACCGTGCATCTGCTCAAAACCTCAAGGTAATCGACAGCTTGAGGCCATTGCTTGTATCGGTCAATGAAGCCCAGCAGTTTGATGCGCTCAATGCACTTGGTTTTGAATACCGCTTCTCGTATCCCGACAGCACCATTCTGTATTGTACAAAGTCATTTGCCCTCGGCCAGCGAATACAGATCCGGAAAGGACTTTCGAGACCACTGAGTTTTATCGGACTCGCCAAGGCAAACCAGGGTGACTATGTATCCGCACTGGAGTATCACAGCCGCTCGCTTGATGTGGCAACCGGTCAGCAAGACACCCTTCAGATGGCTCATGGCCACAATAATATTGGGAGGATTTATTTTGACAAGGGTGACCTGGTGCGATCCTATAATGAATTCATGAAGGCACGGGACCTTTTTCAAAGCATCAATGACTTGTCAGGTCTAGCCTATGTCTATCGAAGCCTCTCGGACGTGTATGAGTCAAAGGCTGACTATCCGAATGCCCTGAAAAATGCACTTCGGGCATTGACACTGCGCCAGGACCTGGACGACAGAAGAGCGGTGACTTCAGCCTATATGGAATTGGGCCTCATTTATCAGGAAATGGATTCAACGGAAGTGGCCCTTAAGCAATTTGAAATTGCTGACTCCATCGCGTCAATGATGAGTGATAAACTCACCAAGGCTGAGATTTCAATAGGTATTGCTGAGATTCTTTGTAAAGAGGGAAGGTCTCCTGAAGCTGGCGCGCTGGCGGAGGAAGTGCTGCACTTTGTCACCGAGAACTCTAATCAAAAACTCTTTCTGCGAGCGAGGTTGTTGTTGGCACGCTGTGAGATTCACTGGCATCGCTACCCCAATGCCTCGGGAATTCTTGAGCGGATATATAAGAGTTCTGAATCTGCGGGAAACCTTGTATTCCAGCGCGATGCTGCCAGGTTGCTCAGTAAAGTGAATACAGCGCTGAACAATCCTGCCAAGGCGAAGGAGTACAGCAATACATATGATCTGCTGCAGGCAAAAATTGAACGAGAGGATCTCAATCGGGAAATTGAAAGGCTGGAGTTTCAGCTGATGATCGAGAAGACGGAAAAAGAAAATGAACTGCTCAAGGCGCGGCAAGCCAAAGATGAGGCTGTGATTGCTGAGCAACGCTTTCAAAACACGCTTATGCTGATTATCCTGGCCTTTGGAGCTGTACTGGTTGTACTGACCTGGGTAGTGAGCAGAAAACGCAAAGAAGTGAACCAGCGACTCGAAGAGCAAAATCAGCACATTCGGGCCCAGCGGGAGGAGATCGTGAAGCAAAATGAAATCCTTTCCAGCAGCAACCGTGAATTGGATTTGCTCAATCATGAGAAAGACACCCTCATGAATATTGTAGCACACGACCTCAAGTCCCCTTTGCACCGGATTTCAGGATTAACCCAGATCCTTGAGCGTGAAGGAAATACAAACAATCAGCAAAGTGAACTGCTCCGGTTGATTCAGGATTGTGCCCGCGGTGGATCTGATCTGATCACTGGATTGCTGGACGTACATGCTCTGAATGAAGGACGGGAGTTGCCAAAACCAAAGGCCATTTCATTCGAAGAGTTCATCAAACACAAGGCACAGCCATTTCACACTTTTGCGGAAGCAAAAGGAAGCAGAATACAGGGTATCAACAAGATTCAGGAAAGAGTGATCTGCGATCCATCATACCTGGGGCGCATTGTCGATAACCTTCTTTCGAATGCTGTTAAGTTCTCTTCCCGAAATTCAGTGATCGAGGTTGACACCGAATGGAGGAGCGGGTGCATTTACTTGTCCGTAAAGGATCAGGGACCAGGTTTTACCGAAAAGGATCAGAGGCACCTCTATCAAAAATTTCGCAAGCTTAGCGCTCAACCTACGGCTGGTGAAAGTTCTCATGGACTTGGGTTGGCCATCGTCAAGACCCTTGTTGACCGGCTTGGGGGCACCATTGAGCTAAAGACCTCACCCCGCGGAAGCGAGTTCCTGGTGCGGATTCCTGCAGAAATCCTCTGAAAAAGGCCTTCCCGGATTAAACTTTCAGGGCCCGGCCACCATCCAAGAATAAAAAAGCCATGAAAAAAATCATGTTGGTGGCTGTGCTTGCCGGATTGGTGTCAACTCAGGCAGCAGGTCAGGACCGTTTGTCGAGGGTGGAAGCAAGACAACTCATGCAACAATTACGTTTGAGGGAAGTTTGCTCAATTGCTTCGCTATCCCGTCGTGAAGGAGTCAAACTGAGGGCTGAGCAGCGACACATTCGCAGAGCAGAGCGACGTGCTAAAGTGTATGGTAAAACGTCACTATACGAGTTGCGCCGACTTCAGAGGATGCAGTTTCGCGCGCACCGGGATTTCTGGAGGCTAAAGCACAACCGTCACTCAAGATTGGAGTAGCTGTATCAAGCCTTTTCGAGTGCCTGGGATAAGTCTCCGATGATATCTTCGATATCTTCCACGCCCACACTGAGACGAATGAGTGTGTCACTTAGTCCGTTCTTCATTCGTTCAGCTTTCGGAATACTTGCATGAGTCATCGAGGCAGGATGGTTAATCAATGATTCAACACCGCCCAGTGATTCTGCAAGGCTGAAGATTTTCACGGACTCCATCAGTTTTATGGCATGCTCCAGGTTATCACCCTTCAATTCGAAGGACATCATGCCCCCAAAATCACGCATTTGCTTTTTGGCGATTTCATGATTCGGGTGATCCGCGAAGCCGGGCCAGTATACCTTGCCCACTTTGGGATGGCTACGGAGAAATTCGGCCACCTGCTTTCCGTTCTGGCAGTGACGCTGCATCCTGAGATGAAGGGTCTTGATGCCGCGCAAGACAAGGAAGCAGTCCTGAGGACCGGGAACAGCGCCACAAGAGTTCGTGATGAACGCCAGTTCGTCCCGAAGCTTTTCGTCATTGACAACGAGCGCGCCCATGATCACATCACTGTGGCCGCTAAGGTATTTTGTAACCGAGTGCATAACAATGTCGGCACCCAGGTCAAGGGGGTTCTGCAGAAAAGGTGAGGCGAACGTATTGTCAACGGCAACAAGGCTTCCGTTCTTTTTGGCCATGGCAACCAGTGAGCGGATATCAATGATGCGCATCAATGGATTGGACGGAGTTTCGAGCCAGAATAGTTTTGTTTTTGCATTAACCAGCGGTGCCGCATTAGCAGCATTGGTTAGATCAACAAAATGGAATTTGATCCCGTACTTCTCATAGACTTTTGTGAACATCCTGAAGGATCCGCCATACAGGTCATTGCTGGTGATGACTTCATCACCAGGCTTTAGCAATTTGATAACGGTATCGGTCGCACCCATGCCTGAGGAAAAACAGATTCCAAATTTCCCGTTCTCCAGAGCGGCAATGCTCTTTTGAAGAGCTGTTCGTGTGGGATTGGCGCCCCGTGCATAGGCGTATCCCTTGTGCTTGGCGGGAGAAGGCTGCACGTAGGTGGATGTCTGATAAACGGGAGTCATAATGGCTCCCGTCGTGGGATCTGGCTCTACGCCTGCGTGGATGGCAATGGTACCGAACTTCATATCGAGTGTGTGTTTGCTTGAAACTTGTTAACGGTTGTTAAAATCGCAACCGAAAGGGAAGGCCTTCCGTTATGCTTCGGAAATGAAAGAGTAATGACCGCAGAGCAAAAGGAAAACAGGAAATTATGGATTTGGTTGTTGATCACTTTCTTGCTGGCTGTGCTTCCCTGGTTCCTTCCACTTTGAATACCCCCCTGCGGACGGGAGCAAATCAAATGACCCGGTTTACGTCGAACTTTTCGAGATAGTCAGCGACGCGACGCACAAAGCTGCCACCAAGTGCACCGTCAACAACACGATGGTCATAAGAATGGGAGAGGAACATTTTGTGACGAATGGCAATCACATCCCCATGTACCGTTTCGAGAACGGCAGGTTTCTTCTGAATGGCTCCGGTTGCCATGATGGCTACCTGAGGCTGCATAATGATGGGAGTCCCCATGACATTACCAAAAGTGCCGACGTTTGACATGGTAAACGTCCCCCCGGAAAGGTCATCGGCCTTTAGCTTATTCTCACGTGCACGTTTGGCCAGGTCATTGACCGCTTTGGTGAGTCCGGTGAGGCTGTATTGATCTGCCTTCTTGATGACAGGAACAATGAGGTTCCCCGTTGGCAGCGCAACAGCCATTCCGATGTTGATGTCTTTTTTCTTGATGATCCTGTCGCCATCCACCTGAATGTTGATCATCGGGAAGTCCTTGATGGCTTTGACCATGGCCTCGATGAGTAGGGGAGTGAAAGTAAGTGGTTCACCTTCACGCTTCTCAAATTCTCCTTTATTCTTGTTTCGCCAGGTCACGATGTTGGTCATGTCTGCTTCAACAAAAGAGGTCACATGCGGAGAGACACGCTTGGAGTCCACCATGCGCTCTGCAATCATCTTACGCATTCTGTCCATTTGCATGATCTCATCGCCTGCACTGATGGATGCGGGTACCAACGGAGCATTGCTTCGAACCATCATCGGGGATCCACCCTGACGATTTTGGACATACGCGAGAATATCTTTCTTCGTTACCCTGCCTTCAGCGCCGGTTCCGCTGATCGTTTCCAATTCAGCGACCGGAATTCGTTCTTCCTTGGCGATGTTTTTGACCAAGGGAGAATAGAAACGTGATGAGGATTTATAATCGGCAGCAGGTGCGTGACCAACACCATTTGTTGTGGCGGTCACAGGAACGGCAGCTACTTTCTCAGCGACTTTTGCGGGAGCTGGTGTGGCAGGAGCAGGCGTACCAGCGCCGACACTGGAAGAAAGGATGGCGATCGGTTTTCCCACTTTCACGACTTCACCTTCCTTGGCAAGGATTTCCTCCAGAACACCTGCGTGGGTTGACGGCACTTCCGTGTCCACCTTGTCAGTAGCAACTTCCAGCACAGACTCATCCTGTTCGATCTTGTCGCCGGGCTTTTTCAGCCACTTCAGGACAGTCGCTTCCATGATGCTTTCGCCCATTTTGGGCATGATCAGTTCGACACGTGCCATTTTCCTTCGTTTTAACAGTAAAGGTAGCGTTTTTGGTGTTTTCTCAATCCTTACTGGAAGGTCAGAATTTCCTTCCGGCCTGAACAGGAACGCGGGGTAAAAATGAAGTGCAGTGACACCCTGGCGAAACCCGGTTTGCTTTATTGCGTAAATCATCATTATTTGCTTGACAAAATATAAGCATATGCCAAAAGAATTTCTGGGTGAATTTGAAGAACTGGTACTCACGCTGGTGGCAGCCTTGCAGGAGGATGCCTATGGGGCGGCGATTGCCGAAGAAATTGAGGTCAAGCTTGGCCGCGATGTTAATCTCAGTGCGGTGCATGTAACCCTCTACCGCCTGGAGGATAAGGGATATGTGAAGTCGGCTTTCGGCGGAGGAACCAAGGAACGCGGAGGCCGCCGTAAGCGGATATACACCATCACCTCGGCCGGCCTTGCCTTGTTGCGCGCGATGAAGGAAGCGCGTGTGGATTTGTGGAAGATGGTTCCTCAATTGAAGATGAACACCTTGTCGTGATGAATGAGAAAGTGCCGAGATTCCTGTATTGGTTCTGTCCTCCACAATTGCTTGAGGAAATCGAGGGTGACATGCTTCAGCGTTTTGCCTCCGACCAGGAAAAGTACGGAACCCGAAGGGCGAGGCTTCGCATGTACAGACAAGCCCTGGCTTACTTCAGACCCGGCATCCTGCTTAGAAACCGTTTCCGTCCTTCATTAACTCCGACAATTATGTTACAAAGCTATTTCACTACAGCGGCCAGAAATTTGCTCAAAAGCAAAGTCTTCTCGGCCATCAATATTGTTGGCCTGGCCGTCGGTCTTGCGGCCTGTTTGCTGATATTTCAATTTGTAAGTTTTGAGTTCAGCTATGACAACTTTCACGAGAAGTTGGACCGGACGTATCGGGTGACCAACGACCGGTTTCAGAATGGAAAGCTGATTCAGCATGGCACCATCATGTATCCAACTATCGGGCCGACGATGGCGAAGGATTATCCGGAGGTGGAGGAGTTCACCCGCATGATGCCATCCGGGGATGCAAACTTTAAAGTCAATGACAGGGTCTTCGCCGGCGAGCAAACAATTTTCGCGGACGATCATTTCTTCAATGTATTTTCTTTCAAGCTCCTTTCGGGTGACAAAGTGACTAGCCTGAAGGATCCGTATACCGTAGTCATCACTGAAACGACAGCGATTCGCTATTTCGGTCGGTCAGAAACAAATTACACCGAACATTTGGGCACAGCTATTTACTGGGCCGGCGACCCTACACCATTCAAGATCACCGGCGTGACATCGGATCCTCCGGAGAACTCGCACCTTTATTTTGATATTCTCATTTCGTATGCGACGACCATTGCTCAATCTCCCGACGCAGACAATAGCTGGACGTGGTCCGACATGCGTCATTATCTGGTGCTGAAGCCCGGCGCAGATTACAAGGCGCTGGAGGCAAAGTTTGAAGATTTCAGCAATCGCTATTTCCAGGGCGACAAGGTTTCGGGCAGTGTTGAAAAATTTTATTTACAACCGATGAAGGAGGCTCACCTTTACTCGGACTACGAATATGACATTGCCCGCACATCTGACGGACGTGCAGTTTGGGCCATGCTGGGCATTGCCGTTTTCATCCTCGTACTGGCATGGATCAACTATGTGAACCTGACGACCTCCAGAGCGGTGGACAGGGCGAAAGAGGTGGGTCTGCGAAAAGTGATGGGAGCAATGAGATCCCAGTTGATCGGTCAGTTCATCATAGAATCTTTGGTTGTTACCCTGATGGCATTGGTGGTTGCCGTAGTAATCGTGGCAGCTGTTCAGGGCACATTCAACCAGATCATACGAAGTGACCTCACGCTCATGGGTGCGTTGTCATTGCTTGATGCGAAGACGGTCGGCGTGCTCCTCGCATTGTTTGCCGGCGGAATCATCATGGCCGGCTTCTATCCGGCATTTGTCCTCTCAGCATATCAACCAGCTACCGTCCTGAAAGGCAAGCACCAGGGATCATCCGGAGGACGATTGCTTCTGAAGTCGCTTGTCGTATTCCAGTTTCTTGCATCGACCGCGTTGATTGCAGGTACGCTGGTTGTCGGCAGGCAGCTGAGTTTTCTCAACGAAGCCGACCTTGGACTCAATATTAGAAATACCATCATCCTCGATGCGCCGGAGCGTACCGAATGGGACTCGGTATACCTTCAACGCGTGGAGAATTTCAAGCATGCCCTCATGCAGATTGAGGGGGTGATACGATGCACAACGTCAGGCAGACTGCCGGGGCAACGCCTTGGACGCAGCTTTGATATTCGTCCTGCTGACAGACCCTCAGATAAACAATACACCCTGAGTGTCATGCCGATTGACCACGATTACCTGGATACCTATGGCATCAAGCTTGTCGCCGGGCGGGGTTTTCTTGCTTCTGAAGCGACGATGAAGTATGACGACCTCAAAACAATCTTGCTCAACGAATCTGCTGTTCGCCTGCTTGAACTTGGAACGCCAGAGACGGCCGTGGGACAAGTGATCATCATGGGTCAGCATGATAAGAAGTGGACGGTGATCGGCGTGGTAAAGGACTATCACCAGGAGTCGCTGCATAAACCCAAGGAGGCCATGGTATTCAGGCCAGCCTACTGGAACAGTTCGAGTGCTTCCATCAAGGTAAAGGATGACAACTTTGATCGACTGATTCCTGAAATCGAAAAAACCTATAACCAGTTCTTCCCTGACAATGCCTTTGGATATTCCATCCTGCAGGACCGTTATGAGTATCAGTATCGCGATGACAGGAGGTTCGGCCAGGTCATCAGCATATTCACGGGCCTTGGCCTGATCATTTCCTGCCTCGGCTTGATCGGATTGTCGTCGCATATGGCTGTACAGCGAACCAAAGAAATCGGCATTCGCAAAGTGATGGGAGCGTCCCTGTTCAGTATCGTCTCACTGCTGACTTCGGGGTTCATGAACCTCGTATTGATTGCAGCCGTGGTGGCGCTGCCTCTGGCATACCTCGGTGTAGATAAGTGGTTGAGCGGGTTTGCGTACCGCATTGAGCTGAGTTGGTTGATGGTTATCCCACCTGTACTGATCGTGGTGATGGTTGCCTTGCTGACCGTCAGTGTGCAGGTGCTGAAGACAGCCATGGCCCGCCCTGCAGATACGTTGAAATATGAGTGAGCAAAATCACCACCCTCATCCACCATTGTGGATATTCAATCTCCTATCGTGCTGCGGCGTCGAACCAAGTCGACCAACTAAGGCATGAGTGAGGATAAAGACCATATCGCTATCAGGCTGTTGCGGAAATTTTGTCCGTCGCAATTAGCAGAGGCTGTTGAAGGAGACCTCCAGGAACGCTATGAAAGGGACACACGACGATATGGATCCAGGGTTGCCGGCCGACAGTTGTGGTGGAACGCCCTGCGATTTTTCAGGCCAGGTATTTTGCTTCGCCATCATTGGACAGGAAGAATAATTTATACGAGTATGATACAGAACCACTTCAAGATTGCCTTCCGGAGCTTTGCGCGCCAAAAAGCATTCACCGTGTTGAACGTTGCCGGCCTTACGATCGGACTGGCAGCAAGTCTTCTGATTACTCAGTACGTGAGGTATGAGAAGAGCTTTGACTCATTCCATTCACGTGCAAAGGACATCTACCGGATGCAGTACAATGGGTACTCCAATGGCAAACTCAATTTTGAAAGCACGGTCGCCGTTCCGGCAGCGGCACGCGCCATCAAGGACAACTTTGCCGAAGTAGAAGAATTTGTTCGGTTCCTGCCGCGTACCGGAGTGATGTCATACGATCGGCCTGATGGCGAGCGCATTGCCTTCCAGGAGCGAAAGATGCAATATGTTGATTCAACGGTTTTTAAAGTGTTTGATTTTAAACTCCTGCAGGGAGATACTGCCACAGCGCTGAATGGCCTGAACAAAATTGTTATTTCCTCGAGCGCAGCCAAAAGGTACTTCCGTGATGAAGACCCGATTGGAAAGACTTTGTTATTCAATGGCAAGGACGCCTTTATGATCACCGGCGTTTTCCAGGATGTCCCCGAAAACTCCCACATACAGTTCCAGTTTCTTTTTTCTTATGCTACGCTTAACAAGGCGACAGAAGGCTGGTCGGAGAAGGCCTGGGGTTGGTACGACTTCTATACGTACATACTGCTCAGGCCAGGGACAGATGTCAGGCAACTGCAAGCCAAGTGGGATGAGGCCCTGCTCAAAATCCGCAAGGAGGATTGGGAGAAGGACAATGAACGGCAGGAGTTCATTCTCAGACCACTGACCGACATTCACTTGTATTCGAACCTTCTTTATGAAGCCCAACCGACAGAGCAGCGTGATGGTGATTCTGTATATGCGTTGAGTTTGATCGCCGTGTTTATTCTGGTGATTGCCTGGGTGAATTATATCAACCTGTCAACGGCACGATCTTTTAACAGGGCCAACGAGGTGGGCGTAAGAAAGGTCATGGGGGCCTTCCGTTCACAGCTTGTTACACAGTTTCTCACAGAATCATTCTTGTTGAACATCCTGGCCGGTGCATTGGCCCTTGGCCTTGTTCGTTTACTGTGGGCTCCCTTTTCGGATCTTACCGGCTGGAAAATCCCTCTTGACTTCATGTTCACGTGGGGCTTCTGGAAGCTCAGTTTACTCCTTCTCACGGGTGGAACATTGCTGGCAGGCTTTTATCCTGCGCTGGTGATGTCATCGTTCCAGCCGATTGCTGTGCTGAAAGGACGCATCATCCGCTCCACCACAGGCAATATTCTTCGTTTGTCGCTGGTGGTTTTTCAGTTTGTCGCATCCATTTTTCTCATCATTGGCTCCATCATCGTCTTCCAGCAAATAGATTTTATGAAACAGAGAGATCTTGGCTTCACATTGGATAAGACCCTCGTGCTGAAAGGACCTGGAATGACTGACTCGCTGCACCAAAAGAGACTCGAAGGTTTCCGGACGGAAGTGCTCCGCATCCCAGGCGTGAAAAGCCTCACCGCCTCATCCATTATTCCTGGCGACGAAATTTTCTGGACAACAGGTGTGAAGCGATTGAACAGCTCAAGCCGTTATGGCACAGCAGAGTCGCATATGGGTATGGACTATGACTTCATTCCCTCCTATAACCTCAAGGTTATTGCCGGACGTGCCTATGACCGGAATTTCCCGGGTGATGGAAAGCGGGTGATGTTGAACCGGGCGATGGCAGAACTGCTCGAATTCAAATCACCGGAAGAAGCGATCGGTGAGAA
>JAEUUD010000450.1 GCA_016787625.1 Cyclobacteriaceae bacterium
GGTTGATAAAGTTTTGCATGGCGTTCATGCCCTCCACGGTACTGGTCTGATCGAGGTTGGAGTCGGGGGAAGATACATAGAGCGAGTAGGCAAACATGAAAAAGGCTTCCTGGGCGAATGAACTCCGGCCGTAGGTCTCGTAGAACGTCCTGAACTGGTTGGAGGCCAGCAGGTACTGGCGTTCATAGTATTGGCAATACGCCAGGTAAAACTCGACTTTCTCCCCTTCAGGAAGCCCTCGGACGATGGGCAGGATTTCTTCAAAAAGGATGGCCGTCCGGTAATAGTCCTTCTTTTCGTAATAGCATCGTACTTGATCCGCCAGTCCTCGCTTTTCTGAATCTGGCGGAATTTGCTGCACGAGGCCAGCCCGATCAACCCGATCCCTACCCAGAACCATACCCGTAGATTTCTACCCATAAAGAAGGGCGCAAATATACGATTCGGCCCAGATAATTGAAATTGAGCCTAGAACGCCGGGATAGGAGGCTTTATTTTCTGACCACCAGTTTCCGGGTCAACACCCCTACATTATCAAGGTAAATGGTGTAGAAGTAGACCCCGGACGACAAG
>JAEUUD010000451.1 GCA_016787625.1 Cyclobacteriaceae bacterium
GTTCCTGGCCATCCGGGTCAAGGCGGGCCAGGCCGGCGGGTGGAGTAATTTCATCGCTGGTTTGGAGGAGTTGTGGAGGCAGCATGCCGGTGAGTCACCGTTTGAATACCAATTTGTGGATGATAGTTTTTCCCGCTCGTTCCACGCCGAAGAGCAATTCGCAAAATCATTGACGATCATGGCCGCCCTGGCGATCCTGATCGCCTGCCTGGGGCTGCTGGGCATAATCGTTTACTCACTGGAACTTCGCACCAAGGAAATCGGCATTCGCAAAGTGGCAGGCGCCTCCACCTGGAACATACTCCTATTGATATCGAAGGGCTATAGCAGGCTGATTGTGGCGGCCTTCCTGCTGGGCGCTCCCGTGGCCTGGTGGCTGATGAACCAATGGCTCCATACCTTTGCCTATCGTATCTCTCCCTCGCCCTGGCTATTCGCAGCCGTAGGCCTGGGAATCCTCGGAATCGCGATGGTAATCACTTCTTACCACTCGATTAAGGCGGCCCTCACCAACCCGGTGGATGTCCTGAAGGATGAGTGAACTGGGTACTCGGCACTCGGTACTCGGCACTC
>JAEUUD010000452.1:0-295 GCA_016787625.1 Cyclobacteriaceae bacterium
TTCATGCCCTCGAAGATGGCCTGCCCATAGTGCAGGGCCAGGATGGCGGGAGTCATACGCATCTCGCCAAAGGGCATGATCGTGGGTTCTGTCCAGACCCCTTTCGCCCAGTCGGCCACCACCATGTGGTCGGAGATGTATTTTCCGAATTCCAGGTTGTTGAAATCGGTCTCAGCAAGCCTTGATTGGGTCGTTTTTTGAACGACAATGGTGGGCGCAGTGGTCATGGTCTAAATTTTTGTCAAGGTAAAAATAATTTCATTGATTTTGACCAGATGATGGTCATCGTGCTCAG
>JAEUUD010000452.1:305-572 GCA_016787625.1 Cyclobacteriaceae bacterium
CGCGTCAAACCACGCCAGATCGACCGGCGTCATGAGGACCCCGAGGCGGGGGTGCCTGGACGATTTGGATAGGTCTTCTTCCGTCAGGGCGCGATAGGCGGAAAGGTTTTCATTCCGCGCCGCCCGGAAGAAAGCAAGCACCTGGCCGATCGGCCATGGATTGTAGTCCTGTGGTTCAAATACAGCCGGGGACATCACCTCTGCGCCGTTCAGCATCTCCTGGATCCGGTTGCTGGCCACACGGTCAACTTCGGCGAGATGCCCAAT
>JAEUUD010000453.1:0-332 GCA_016787625.1 Cyclobacteriaceae bacterium
CATCGAGCGGCGCGGTCGTGACGGTGCGCGGCTCGAAGCGCTCGGGCGCTGTCTTGACCCACACGATGGTCTGGTTCGCCGGATTCTTCAGCACCGATCTTTCAAATTCGTTGTTCCAAATTAATGGTCCACCATCTGTTTAGAAGCCTCGAAAGGTCGTCACAAAAGTAAATGATTCTCAAATCAGTTTTCCACCGAGATCGAACGTTTTTTTGTGAGAAAAGTTCCGGGCGACCGTCGGCTCAGCTTCCTTACCTTTGTCGAACATGGAAGATTTTCTCCACCAGTATGGCTACCTGGCTCTGGCGATTGGCACCTTTCTCGAAGGAGAG
>JAEUUD010000453.1:342-571 GCA_016787625.1 Cyclobacteriaceae bacterium
AGACGGCCATCCTGGTCGCGTCATCCTTGGTGTACAGCGGCATCTTTGGGGGCGTGGAAACGGTCTTTTTCGGCTTTTTCGGCTCCTTTCTCGGCGATTGGATGTACTACCTGATCGGCCGACTCAACGGTACGTACTTCGTCGAGCGCCGTCCGAAGCTGAAGCTCCGGCTCGATCCGGCCCGGCGTTTCTTCGAGACACACCGCTTCCAGGTACTCATCAGCTACCG
>JAEUUD010000454.1 GCA_016787625.1 Cyclobacteriaceae bacterium
GAGCTGGGGATTGGCTGTTGGCTTTCAGCTAAGCCTTCAGCTTTCTTAGCGGTGGTTACTGTATTTGACCGGGTGATTTTCGGTATTCACCGCAAAGACACAAAGCCGCGATGAAGCGCAAAGGTCTACCCAGTGATAATCTACTTAAAGTCAATTAGGATTCTTAATCCGTGGAAATCCGTGTAATCTGTGGCAGGCCTTTTGGGAATTGGCTATTGGCCTAAAGCTTTTCTTAGCGGACTCAGCGGCTTAGCGCCTGTCCGCCTCTGGCGGAGCGGTAACAGTATTTGGTTTGGAGCTTGGTCTTCACCGCAAAGACACTAAGCCGCAAGGAAGCGCAAAGGTGATGACGTATCACTTAGCGACTAATCCGTGGAAATCCGTGTAATCTGTGGCAACCCCTTTTGGGAATTGGCTATTGGCTGTCGCTTTTTCGGAATGCATTTCCCGCAGATTGACGCAGATCGAACAACGCAGATTCTCGCAGATGAATACCTATCTGGGTATTTCTGTGCCTTCACTGCCTTTAGCTTTCAGCCTTTACCTTTCTTAGGCACCGGATCA
>JAEUUD010000455.1 GCA_016787625.1 Cyclobacteriaceae bacterium
AAGACGGCTGGTACTACCTCTTCTTCGGCGCCAATGACATCCAGTCAGACCAGGAACGGGGTGGTATCGGCGTCGCCCGCTCGCGTTCTCCCGCCGGTCCCTTCGTCGACTACCTCGGCAAGCCGCTGATCGACCGCTTTCACAACGGGGCGCAACCGATCGATCAGAATGTCTTTCGGGACGACGACGGGAGCTATTACATCGTGTATGGCGGTTGGCGGCACTGCAACATCGCCAAGCTCAATGCGGACTTCACGGGATTCGTCCCGTTTCCCGACGGCGCGATCTTCCGCGAGATCACGCCAACGGGGTACGTGGAGGGAGCCTACATGCTGCGAAAGGACGGCAAGTACTACTTCATGTGGTCGGAAGGCGGGTGGACGGGGCCAGACTACGCCGTCGCGTATGCCGTCGGCACGTCTCCGTTTGGCCCGTTCGAACGCGTTGGCCAGATCCTCGCGCAAGACCCGACGGTCGCGCGCGGAGCCGGCCACCATTCGGTCGTGCAGTCACCGACCTCGAAGCAATGGTACATCGTCTACCATCGCCGCCCGCTGAACGAGACGGAC
>JAEUUD010000456.1 GCA_016787625.1 Cyclobacteriaceae bacterium
TACATTTTCTATTTTCATGGTAAGACCTGCAGCGTACATGTGGCCACCAAACTGGTCTAACAAATCGGCACAGGCTTCGATGGCATTATATACATCAAAATCTTTAACGCTGCGGGCACTACCTGCTACATGGCCGTTTGTTTGTGTCATTACTACGGTTGGCCTGTAATATTTATCGGTTAGGCGCGATGCAACAATACCAATAACACCTTTATGCCACTCGGCCGAATATACTACAGTAGATTTGCGGTCACTAAAAGTTAAGTCGTTTTCAATTTGCTGTAGCGCTTGTTCCGTTATGTCGGTATCTAACTCTTTGCGGTAGGTATTGTGCTCGTTAATTTCGTCACATATAATACGTGCTGTTTCAAAATCGTTGGCAGTAAGTAAATCAACAGCACGGTTGCCGCTTTCTATACGTCCGGCAGCGTTTATGCGTGGTGCAATAAAAAATACCACATCGCTAATAGAAAGTTCGCGGCTTACTTTTGATAAATTGATGAGTGCATTTATACCAAAGCGCGGATGTGTATTTAGCAGTTTTAAACCGAAATGGGCTAACA
>JAEUUD010000457.1 GCA_016787625.1 Cyclobacteriaceae bacterium
TCCAGGCTCCGGTCGCAGACCAGCCGGGCATTCCCCCGGATGCTGAAATCGGCCTCGATGAGCGTTTCCCGCTTATCCAGCGTGACGACGGCCTCGAATTTCCCCCCTTCCAGTAGGGAAGTGCCATAAAGCGCGAAAAACTCGTCGCCGAAGGCATAATCGAACCGGTGAGCCTTATGGCCGAGTCCCTGGAGGTTTACCTTGAAGTCAGCCGCCCGCATCACATCCGAAATAAGCGCGCAAATTTATCAGGATTTTCCGGATTTTGAGGGGTAAAGTTTGGATAACTGCCTCCCGGGGCCGCAGAGGGCCTTTTGCATGAAATGCCGGCCGAACCCGGGCCAAAAGCGGTTTTTTGAGAGATTTGAGAGGGTTGCCACCCTACACCTGGCGAAAACTGCCCAATTGGAGGTCCTGGACGGGGACTTTGCCGAGCTTGTCGATGAGGTGGTCGACCACATGCTTAAAGAAGCCCAGCTTGATGGCGATATGCTGGCTCATGACAATCTCGCTTTCCACCACCCGGTGGTCGGCCAGCACCAATTCAATGGATGAGAGCAGG
>JAEUUD010000458.1 GCA_016787625.1 Cyclobacteriaceae bacterium
GCAGCCGATCCCGTGGTGGCATTCCTTGGCAAGGAAGATCTCTTGAAAATGGCTGACCAAACCAGGAAAGCCATGGAAAAGGCTGCCAAAGAACTGGAATTCATGGAGGCAGCGAGGCTTCGTGACGAATATCTTGCTCTCCAGGAGATGATAAAATCAAAGTAGGCAGTTCCTAAAACCTGCTGTTGTCTTGGTCGGATAGTTCAGTTAGTTTTATGTCTTATGAGAGGCACAATAGCATTATCCCTCCTGCTTTTGGGCTTGGGGTGTGGGCAATCTGATTCACCCTCACCAGCAGTTGCTGACCCGGTTATAACCGACTTCACTCCCAAAAGCGGGGGTGTCGGGGCGACAGTTACAATCACTGGTTCAAACTTCGGGGTCAACGCTTCAGACAATGTTGTAAAGTTCAACAACATTGAAGCCGTAGTGACTTCTTCGTCGTCAAGTTTACTGGTTGTGGTTGTACCTGCCGGAAATATCACCGGTTCCATTACCGTTTCTACAAACAACAAATTGGCGACCAGCACCGGTACATTTGTTGGTCATCCTCAGATT
>JAEUUD010000459.1 GCA_016787625.1 Cyclobacteriaceae bacterium
GGCCAAGTCCAGCACTTCTGCAAATCCGTCGGCCAGGTCGTTTGTTCTGCTGAAGAGGTGCGGCTGAAATATAACCGTACATTTCTTGTGCTTGAACAAGGTGCTGGCACCGTTTATCAAAGCCCGCAGCTCTTCGGGATGGTGTGCATAGTCGTCTATAAACACCAGGCGGTCATTCTTCAACACATATTCAAATCTGCGCTTCACTCCTTTAAAGCTTTCCACCGCTGCTTTAATCTTATCATTTTCGATTCCCAAAGAACTTGCGACTGCTATCGCCGCTATTACATTCTCCACATTGTGCATGCCCCCCATATTCAACCGAACGTTCTCCATCCTGTTATCTTTTAATACCACATCAAATTCATAACTCCCCTCCATCATTTTTATGTTCTCACCAAACACATCTGCACTCTCATTTTGCAAACTGTACGTTACATGCTGATCGGCTTTCAACTCTTTTCCTCTTTTCAAACCGAACTGGCGGATCAATAAACCGCCCGGTCTTACCCGTTTGCCAAAATCAATGAACGCCTGTTCCACCGCCTCTGCTG
>JAEUUD010000045.1 GCA_016787625.1 Cyclobacteriaceae bacterium
CCTACTGTTGCATAAAAAAACCCGTCCGGTTGATCCGGAACGGGCCTTCTTAAATCTTAAGCGCTTGTTACTTGCCGGGAGCTGGCGCCGGTGTGACACCAAGTTTCTTCAGCACCAATGCTGATATGTCATACTTCTCATCATCAAAGAGGATGATGTCGATACTTCCCTGAATCTGTGGATTAAGAATGAACGTGTAGCCATGTTCTTTGGCAACCTCTGCGATTGCGTTGCCAATTTTTCCATTGACAGGCGCCATCAGGTCCGCTTCTTTTTTCTGCATGGAAGCCTGGGCATCCTGCTGAAATTTTTGGATGTTCTCCTGAAGCTGTGTCAGCTCAGTTTCCTTGTCGCGGCGAACAGCATCGAGCATGGTAGCAGCACCTGCCTGGTATGCCTTCAGTTTTGTCTCATACTCTGTGTACTTGGCCTTTGCCTGAGCCTGCAGCTGGTCGCCATGGGTCTTCATTTCATTTTCGATCTGCTTGTAGATCGGCATCTGGCTAAAGATGTATGCTGGATCGGCAATGCCGATCTTCTGCGCAACGGGTGCTGTTTGTGACATGGCTGCTGCAGAAACAAAGGTCAGCACGACGATAATTAGGGTTCTCATTTTCTGTTATTGGTTATTTTATTTTGTCATTTGGGTCACCTAGGCCTAGTTCTTCAAGTACGAAATCTGTGTAATCGTGTCGTGGGTCCGTATATATCATCACCAGTTCCCCCGATTTGTCAAAAATGATGGCTAACCGATTCTGTTTGGCCACTTTCTCAACTGCTTCCCACACTTTATCCTGCAAAGGTTTAATCAATTCCTGTTTTTTCAAAAAAAATAATCCACCAAACCCGAAGACTTTTCGCTGATACTCCTTCAATTCCGCCTCTTTCTTGTGAATGAGGGTAAGTCGCTCCTCCTTCATTTCCTCTGTCAGCAAAACCTCCTCCGCCTTCAACGAGGTGTAAAGTACGTCTACGCCACGTTGCAAGTCTTCTACCTCCTTCTGCCACCCTGTAGAGAGTTGTTCAATCTCACTTTGTGCCTTCAGGTACTCCGGCATCTTGCCGAGGATAAAGTTCGTGTCGATGTACCCGAACTTTTGTGCTTCGGCAAAATTCAGGCCGAAGGCTAAAAACCCGCAAAATATAATTGAAAACCTCATTAATTAACGGATTTGCTGTCCGATCGTGAAGTGGAATTGAGATCCGCTGATCTCCGGAGCTCCTGGCAGCCTGTCAAATCCATAGGCCCAATTCAAACCAATCAGACCAAAGGCGGGCATGAACAGGCGGGCTCCGAAACCGGCAGACCGGTAAGACTTAAACGGATTGAAGTCATAAAAATTATTCCAGTTGTTACCCGCTTCACCAAAAACAAAAGTATAAATGGTTGCACTCTGGCTTGTGCTGATCGGGTAGCGAAGCTCCATCACGAACTTGTCATAGACAATGCCACCTTCGATTTCTCTTGCCTGGGCACCTTGCGTTCGCAGATAATAATTGGGTGGTGTTACAGAATTGTCCGGATAACCCCGGAGGCCCACGATATCCTGCCCAAGCACGAATGAGTTAAATCCACCTGCAAGTCCTGCTCCTCCCATATAAAAACGCTCAAACGGTCCAGGAGTAAGGTTCTTGGAATAGGTTCCGAGGAAGCCAAGGTGAGCCCTTGCTTCCAGCACAAGGCTGCGTCCTGTTGGCTTGCTGCTGCCGAGGAGTTTCACGTAAAATTTCGTGTCAATCATCCACTTCACCAATTCAAGGAATTTGTATCGTTGATTGATGTCGAGATAGTATGCGGGATCTCTGAACGCTGAATACGGTGGTGTGAGCGAGAGACTAACAGAGAGCTGCGATCCGCTGGTGGGGAACATTGGATTGTCAATGCTGTTACGCGCCAGCGTGGTGTTGAAGATCATGCTGTTGGTCTGGCCGATGGGAGGAAGTGCAGTCGTCCCACTCAGATAATTCTTGTAATCATATACCTGAAAGGTCAGTGAATTGGTCAGCGTAAAATAATTGTCGGGCCATTCAAGCCTTCTTCCCAGTGAGAAGGTAACACTGCTCGTTTTCAGGGATACTTCTTCTGTTGTCGATGTCGAATAGGCTGCGGTTGGATTGGAGTTGGAGTGTGTCAAAGCAACCGTAAATGAGTTCGGTTTACGACCACCAAGCCATGGTTCAGTAAATGAAATGCTATAACTCTGGAAGGCTCTTCCGTTTGCCTGAACCTGAAGGGAAAGCCGCTGACCATCGCCCACAGGGAGCGGTCTCCATTTCTCAAAGTGCGGTACGTTCCGCATGGAGAAGTTGTTGAAAGTAAGTCCAACGGTTCCCACAAATCCGTAGTAACCACCCCATCCTCCCGAAAGCTGAATCTGATCATTCGATTGCTCTTCCAGTTTCCATTCGATATCTACTGTGCTATTCGCCGGATTGGGTTTGATCTCCTGATCGATCTTCTGTGGATTAAAGTATCCCATCGATGATAGCATCTGTTGGGTTCTGATGATGTCAGAGCGCCTGAACTTTTGACCCGGGACTGTAGAAAGTTCTCTGCGAATCACATGGTCGCTCGTTCGTTCGTTGCCACTAATAAGCACCTGGTCAATGGTTGCCTGATCGCCTTCATAGATTCTCATTTCAAGGTCAATCGAGTCGCCGACGATGGCGACTTCAACCGGCGTTACACGGAAAAACAGGTATCCATCATCCATGTATAAACCACTGATATCGGCGCCCTTGGGGTTAAAAGATGTCTTTTTGATGATCAGGTCGTTGTTGTATACATCGCCTTTCTTGATATCCAGGATCTTGTCAAGTGTGGCTGACGTATGGAGGTAGTTGCCTGTCCAGATGATGTTTCTGAAATAATACTTCCGGCCTTCGTGAACCCGGAAACGTATGTCGATCTTATTGTCTCCACGCTTTACGATACTGTCTGAAAGTATCTCGGCATCGCGATAGCCTTCAGCATTGAAGTACTCAATGATCTTGTCTTTATCTGCCTCGTATTCTGATTGGATGAACTTCGAGGTATTGAAAACGTTGATTTTTATATTTCGATTGATGAATTCCTTTGTTTGCCTACCAGTCACTTTGTGGCTCGAGTCGAGGTATGCTTTATATTCTTTGGGTTTTGTCTTGAACAATGCGCTGAGAATCTCTCTGTGAATGGTTATCCTGGCGTACTCGTGCGTCTTCTTCATTTTCTTTTTCAACACACTTCCGGGCACTTCCGAGTTTCCTGAAAAGGAGATCTCATGAATTCTCACTTTACCCTTCATATCCACAGCAATACGAAGCCTTACACCTCCGCGGTTAAGTGTATCCGTTTCCTGAACAACCTTTACTTCTGCATTCAAGAAACCTTTCTTTGCAAAGTATTTCTTCACGGAAAGCTCAGCGTTTCTGACAACGGCATCGTTGACAATTTTTCCTTTAATGAGTTTCATCTCTTCTTTCAAAGAGGATTGTTTTCCTTTTGGAATACCCGTGAAGTAGAAATCTGTTAGTCGGGGACGTTCAGCCAATTCAATTTTGAGGTAGGCATTTTGTCCTTCTACACGATCAACACGTATCGTGACATCCCCTACCAGTCCATGCTTCCAAAGCTTTCGAATGGCTGTGGCAATATGATCTCCAGGAATCTTGATCTTATCCCCAATCTTAAGGCCGGTCAAGGATGCCATCGCATTCTTGTCCAGTACATTGAGGCCGGTAATTTCGATGCCGGCAATAAAATACTCGTTCTGGTTTGTGGTGCTTGGCGCTTCCGTCGCTTGCGGCGCTGGTTGATTACGGTTCCTTCTGTACTGACTGAATGCCGACAGTGAACATGAAATTAAAAGAAGAAGTAGGACAAATTTCCGCATCACGCCTGGCCGTTGGGTTCTAGCACTTTTCCAAATCTTCTTTCACGGTGCTGGTAGGAGCAGATGGCCTCATAGAGGTCCTCCTTGCGAAAGTCTGGCCAGAGCGTGCTGGTAATGTACAATTCTGTATACGCAATCTGCCAAAGCAGAAAATTGCTGACACGCATTTCACCGCTGGTTCGGATAAGAAGTTCGGGGTCAGGTATTCCTTTTGTTTCCAGATTCTCAGAAATGAAATGCTCATCAATGTTTTCAGGATGAAGCTTTCCTTGTTTTGCCTCTTCGGCAATCTTACGTGCCGCCCTTACGATTTCCCATCGCCCACTGTAGTTAAGTGCCAGGATAACATGAAGTCCTGTATTGAGCCGCGTCGCATCCTTTGCCTCCTGCAGGTTCTTCTGGCAAGACATTGGCAAATGACTCAGGTCACCAATGGTTGTCAACTTCACCTGATTCTCCATGAGATTGCCGATCTCTTTCTTGATGGTATTTACCAGTAGCTCCATAAGTCCGTCGACCTCGTCCTTGGGTCGTCCCCAGTTTTCGGTACTGAATGCATACAGCGTCAGGAACTTGATGCCCAGTTCGCCGCATGCTTCCGTAACGTCGGTGACAGCCTGTATGGCATTGCGATGGCCAAATATCCTTGCAGCCCCCTTTTTCTTTGCCCATCTGCCGTTGCCATCCATAATGACGGCGACATGATTGGGGAGGTTATTGAAGTCTATTTGGTCTTTGAAACTAGCCACAGGACCGCAAAAGTAGCCTATTTTCGACATTTGCACACTATGGACGCCTCCTCAGGGGCAGGTTTATGAGGATGTGGTTTGGGCCTGAAAAGTTGCCTTAAAAACTACCCTACTTATAGGGATTTGTAGGACAGGGGATATCGTAAAACGTCCGGGTAAGGGTCAGTCCAAGGAAAAAGTAGTTGTCATAATCATTGCCATTCCCATACTGATAAGTCTTGTACCCCTTATCGGCATCAGAAATGTTGTCGAGGTAATCAAAAAAGGTTTTCCGAATGCCGATTTCCAATGCGACGTAATACTTGGGGTTGACCACATACTTCACACCGCCTCCGAAGGGGACAGCCAACTGAATGGTACTGTATTGTTCTGTCCTGCTCGGCACACCGGACATGTTGAACAGGGCCAGTCCGGCAAACAAGTAGGGAGTAAATCGCAGCCTCCTGATGTTGTCACGCCAGTCAAGAAAGTGGTACTCATAAACTCCGGAAATTTCGCTGAGAAAAATATCGAAGGAAGCATTGCGTGCCGTTGCAAAAGCATCAATAGGAGCTGTGGCATCATCGGCAGCCAGTTTGCCAGCCGTGAAACTTGCTCTGAAGCTAATGACCTTGCTGACGTTGGACCTATAAAATATTGTAAGGGCTGGTTGGGAGTACGCAAAGTTGTACGTGCGCACCAGATCACCCGTGTAATTGAATGTCCCCAGTCCGAAACCAATTTCAGACTTCTGAACAAGCTGCGCCTGAGCTGCGCCGGATGTAATAAGGAAGAGACCAACCGAGAGACATGATGTCTTCCAAAAGGTCATCTGAATTTCGCTTGATGGAATCTCGCGTTGATGATGTAGGTCAGTCTGATGCTCGTAACCATGTAGACATCTTTATCCTTTGAACCTCCGCGTTTGTTGTCAACATGTTCCATGCCATAACCTGCCTCCACGTTCACGCCAGGAATTCCTGATGCTCGTGGGTCAGTTGGGTACCCTGGTAATTCGTTCGTGCGGTAAGACATCGCTTGTGCAAGTGGACTGTTCAATAACGTCAGGTCTACATAATTCTTGCTCACGTCATCCAGATAATCTGTAAACGTGTACCTGAATCCAATTTCACCGGCTAAATCCAGTACATCCGTAAGGCGGAAGCGCGCACCTAGTCCAAAAGGGATAGCAAACTGAAAAAGTGAATACGGCTGATTGCCATAATTCACATCGGTCGCGTTGAGTGTCGAGTACTGACCTTCCGTACCAAGAGGCTGGAGGTCAACATAGTTTCCGGCATCGGCCAGGGGAGCGCCTGTCAAATCAGTTGCTGGCGCTATTGCCTGAGGATTGTGCATGAACACGGCAATTCCAAGATAGGCATATGGTGTCCACTTAACCCGACTCATGTAGGTGGACTGATTTTCAAAAAGATCAAACGTAGCCACCACCGAAAGTTCCTTGATGCTATTGCTGAAAGACAAGTTCCTCTTGTAACGATAAATGCCGTTACTCATGTCTCCCGGGTCGGCAGACTCACTATCGGCACCCTTGACGGTTCCATAAAGAAACTGTGCCATCAAGGAATAACGTGGGCCAAACCGGTGTGTAAACGAAATGCCAAATCCGGGTTTGGTAAATGAGATGTCGGTGCTGAAACTGGAAGGTGATGGCGCCAAATCACCGTAGTAATTGAGGGCATTGACAGAAAAACCAATAGCGTTGTAAATCTTCTCCTTACCGAATTTCGACTTCTTTCCACGGAACCCGGCCATACGCTTGTTGCCCTGCTTAATCCCCTTCCTGTTAAACTGAGCGTAGGTTTCTTCAACCTGAACAAGGAGGAAGAAGACAGCCACTAAACCAATTACCAACTTTTTCATAGTTCCATCAGTCGACGAATGACAAATGTATGAAATATCATATCCTTAATAAAGCATTCATTCAAGCGGGTCTCCCCAGGTAAACGCCTGTCAGTGTGTTAGTTTCTAATATCAAGTCCCCAATTAAGCTTCTGGCGCAGGGTCTTGAAGTAGTGCTGGCCGGGTAGCTGGATCAAATTGGCCTTGAAGCGTTCTTTGAGGACCTTCAGTTTTACCGTCTCATCGACCGTCTCAAAGCGGGAATCGAGTGAAACGAGGAACTTCTTGCTCCTGCCTTCAATGCGGAAGGTAAGCTCTGACTTGTCGGATACCACAATAGGACGAGCCCCGAGGTTGTGAGGGCTAACGGGGGTAACGACGAAACTTTCAGACTCTGGAAATACCAAAGGCCCGCCACAGCTGAGTGAATATCCCGTGGAACCGGTGGGCGTGGAAACAATGACGCCATCTGCCCAGTAGGAGTTGAGCAACTCTCCATCGACAGAAACATGCACGGTGATCATGGATGAAGTGTCCTTCTTCATGATGGTAAAATCATTCAGTGCAAAGCGAAAATCACCGAACAACTTTGGGTCAGAAACCAATCGAAGCATTGTGCGGCTTTCCACCGAGTAATTTCCTTTAAACAAACTGTCCAGGGCATGGTCTGTTTCCTCCCTGCTGATCGTTGCCAGAAATCCCAGTCGCCCGGTATTGATGCCGAGTACCGGGGTTTCAAACTTGCCGATGTAGGTAACCGATTCGAGCAACGTGCCGTCACCTCCAAGTGAAATGAAGAAATCGAGATTCTTCAGTGAGTCGCCGTGCTCAAAAACTTTCACCTTGTAGTCACGGGATGACTTGAAGTGCTTCTGAAATTTCGATGAGACATGGATTTCGGCCTTGTACTTTAATAGCGTCGAAAGCACACGTTCGATGAAACGTGATGATTTCTGCTGAAAGTCCCTACCGTGTATTCCAATGCGCATTTCCAATACAGATATTGGAAGTGATGTTACAAAATAAAACGCAATTGCCGGTGCTGACTATTGAAAATGCTTCAGGCGGATAATTTCATCCTGACGGAGAAACCTCCAGTGTCCGCGTGAAAGATCCTTCTTGTCAAGGGTGGCATACACCGATCGATCAAGTTTCACTACCTCGTATCCAAGGGCTTCAAAAATTCTTCTGATCACCCGATTCCATCCGATATGGATTTCAATGCCAACGGTCATACCATCATCAGATACAATAGCGAGGTCATCGACCATCGCCTTTCCCTCTTCGAGCCGAACACCATCAAGTACTTTCTGAAAATCCGCCTTGGTGAGCGGCTTGTTCAGTTCAGCCTTGTATATCTTCTTTACATTATATGAAGGATGAGTGAGCTTGTCTGTGAGGTCACCATCATTGGTGAGCAATAGCAAGCCTGAAGTATTCCTGTCAAGCCTTCCTACAGGGTACACCCTTTCCTTGCAAGCGCCATGAATGAGTTGCATGACGGTGTTGCGTTCCTGTGGGTCATCGGTTGTTGTAATGTAACCCTTGGGCTTGTTGAGAAGAATGTACACAGGTTTCTCCGATACCAGCCTCCGGCCATCGTAGCGGACATCGTCCGTTGGCTTCACTTTGAATCCTAATTCTGTCACACTCTTTCCATTCACCGTGATCAGCCCCATCGTGATCAAATCATCGGCCTCACGGCGTGAACAAACGCCGCTGTTGGAGATGAATCTGTTAAGCCTGATCAGGCCATCCTTCGGTTTTTCACCAGCTGCACCGCTCTTCTTTCCTTCATGGGGTTCCATTCTTGATGAATCAAAAGCCCGTCTGTTTTCTCCCCGATAACCGCTTTTTCCGTGATCCGATCCTCCTTTTTTCCTATCAAAGGAGGTCTTCTTTCTGTCGTAAGATCCTTCACGGCGCTCACCATCCGGAGCTCTTTTGGTAAAATCACTTTTCGAAAATGGCTTTGATCCTCTCCCTGAATCCCTGCGATCATCCTTTGATCTGGTGTATCGTGAATCACGATCATCACTACGACCGGGCCCTCCGGGTCTTTCCGAACGTTTTTCACGCCAGGGTTCTTTTTTGAATGGCCTTGCATCACCTCCTCGACTTTCGAAAGGTCCCTTCTTGAACGGACGTTCATCTCCTCCACGCTTTTCCCGAAAAGGTCCCTTCTTGTCGAATGAACCATCTCCCTTTTTAAAAGGGCGTTTGCCATATCGTGGATTTGAGTCTCCCGATTTTCCATCAGGTCTGAATGATCTTTTCTCGTCGTCTCCCTTGAATGACTTCTTTTTGTCCGGGCGAGGACGACCTGATGATGGTCCCGATGTTGTGCGGAAACGGCTGTTGCGTGCCATACTGTGTTGTTATACCCAACCCTAGAGCGGGTGAGAATTTTCTTACTGATTTTCGGGGCCTTCGCCGATGGAATTAATCTCTTGCGAGAAATCCTTCGGTGTAGGGAGTTCATTGAGGTCGCTGATGCCGAAGTACTCCATGAACTTCGGGCTTGTGCCATAGATGAGGGGTCTGCCTACCGTTTCCCCTTTTCCCTGAATCTCAATCAACCCTTTTTCAAGGAGCTTCTGAACAGCATAATCACAGTTGACGCCACGGATGGTTTCAACCTCCGTCTTGGAAACAGGTTGCTTATAGGCAATGATAGAAAGTGTTTCGAGTGCAGATGTCGACAAGCGTTTTTTGGACTGCTGCTTAAGCATGATGCCGATGCTTGCCTGATAAGCGGGCTTGGTTAAAAACTGGTAGCCGCCGCCTGCTTTGTTCAACTGAAAAGCAAAATCTTCGTGCTGATATTTATCTGTCAGGCGTTGAATGGCTCCGGCAATATCTTCTTCCGGAACGTCCGCGTTGAACATTTCAGTCAGGCAGGATTTAAGTTCCGAAAGCTTGATAGGCGATGGAGAGCAAAAAATGAGCGCTTCAATATGGTTCTGCAGGAAGTCCAATGTATCTCTTAATTAGTCCTGCTGCATCATTTTAGCTTCGATCGACTGTGTCGTATGGGGAACAGCGATAAGTCGTTCTTTAGGAATCAGTTTGCCTGTAACGGTACAAATACCATACGTCCGGTTCTTGATTCGCACCAGTGCATTCTCCAGGTTGGTGATGTACTTCAATTGACGAGCTGCCAGCTGACTGAGGTTTTCCTTTTCTGCGGTCTCTGCTCCATCTTCCAACACTTTGGTATTTCCTCCAGATGTGCTGTCAGTACCAGCATCATTGTTTCTGTTGAGTGTCTCCTTAAGTATGCGAAATTCTTCGCGTGACTTTTCAAGTTTGCCCATGATCAGCGTCTCGAACTCTTTCAGTTCGTCATCGCTGTAGCGGGTCTTATCGTCAGGTGTGCTTGACTTGGCCGGCTTGTGCGCTATGGGCCGTTGTGTCAGCGCAGGAAAAATATTCAGATTCAATTGCGGCTTGGGAGGAAGGATGTGCGCCTTCTTGTCATTTTTTCTCGATGCCACTACGGGAACCTCCTTTTTCAGAACTTCCTTCTTCTTTGCAACCGGTTTTTTCGGCGCCTTTGTTGCTGCCTTTTTAGCTGCTGCCTTGGGCTTGCCCGCCTTTTTTGCCTTGGTGGTTACTTTCGCCTTCGCCTTCTTCACCGCCTTCTTTGTGGATTTTTTCGCTGATTTAGCCATATTCCAGAGTCCTCCAGGACACGATTTGAAAAGATGCGCAAAAATACTCCGGTAGCTCTGAAACAAAAAATTAAGCTCTTTTTATTCCCCGGACCGATATGAGCCAAAAACTAACGCCAGGCTATCACCACGCGCTTGCGAAAAGTGGTCAAGTTGCCATCCGCTTGAAAAGCTTCAAACCACACGAAGTAGTATCCAGTCGGGGCCTTCGCGCCATTCTCCATTTCTCCATTCCATCGAAAAAAACCCTCAGCACCCAACAACTCATTGTTGGCAATCTGCTTCACAATCCCTCCTTGCCGATTGGCTATACACACATTGGCAACTTTTCCCGGTTGTGAAAACTTAAACTGTATCAGCACGAAGTCGCTCGTCTCCTGCCCCGGAACAAAAATCTCAGGACTAATCAAGACATCATCGAAAACCAAGTCGGTATTTTCGCGGTGCTGTGAATTGTCGTAGCCCGGTGTGGCAAATCCAACGACCGAGCTCGCCGAAGTCCAGTTGTCGCTGTCCAGCGAAGATGACTTCACGCGGATACGTTCCAATGAAACACCTTCTTCAGACTTCAGGAGTTCAGCATGCCAATCATGGTCATACCGAACCTCATCAATGATCGTGTTGGCCTTGTTCCAAATCGTCACGCTTCCTCTGTCATCCGGAAGGTTGGGCAACGACAAATCCATCATGCTCTGCTTGTTCGAGCGCGGATAAGACAGTCCGACAACAACCGGATCCGATGTCACCACCGCAAACTGACCTGGTGGGAGCAACCTCCTCAAAAGTATTGCGCGATCCGACGAGTCTCCAATAACCCATTGGTCAAGGTCGATGTACTTCTCTGAAACATTCAGTAGTTCCACAAAATCCACACCGCCAGATCGGGGATTAAAAAGAATTTCGTTGATGACTACATCAAGACTGTCTGCAGGCTCGGGCAAACCAAATGCTATGGATTGGTTCAACACAGGATTTCCACTGCAGTCCTCTATATCACGAATAGCTACCTCATAGCGCTGCCGTACTTTGAGGCTGTCTGTCAAAACAACCATGAGGCTCTTTAGAGAAGCATCTGAGAATTGGATGTCACTCACATTAATATCTGGTGAAATCGCAATGTTTGATCTGCTGAGTGGTTGATCACTGAGTCGTTCATTGAACTCTAACTTTAGTCGGATTGCACTTTCAGGAAAGATCTCTGTCAACTCCGGGGGTGTCAAATCTGGCTTATGCGCGCTTATGGAATTGGATTCCCCTGGTGTTCCCCCTCGTCGATCCTCTGAGCTTGCCCAGTTATCCTCTTCTCCGCAAGGGTTGTTGGTGTCAATCAATTCCAACGACCAGCCACCCTGTGCCTTATCTTCATCACGATACCAGGAAGTGCGGTACCTGACCGTGTCGATCATCATCCCTACATCATCTTTCAGAGAAACTCCGTCTTCACCATTATTGAGTGATGGGAAATTGGCAAGCCCGGTTACGTTTTGTTGAAATAGATCTTTGGATCCTGTTGAGGTAACGACGAGATATTTTCCCGGCAGAAGCACCGTCTGTGGGAATGTCGCTGTTGAACTTCCGTCCGACAGCGTCCAGCCTGTCAGGTCAAATGGATCACTGCCCCGATTGTAGATCTCCACAAACTCAGCAGCAGGCAATGCAACCTGGGGTGTTGGGTCAGGAAAAATTTCAGAAAAAATAACATCCTTCCTTTTAGGGATGCCTGGCTTCAGATACATGAGATTGAAAACAGTAACAGCCATTCTGTTTCCAACAACATCTTCAATCCCGGAAACAGTGAGCCTGGTCGTCACGCCATTCTGCAAATCGTTGTCTAACCACAACTCAATAGTATTGGCAGTTGAGAGGCTTGTCGTACGCGGATGTCCAATGCCGTCAACTTCAAAATTGAGAGGCTGAACTGACGATGGGTTCAAAGGTTCAGAAAAAGTAAGGATGATGTGATCCTTGTCGGCAGCGTTTGCCTGAAGAACCGAAGGGGGCTCTGTGTCGGGAACCACGGATCCTGTGATGATGATTTGGTCAAACCAGAATTTGTCGGCTCTTGTAGACGTGTAGATGCAGTCGGGGCCTGAGTAGAAGGACACCGTGTGCTGCCGATGTGTTATCGTCCCTTCCAATTCATCGTGTCCGCTGAGCGTCACATCGGAAGACAACGTCCATATCCCGTTGCCGCTCCGGAGAACATGGATTCTTGCATTGATCAGCGGTGTATTGAGCCGATCATCGAGGCCATCAATGATCTCTGTTTCCGTGGTGTTGTTCTGAACATAGAGGCTTACTTCACGACTTGTCCCTCCAATCTTTACAAAGTATCCATTCAGGGGTTCATGAAGGTTCTGGTTACTCGATATCAAATAGAACTTCGCATAGTTGGTGCTGCTGGGCGTAAAGTCCATCTGTACGTTGAACTCCCATGAAGCTTCATGAACAGCCTGACTTGCCGTTGATAGGTATGCAGTGCCAGTTGCAGCCGGGGCCTGAAGTTTCAATTTTCCTCCGGCTACCACAAACCTGCTCTGATCACCTTGCCATGTCGGATGGAAAAGAAAATCACCATCAGAAAAATCTTCCAACACCTGGGCTGTTGCCGAGTGACTCAAAAGAAAAACCACCAGGGTGATTTTGACAGCTTTCATATTCGGCAAACTACATTTAATACTATTTTTGCAGACTGTAAATCGCAGATTGTCATGAAAACCGTTGTCGTTGGTGCCACCGGATTGGTGGGTCAGGAAATCCTGAAAGTGATGGAGGAAAGGAATTTTCCCTATGATGAATTGTACCTGGTGGCGTCGGCACGCAATGTGGGTAAGGAAATTGCCTTTAAGGAAAAACGATATACGATTATCAGCATGGAGGAAGCGTGCAACCTGGCTGCTGATGTAGCTATTTTCTCCGCGGGAGGCTCTACGTCACTCGAGTGGGCACCGCGGTTTGCCGACAAGGGCACGACGGTCATTGACAACTCTTCAGCGTGGCGCATGGATCCATCAAAAAAACTGATTGTTCCAGAAATCAACGGTCATGTATTAAGGATCGATGACAGGATCATTGCCAATCCAAACTGTTCAACCATTCAGATGGTCATGGTGCTTGCCCCGCTCCATGTACGATACAAACTCAGAAGAATTGTCGTTTCTACCTATCAGTCGGTGACCGGTACAGGGAAGGATGGTGTTCAGCAGCTGATGAACGAGCGGCAGGGACTGGAGGGCTCAAAAGTGTATCCTCATCCCATCGACATGAATGCACTTCCACACATTGATGTATTCCTTGATAATGGATATACCAAAGAGGAAATGAAGATGGTTCACGAAACCAGGAAGATCCTTGGCGATGCATCGGTAGGCGTGACCGCCACAACGGTCCGCGTCCCAACCATCGGAGGCCATTCCGAGGCCGTCAATGCAGAATTTCATTCCGAATTCGATCTCGACGAAGTACGTGAATTGCTCGACGGCACTCCTGGTGTTGTTGTTATGGATGATGTGAAGAACAACGTCTATCCCATGCCGATCCTTTCACAAGGAAGAGATGAAGTGTTCGTTGGCCGGATGAGACGCGACGAGTCCCAGCCAAAGACACTCAACCTTTGGATCGTAGCTGACAACCTCCGAAAGGGAGCCGCAACCAACGCCGTTCAGATTGCGGAGTACATGATGGAAAACAGCCTGGTGATAAGCTAAACAGGCAGCCGATGGCTGCCTGTATGCTTGTTTCTATTTCACAGTTGCCGGTGCCGGCTCCGGGTGTTTCACATATCGTTCAAAGAATTCGATCACGCGAAGCATGTGATCCATCATCCTCCCGGGATTTCCGCTGCGGGTCAGTTCGTGGCCTTCCCTGGGATATCGTACGTACTCGACAGGCTTGTTGAGAATCTTCAAACTCTTGTAAAGCATCTCTGATTGTGTTACGCCTGTCCGTAGATCCTGATCTCCATGAATAATAAGGAACGGTGTATTGATATTCTTTAAGTAGTTGTAGGGCGATTCTGAGTCGAGCAACTTCTTGGTCTCCGCATCCCAGGGATATCCTCCAAAATCATTTGGCACGAGAAAGAATGCATTTCCTTCACCCATGAAGGTTGTCAGTTCGTAGACACCGCGTTGTGCGTTGGCAGCCTTAAAGCGGTTGTCGTGTCCAATGACCCAGGCAACCATGTATCCGGCGTAGCTGCCGCCTTCAATGAACAGTTGATCCTTGTCGATCCATGCGTTGTTCTTCATCGCGTCATCCAGGGTCGAGAGAATGTCCGCTGACGGGCTGGGTCCCCAATCTTTAAAGTTGCCTTTCTTGAATTTGTCTCCGTAGCCTCCGCTGCCGCGGGGGTTGCAGTAGACAACGCCGTAACCCCAGCTGTTCTCCAGTTGGTACTCATGCCACATCGAAAAGATTCCGGGTCCCCACATGGCCGCCGGGCCCCCATGAATATTAAGGATGGTGGGATATTTAGTGCCATCCTTTCTTCCCACAGGCTCCATCACCCAGTACTGAACTTTCGTTCCATCAGGGCGGGTAATCCAGTATTCTTTAGGAAAAATGACCTGGCGTTCCTTCATCCAATCTTCATTCAATCTTGTCAATGCGCGGTTGGACTTGTCTTTGATGCTGTACACGTACACTTCCCATGGGTTCTTTGTTTCAGTCAGTGCATACACCACTTTGTCGCCACGTACATCAAAGTCGTTGACGCCTGCGTCATTGCCGATCAGTTTGGTAATCGCGCCACCTTTTGCAGGCACACTATATAATGGAATGTCTCCTTCGCTTTGTGCTGAAAAATAGACTGTCTTACTGTCACCGGACCATACAGCACCGGCTACGTCACGGTCAAGGGAAGCTGTGATCAGCTGAGGTTGTCCGCCCGCTGATGAAACGACTGCCAGCTGGCCTTGTGTGGCATGTCTGTTGGCAATGCTGGTGGCAGCAAACAGAATCTGGGCACCATCAGGTGAAAATATGCCATTAGAAATGCTATAACCGGGCCAGGCAAGAAATTCCCTGGAAGTTTTTGATTCCACATCAATCATCCACAGGTCGCTATCCAACTCCCGGTCAGGGTGAATTTTATAAACACGCGATGTGCAAATGATGCGCTTGCCATCGGGAGACCATTCGGCATCGGTAAAATCCTGAAAGCCTGATGTGATAGACTGCGCGTTATCCTCACTGCCTACTACTTTAATATAGAGGTGAGAGAAGGTTTCGTCGGGCTGAAGGTTCAATTCTCCCTGCAGGTTCTGCCGGTTGAGTACACGTGGGTTGCTTTCGCTGGCATTTTTTGCCAGCCAGGCGCGAATATCCTGGAGTGAGCCGTCAGGTGATGTCGTGGTTTTTTTCTTCTCGTCGGCCTTCATCTTCTTAAAGTTGGGCTCATCTTCCTGGGTACGTGCCGGACGCTCGTAGGTCCATGGTGTTTTCCCTTCGATGGCATAAAACGGAATGTTTGTTGAGAAGAGAATTTTCTTCCCGTCGGGCGACCATCGGGGTGAACCGGCCCCATACTCCGCCTTGGTGATTGCGTGAGCTTCGCCGCCATTCATGGGCAGAATCCAAATCTGTGAGCGCTCTCCATCCGTCCGGACAAAGGCAAGTTGTTTGCCATCAGGAGACCACTGAGGCTGTCCATCGGTTTTGTCACCAAAAGTAAGTTGGAGGGGAGGGGTGGTGCCCGCAACATCCACCACATACAAGTGCCGGGTATAGTAATACTCATTATCATTCTTAACCGCCTTGCGATTGACCACCATGGCTGCACGTGTACCATCCGGAGACAGTTGTATCTGGTTGGTGGTTGCAATCTTCATGAGGTCGGAAGCAACGATCGGCTTTTTGGTTTGTGCCAATGCAGCGGATGACACCAAAGCAAAAATCAGTATGCGAAAAGTGTGTTTCATGGATCTTTGTTTTGTCACAATATGCTAACCTCATTCAATGGACACAAACCCTCTACCACGAGTGGGTAATATTGATTTCAACTGGTATGCGCTGATGAGGCTCGCTGTGGAATACCCCGGCAAAATGATGTACCTTCAATGCCCATTGCCTTGTCACCCATGAAAAAAATATTGTTGTTATCGCTGTTTTGCCTGACCCAGGTCGGGTTCTCGCAATCCGTTCAGGATACGGTAGCCCTTCGCGCCTTCATTGATGGCGTGATGAAAACTCACCTTCGTGACAAGCATATTGCAGGTGGTACCATTTCCATTGTCAAAGACGGCAAGGTGTTATTGGCAAAAGGTTACGGTTTTGCCGATGACGCGAAGCAAACACCGGTAAGGGCTGATTCAACATTGTTCAGAATCGGATCGATTTCCAAGATGTTTACCTGGTTCAGTGTCATGCAGCTTGTATCCCAGGGAAAACTGGATCTCAATGCTGACATCAATACCTATCTCAAAGGCTTTAAAATTCCATCAACGTACCCTGAGCCCATCACGCTGAAACACCTCATGACGCACACGCCCGGTTTCGAGGATCTTGTCATCGGTTTGTTTGCCAAAGACAGCACAGGCATGAAGCCCCTTGGTGAAATTCTTGCCGAACAAATTCCTGCTCGCGTACGGCCCCCCGGTACGCATGCTTCCTACTCCAACCATGGCACAGGCATGGCTGCTTACATCGTAGAGCAAGTGTCGGGCATGAACTTCAATGACTACGTGGAGAAAAATATCATCAACCCGCTCGGAATGACACGCACGTCGTTCAGGCAACCCTTGCCTAAAGCGCTCTCACCGCTGATGTCGAAAGGATACAAATATCAAGGCGGGGTTTTTGATGAACGTGATTTTGAATTTGTTCCTCTCTATCCTGTCGGTGCTGCTGCGTCAAGCGCTACGGACATGGTTCCATTCATGCGCGCGATCCTTGAAGGGGGTAAACTGAACGGCTTCACGCTGCTGGACAGTGCGACACTGGCTCTCATGGAAAGTCCGGCGCATCAGCACCAGGCAAGCGTCAACCCCATGAGGCACGGGTTTATTGATATGAGCCGCAAAGGTGTAACGGTGATCGGACATGGCGGTGACACATTCTGGTTTCACTCCATGATGGCGTTATTCCCGGCCTCCAACATGGGGCTCTTCATTTCTTTTAATACCAATACCGGAGGCGGTACAGCCTCGGCCGTGATGGATGAGTTCATCGACAGATACTTTGCCGAAGGGAACCTCATCACCCCGCTCAATGTCAACAAAGAATTCCTCGATCGCTTTACGGGAAAATACAGAGTGAACCGCTATGCGTTCCATGACATGACTACCGTCGCATCGATGTTTAACGACGCCTCGGTGACCAGAGAAGATTCCACCGGGCTGCGGGTCGCTGCAGGAGAAAATGTACGGTCATTTGTGCCTATTGACAGCTTAACCTTCAGGGAGCGCAACAAGTCTGGCATCATCGCCTTCAGGAAAAATGACAAAGGCGCAATCTCCGCGATGTACTACGGGGCCGTTCCAATTATTGCATTTGATAAAGTAAGCGGTCTCCAGAGCGCTGACCTTCACATCATGATTTTTGTGGTGGCGATTGTTACCGGGATTGTTGTGTTGGTCTTCTGGCCGTTTGTGGCTCTGTCGCGTCTGGGCTACACCTCGCACCGGATGACAAAGCCGATGCCTTTTGCCGCTCGTTTTGCTGCATGGACCAACTTTCTCTTTCTGATCATCTTTTACTGTGGTGTCGCTATGCTCGCCAATGAAGACACCATCATCAATGGGTTGCCATCCAGTCTCAAGGTGATCCTTTGCATTCCATTTGTGAATATCGCCCTCACACTGTGGATGCTCGTCTGGATGTTTCGCGTTGTCACGGTCAAGTATCACCGTGCGGCAAGCAGGCTTTATTACTTTTTCATCGTCGTGGTGGCACTCGCTGCGCTATGGCAGTTGTATTTCTGGAATCTTATCGGACCTTAGTCAACGATCACTTTCCAAGCGGCAACTCCATTGTTTCACCCCACACATACTTGCCAAACCATTGCCAGTTGTGCCAGTTGGCTGCCAGGCGCTCTTTGGGTTTGTTGATGCCATGTCCGAATCCTTTATAGACAATCAACTCGCTCGGAACACCTTTATCACGCAACCCCTGCAAGAGTTCATAGGCGTTGGCGATAGGCACACGTCGATCAAATTCTCCATGCTGAATCAGTGTCGGGGTTTTTGCCATGTTGATGTTGGTCATCGGTGATGTCTTTTTGTAGATAGCCTCATCACTCCAGGGTGTTGCTTTCAGATACTGTCGTGTGAACGGATGAATGTCCGTGTTGACATAGTAGGTCATCCAGTTGGAAATGCCGGCGCCAACTGAAATGGCCTTGAAAATTGTTGAATTGGTTGTGAGAAAAGCAGAAATATATCCGCCCTGGCTCCATCCCATGCAACCCATCTTTGATCGATCGATCATCTTTTTGGAATCGAGATAATCAACGCCAGAAAGAACATCCCAGGCATCACCAACGCCCAGGTTTCGCACATTGAGGGCCCGGAATGCCTCGCCATATCCGGCAGATCCGCGGTAGTTCACACGCAGGACGAGAGCACCTTTGTCAACCCATTGTGCAATGGGATACACAGAGCCTGGTAGCGGAGCCGGTGTGTCGATACCTGTCGGTCCGCCGTGAATGACAACGAGCAGGGGATACTTTCTGGCTGGATCATAATTCGATGGCTTGTGAAGAACCCCTTCGATAACAGCACCATCCTTGCTCTTCCAGCTGATGACCTCACTCGTTGCCACTTTCCAGTCCTTGATCTGGGCTGTCATGTCTGTAACCCTGACTGGATTTGGATTGGTGATTGATGTCGTGAATACTTCTGTCAGTTGGTCGCCATTCCTCGCCGTCATGGCCAGCCTATCGCCTGACTTGGAGAAGGCCAATCCGAATATCTGCTCAGGGGTCTGAAGAAACACCGTGTGATTGCCTGTTGAAGGATCAATTCTGTACAGGGGTCGTTTGGTTTTTGTCTGCACGGCGGTAAAAATTCCTGATGCCTTCCACGTCAGACCCCCAAGATCTTCATCAAAGGATTTTGCAATCTGTCGTGAGGACTTGCTGGCGAGATTCAGGATATACACCTTCGAATTGGTGTAGAAATTAGCCACCGTATCTGAACCATTGGTACTGTAGAGAATCTCCTTTGAATCCGGCGACCAGTCCTCAAAAAAATCTGAGCTCGGGTTAGTTACAAGCTTCGTGACTGCCTTGGTTGAAAGATCAACCATGGAAACATCAGACTTGATGAATGAATTGATCATCGGATCTGGTTGGTGGGAGAAGGCAACCATATTTCCGTCCGGAGAAATGCTAAAACCTGTTACTGTAAATTTTCCCTCTGTCAGTCGCGAAGCCTTGGGCCATTCAATACATCCCGCTTTGACCTTGAGTGAATCCGAGGTTTCATAGCATGGCATTTCAGAAGGGTCGCGCTGGTTGGGATTGAACTCAACCTGCCAGAGGTGCTGAACAGTAAACTCTTTGTCGTCCGCTTCAAATCCGCCATATCGTTTCTCCCGATCTTTTTTTGTCTTATCCTCTTTTTCAGATTTTTGAAAAATGAACTTTGAGCCTGATGGGTGCCACTGAAATGCAGAAATTCCCTCTTCATCATTGGTAGCTGCTCTTGCTTCTCCGCCATCTACACGGACAACATGTATCTGGTTCTTGTTCCCCCGGTTGGAAAGAAAGGCAACCCATTTTCCGTCAGGTGAGAACTCAGCATTCGTGCTATTTCCTTTTGGTGTATTGGTCAAAGCATAAGGCGCTTCTCCATTTCTTGAAATCCACAACTCGTTGTCATACCGGTTGTCCGACCAGTCTGTGGTTGAAATCCCAAACACAATGCTCTTCCCATCAGGAGACATGGTGACGCCTCCTGCGGTTCTGAGTGAAATCACTTCTTCAAACGTTGGAACATGTTGACCCAGGGCCGTGAGCGCACATGAAAGGAAAACAAACAAGAGTCGGTGTTTCATGATGTGAAATTTTGATTGAATATGAATGTAAATGAAGAGCAACCTATCGGATTTTACACGGAAGGTGAATCAAGCTGAACCGTGCGGCCTTGGACAACGGAGAAGGCGTTTCCTCATAGCAGTTTCAACTATTTGCCTGATAGCTTTGAGTAACC
>JAEUUD010000460.1 GCA_016787625.1 Cyclobacteriaceae bacterium
GAGCACGAGGAACTGATCGAGCCATTCCTTGGATAGCTCGCCGGGCTGCTTGTCGCGGTTCTCCAGCGAAATTTCAAAATACAGGTTCTGGCTCCGGTAGACATCGGGCTCCAGCTTGAACCCTTCCAGGATCGGGAACAGCCGGTTGAGGCGCAGCAACCGCTTTACATTATCCCGCTCGGCGGCCACGCGTCGCAATTCGTGGTAAATACTCTCGCCGGCGTACCGCTCCACCGACTTGGGGTCCTCAATACGGAGGCTCCAGCGTTTCATCTCCGTCGCCAGCCGCTCCAGGGTCTTGATGTTGATGCGGTCGGGGCCGAAACACTTGATGAGGTCGGCATTGAGGATATACTCAAAGGTGGTCTTGTACGCGTTCGGGATGGGAATGTCGTTGTTCGACAACGCATTGACCAGCGGGTAATCCCGGTTGTAGGTTCTTCGTAATGACATTTCAAGATCCTGGAGTCCCTGCCGCGCGATCATGTCGAGGATCTTACGCTTCTCTTCCTTGAAGAGGTACCAGATCGAATACTTCTCAGGACCGAAATA
>JAEUUD010000461.1:0-266 GCA_016787625.1 Cyclobacteriaceae bacterium
TAGCGTATCGACGGTCGATTTATGCGTCCGGAAACTCAGGCAGGCAAAGCGAAGAATGAATTTTTCCTCCAGCAATGTGCTTGAAATAAACACATGACCATCCTCTTGCACGAACTTGAGCAACTTCTTGTTGAAGATGTTAGGGTCTCCTTTTGGCGGCACGTATCGATAAGTGACCACTGACAGCTGCGGCGGCGGACCGGTTTCGAATCCCAACTTGCGAATCTCTTCATAGAAAAACCTGGCCAGCAGCAGCTTCTCCTGAA
>JAEUUD010000461.1:276-550 GCA_016787625.1 Cyclobacteriaceae bacterium
GGCATGCCCGGAAGGGCGCCAACCCATGAAGTTTCAACGGCAGCCACATCCTTAGTCCCCGGAAGTGCTTCGTCAACTCCGGCGACAAGTCGGCCGGCGACGGCTCTTCGGTCGCACTGAGGGCATCCTGCATGTAGTTGGCCTGGTAGTAGTGCGTGGCATTCATTTGCTTCCGGTCTTTCACCAGCACAATGCCTATCCCGTACGGAAGGAACAAACCCTTATGCGGGTCGATCACCAGGGAATCGCTTTTCTCCATCCCCTTCAACTTGCG
>JAEUUD010000462.1:0-284 GCA_016787625.1 Cyclobacteriaceae bacterium
ATCCCGCAGGGGTCCCATTTCCCGGTCGAGCGACAATTGCTTCTTTCCATAATCATAGCGGAGTTTGACGGCGGGATGATAGATGGAATCACTGTCCTGGTACAAATTAATCATGGCCCGCTTGGCCGTGATGATGGAATCCTTGAACTCAAATTGTCGCGATCGGGCCACAAACTTTCGCTCACCCTTGTGATAAACTTCGAGGCGGGCATAGTCTCCGCTCACGGAAGAACTGAACAATTGCTTTCCGTTAAGGGCAAAACCACCTACATACCTCAGGTCTT
>JAEUUD010000462.1:294-550 GCA_016787625.1 Cyclobacteriaceae bacterium
TGAGAGGTTTCCTTACTCTTGTGACGGACGCTTTTGAACTCAAAGATCCCGTCGATTTTCCTGGACGCCCGGCCGGCATACCGCAGCTTGCCGTTCTCCGCCTTCACATGCGGCTTGTCCACGTTGAAGTTGTATTCCTTAAACTCGAAGTATACACTATCGCCACTAAGGCCGGCAGGATCCCATCCGAAAGTCCCCTTTTCCCCGACAAACGTCCCATCGCGCAACGAGAGCGTACCCCGGGTGTTTCGCAAAG
>JAEUUD010000463.1 GCA_016787625.1 Cyclobacteriaceae bacterium
TAATTCAGGCCATGCAGCAATATCAGGGAAGTTTCGTGGTAGTCTCCCACAACCGCCACTTCGTAAGCCAGGTGGCCAATAAAATCTGGTACATCGAAAATCAGGAAATCAAGGAGTACCCAGGCACGTATGATGAATATGAGTATTGGAGAAAGCAAAATGCGGTAGCAGAAACTCCGGTCGCCCCCGTTAAAAAAGCAGTTCTTCCGAAAGAGCAACCGAAGGCCGGCAATCCCAACGAGAAGCGGATCAAATCGCTGAATCAGGAAATGAAGAAAGTAGAAGACCTGATTCAACAATTGGAAGTTGAAAAGAAACGCGTTGAAGAAGAAATGGCCAAACCGGAAGTCTATGGCAACTTTAACAAACTTTCGCAGTGCCAGCAGCAGTTTGAATCCCTGCACACCCGCTTGCATGCCGAAAATCAAAAATGGGAAAAGATCATGTTGGAAGTGGATGAACTCGAAGCCTCCTGAGCTACTTCCACCCTATTGAAAGGGATACCATCAAACGATTCAAGGTCTGATCCTGCGTGATAGAATTGTTATC
>JAEUUD010000464.1 GCA_016787625.1 Cyclobacteriaceae bacterium
GGGCGCTAAACGAACGGCCGACTGATATGAAACAATTCATCGTTTTTGTAAGAAAAGAATTCCGCCACATTTTCCGCGACCGGAAATCGCTGCTCATCATCATCATGATGCCCATTGTGCAGATCATCCTGTTCGGATTTGCGCTCACCAACGAGATCAAGAATTCCAACATCGCGGTGCTCGACAACGCGAAGGACGAAGCCAGCCAGGCGCTTATTCAGCGGCTGGATGCGAGCCGCTATTTCAAAGTCACCCAATATCTGCCAACACAGGCCGATGCGTCGGATCCGAATACGGCTACTACCGTTACCAATTATGCGTCCAGCATACTCAGCGATTACCAGCAGGAAGTGAACGGAAATATCCAGTTACCCTATACCATCAAACCGCAGGTACGTATGCTGTACAATCCGCAGCTGAAGGGCGCTTATAATTTTGTGCCCGGGGTGATGGCGATGATCCTGATCCTCATCTGTGCGATGATGACATCGGTTGCCATTGTACGGGAGCGGGAGATCAATACCATGGAAGTATTGCTGGTATCGCCC
>JAEUUD010000465.1 GCA_016787625.1 Cyclobacteriaceae bacterium
CGACGTGCAGCTGGCCCGCTGCGTGGTGGTGGCGCATTAACACCCCCTTAAGGCTTTCTGCAAAACGATAGCGCCAACCCTTCGTTAATCCATAAAATAATAGGTTAAAACATGAAAAAACTATTGCTGCCCGCCCTGCTGGTTTTCTCCCTGGCCTCCACTGCCAACGCCCAGCGCCTGTTCACCCGCGACGCGAAAATTCAGTTCACCTCCGATACGCCCATGGAAAAAATTGAAGGCGTCAACAAAAGCGGCACCGCGGTTTTAGATACCGAAACCGGCCGCATGGAATGGAAGGTGCTGATCAAAAATTTTATTTTCGAAAAAGCGCTGATGCAGGAACACTTCAATGAAAACTACATGGAGTCGTCCACTTATCCCAACGCCACGTTCAAAGGCGCGCTGGTCAGTCTTTCGGCCGTCAATTTTTCCAAAGACGGTACCTACAAAGTATCGGTGAAAGGTACCATGACCATCCACGGGGTGTCCAAAGAAATCACGGTACCCGGTACCATTACAGTTAAAAATGGTACGGTGCTCGTGATCT
>JAEUUD010000466.1:0-302 GCA_016787625.1 Cyclobacteriaceae bacterium
CGCCTGTTCTTCGTTGAGCTCAACGGTGGTGCCGGGGATCCATTCCACTTCTGCACTGAGGACGGCCAGGTTTTTTTCTTCCAGTGCTTTTTGCATCTTTCCGAAATCCTGGAACGCTGAACGGAGCACCAATACATCTTCGCCATTTTCGCCCGTGCTCTCACCCATTTCTTCCAGGCCGTGGTCTATGAGTTCAAACTCCAGTTCCTCCTGGTTGATACCTGCGGGGTTCATTTTGAACACGCCCATTTTCTTGAATTGGAAGGCTACGCTGCCGCTGTTACCCAGCGCGCCATTGCCTT
>JAEUUD010000466.1:312-546 GCA_016787625.1 Cyclobacteriaceae bacterium
TAGCGGTTTCCACCAGCACCGCCACGCCATGGGGCGCGTATCCTTCATACAGGATCTCTTCGAAGTTATCCGTTTCCTTACCCTGGGCGCGCTTGATGGCGGCTTCTACCCGGTCCTTGGGCATGTTTACGGACTTAGCGTTCTGCATGCAGCGCCTGAGCGCGGGGTTGGTATTGGGATCAGGGCCTCCTGCCTTAACGGCGATGGCTATTTCCTTACCAATACGGCTGAACT
>JAEUUD010000467.1 GCA_016787625.1 Cyclobacteriaceae bacterium
TTCAGGCGAAGGGGTGAAGTCGGATACATAGCGCAGGTGATGCGGGTTGCGTGGTTCGTAAGGCATGATGCGTACATACTTGCCGCCGATGCAGTAGCAACGATAGTATTCTTCGAACTTGATCTCTTCCTGCAGCATCATCACCAGCTGTTCGGTTTCGGCGTGCTTCTCGAAGAATTCTTCCATGCTGTTGAGCTGGTAAACGCTTTTCCAGCCACCGCCGGCGAACGGTTTCATATAGGCGGGGAATCCGATGTAGTTGAAGATGCCTTCCCAGTCGAGCGGGTAGGCCAGGTTCGAAAAGGATTCTTCGCTGGTATCGGGCGGTAATTCACGCGAAGGCAGTATCACGGTTTTGGGAACCGGCACGTCGATCTTGGTGGCAAGACAGTTATTGAAGAATTTCTCATCGGCGCTCCACCAGAACGGGTTGTTGATGACCGCCGTTCCACACAAAGCGGCGTTTTTGAGAAAAGCACGGTAAAAGGGAACATCCTGTGAAATCCGGTCGAAGATCACGGCGTAGCCGGAATCAACACCCTGCA
>JAEUUD010000468.1 GCA_016787625.1 Cyclobacteriaceae bacterium
TTACCGGCGTCGAGACGCTCACAAATCTCCAAAATCTTGATTGTCGCTATACCCCAATCATCTCGCTTACCGGTGTCGAGACGCTCACTAACCTTCAAATCCTCGATTGCAACTCGACCAAAGCGACCACGCTCGCAGGCGTCGAAACCCTTACTAACCTCGAATTCTTCGATTGCTCTAATACCGAAATCACATCGCTCGCCGGTGTAGAGACTCTCAATAACCTCCAAAGCCTCAATTGCGCTTCGACTAAAATTACCTCACTCATCAGCGTCGCAAGCCTCACAAACCTCCGGTACCTCGATTGCTTTGCAACCAAAATCACCTCGCTCGCAGGCGTCGAGACCCTCGCAAACCTCCGAACCCTAAAGTGCTTCGGAACCCCAATCACCTTGCTCGCAGGCGTCGAAACCCTCACTAATCTCAAAAGCCTCGATTGCTCCCATACAGCAATCACTTCGCTCACTAGCGTCGAGACTTTAACCAACCTCCAAAGCCTTAATTGCGCCTCGACCCAAATCACTTCGCTTGCCGGCATCGAGAC
>JAEUUD010000469.1 GCA_016787625.1 Cyclobacteriaceae bacterium
CTGAAAAAATGTTCTGCAACAATACTTTTTTCAAATATACAGGAAACATTGGTGTTGACATTTTTAATTTCTCCACGTTTCTTCTTTAATATTTTAAAGTGAAGTATAACATAAAAATAAGCCCTATAAACAGCCCAAGCATCTTTAAAATTTCCTGAAATAAAAAATTTAATGAAAGCCAGTTTATCAAGATACATTCGTTTGGTAAATACAGAAAATCTATTGCCTGAAGGTAAATTTTTTAACAGCATCATCAGATTATTTCTGAAATTGAGATAGGTCTTTTTCGGGTTACTTTTATGTAATGTTCCACCACCAACATGATATACTCTTGATGCAGGAATACAATACAGTTTATGACCACTATGCTTCATACGCCAGCAAAGATCAATCTCTTCCATGTGTGCAAAAAAGTCAGTGTCAAAACCTCCTGCTGATTTAAAAACATGGCTTCTGATAAACATAGCAGCACCTGTTGCCCAAAAAATTTCTTTGTTATCTGAATATTGGTTTTCGTCTTTTTCTAATGAATTAAAAATTC
>JAEUUD010000046.1 GCA_016787625.1 Cyclobacteriaceae bacterium
CTGGGAGGGGCGAGGTTGTAGATGATGGTTTTCAGCTCTCGCAGGGTAACCTGAAGCAATGTGTCGAGATGATCGGGTTCTGCATGGTTGTACTTGATGGCCATGCGCACTGCCTGAATGTGGGAATTGACGCTGTCGTGAAGTTCCTTGGCAACGCGGGAACGCTCCCGTTCGACAGCTTCCAGTTCAAAATTCAATAAATTCTGCTGAACGTCGAACTCCAGCCTCAGGTACTTTTGTCGTGTCTTAAGGTTTTCTGTCTGATAGAATGCGACGGTTGTGATGATTCCCGCTGTGGCCAGGATAGAACCAATAATAAAATACCATGATTGCCACCAGGGTGGTTGGATTTTGATGGGATAACCTGACAAGCCTTTTAACCAGTGCTCCTGGTCAACGGAATATTGTATGTCGACTTCATAGGTTCCGGCTCCCAATGCAAATAATTCTATGCTGTTCTTGGTTGTGTATTGCCACGGCTCATCTTTCTTGAGCCTGAAGCGAACAAAAATGTTACGGTTGTTGAAGGACTGAATGCCAAAATCAAGGCGCACCTGATGCTGCCCGTTGTCCAGATCAAGCCCTTGTGCATGTACGTTTCTATTGTTGACAACGACCCGCTTCAGATAGAAAGTGGGATTCATGTTGAGCGTGTTTCTGGTTCGCCAAGGTATAACGGTGATCGTTTTCCCTTCAATCGCGATGACGGCATGCTTATCCGCAACAAGAAAATCGACTTTGGAAGTCAGCTCAGGATGACCAAGGATGGATCTAAAAAAGGGTCTTGAAGAACGGAGGCTTTTCAACGTGCTCTCGAACACACCATTTTCAGTTGATATTACAAGACTGGAGTCTGTTTTTAGCAAAGCAAAAATGTTGGATGCTCTAAAAGGGAGCTCAAACGGTTCTCTTGGTTTCAGGGTCCTGAGGTCAAAGGCGATGAGGCCGCTCCCCATGGTACCAATGAGTAAGGTTGAAGAATCAATGCTCAGCAGGTGTGTGATCTTGTATTGTGCCAGCACGGACGGCTGCGTCCGAAGTTTTAAGTCATTATCATAGATGCTCATACCGACACGATCACCTACAAATACGGCGCTATCATTGGCGAAGATGCTGCGACCATCGGATTGATAGTTGTGCACTTCGATTTCCCCGTGAGTGTCAAATCGCGTGTTGGAACCGCCTGTTGCCCAGACTTTTCTTCCCGGTGTTTCCGAAAAGGCAACCTTGCTGATTCTTGGAATGGTTTGTAAGGTGACGAGGTTCGAATCAAGGATTTCTACGGTCGATGTTGTAGAAATCCAGATTTTTCTTTGTCGGTCGCGAAACGCTGACAAGTAACCATGGTTGCCTTGCGTCAGAGAAGTGACCGTCAGGTTGCTGTCGAGCATCATCAGTTTTCCGGACTGATCGCCGAGGAGAAGGCCGCCTTGATGTTCAAGGGCAAGCCTGATCTTGCTTTGTCCCGGCAGTGGGGCCTGGAGGATACTTAGATTGGGTATATAGTAAACACCTTTCTCCAGGGTGCTAAACCAGAATCCACCTTCCTTGTCCTGAAGAACCCGGGTAACCGATGCGGCAAACCCGAAGGGGCGAATGGTTGCTTTGAAATGAGTATCAACAAATCGTTCTGCGCCATCATTGACATAACCGACCCAGAGGTGATCTTCCCGGTCGACGGAGAGACTAATGATAGCACCCTTTCCGGTGAACACCCGCTTGATTTGTTGTCCGTCATATGAGAAGATGTTGTTGTTGATGGCGAACAACCATTGTTCTTTCCATCTCTGTGCGCTGATGACCTGATTTCGCATCAGCGTATCTGATAGTTGGATGGGGTGCGAAACGCTATTGATGGTAATATGCTGGATGCGGCTCCTCCTTCCGTAGCAAGCAAGAAATGCCAGGTCATCGTGCAGTGTCACTAGTAGTCCGGGTCGCTTGATGGAGTCCAAAGACAATTCACCTGACGCGGTGATGAGACCTGTGAAGTATCCGGCAGCAAAACGCAAGGAGCCATCGGGATATGCATGGATGGCCTGGAAAAGAGAGTAGCGTGCCAAAGGGTGAAGCACGTGGTTGAACCGATACGGACGGATGGAGTCTCCCTCCAGGTAGGCATGCTTACCTGAGTATGTTCTCAGCCACACGCGACCTTGGCTGTCGGGATGCATGCCAAAGACGACCGGATCGACGAGACCATCTTTGGCGCTATAAGGTCGAAGTGTTTCACCATCGAAGGATACGATGCCATTGTCGGTTGAGAACCAAATGAAGCCAGCAGAATCCTGCATGATGTCATAGACCTCATTGGAGGGCATGCCTTTGCGGTAATCGTAGTTGAGGCTTGCAGGAGTCTGACCAGGTAATGCATGGCAGAACAGGCAAGTCGCCACAAAAGCAGCAGAGTAGCGGGACGCTTTGTAGGCGGACATGCTCCGGTCAGGTTAGATTTCTAAGATACCTTCAGAAAGTCACAAAGCCAAAGACCTGATTTATTGATCATTGACAATACAGCCATCCCCCTAAAGGAGTAGGGTTTTCGATGTAGGTAAAGTGGTGTTGTTGATTTTTAATCGAGCGGCCGGAAGGTGAAATTCGATCATGCGCACGAGCTCAGGAGTTTGTGGGGTTTACAATCAGAATCTCCCATTGACTTCTCTGCCTGGACAGATGGCAAAGAAAATTGCAAAAAAACAAAACATGAATATGAATATTATGAAGTACTTACCAGGATCAACCAGGGTCGCGATAACGGTTATGACATTGCTGTGCATCACCGTTGTTGACTCATTCGCACAATGGACGGCGAGCGGCACCAATCAGTACAGCGGCAACACGGGCAACGTTGGCGTTGGCACGGGTGCCACCATGACGGCGAAGTTTGAAGTGGTAGGTCCAGGGACAAGCACCACGCCGATGATTCTACGACAAGACGGAAGTTCATCAACGTTCTTCGCAACATTTGCAAATGCCACAGCGCCGCAAGCGCATACCGGTATTCAAATCAACCGCTCCGGCGGAACTTACGCGGCGCCAACTGACGTTGGTGCGGGTCAGCGAATTGGAGGCTTCTATGGACAGCCACGCATCAATGGAAGCTATCGTGGGTCGGCCAGTATTGAAATGCATGTAGGAGCGAGTCCTGGCGCGAGCAGCTACCCGGCAAGTATCCGGTTCGAGACTACAGCAAACGGCAGTACTACCCGCACGGAGCGGATGCGAATAACAGAGGATGGTGTTGTAGGCATTAATACGGCAACACCAGGCGCTTCATACAAGCTGGATGTTAATGGAGGAATTAATGCGACGGCATTCTTTCTCAATGGAGCACCATTATCAGGAGGAGGAGGTTCACAATGGACCACTTCAGGTAACAACGCATCATTCGGGCTTTCTGGAAACGTAGGTATCGGGACTTCAAGTCCTGCGGGAAAGTTAGAGATCAATTATGCTGGAGGGCAGCTGCGGCTTTCAGGTGGAACGGTACCTGCGGGTGTGTGGACGGACGCAGCTGATAGATTCTATCTGGCAGATTGGGCAACGGGCACGAAAGGATTACAGGCAAACTTAACTACTGGCAATGTTGGCATCGGGAGTAGTCCACATGCAACGTATAAACTTGATGTCAATGGTACTATAAATGCCAGCAGCCTTTACGTCAACGGCCAGCCGTTCTCGGGTTCTCAATGGACGACGAGTGGTTCAAACGCTTACTTCGGTTTATCCGGAAACGTTGGTATTGGCTCCGCCAATCCTGACGCGAAGTTGACGGTGAATGGCACGGTTCACGCGAAGGAAGTGCGAGTTGATCTCAGTGTACCAGGACCCGACTATGTTTTTGACAAGGACTATAAGTTGCTCTCACTGGAGGACGTCAATGCATACATTGAGAAGCATCATCACCTGCCTGAAGTACCATCGGCTGCAGAGATGGAAAAGAATGGAATTAGTCTGAGCGAGATGAATATGATTTTGCTGAAGAAGGTGGAGGAGTTGACGTTGTATTTATTGGAGCAGGATGCGATCATTAAATCACAGAGTGAACGGCTATCAAAGTTGGAAAAGAGGAACAAGTAATCAGAACTGATATGGCATCATTAGTTAGAAAAAGTTTGACTCCGAAGAAATCTGATGTGAAAAGGCAAGGAACGAGTGATCCGTTGTTTGGTGGATTCGCAGCAATAGTCCTTTTTATACTTATAACCTTTGAGGCAAGTAGCCAAGAGTATTTGAATAGCCCATACTATTCAAGTGCCACCCCTAAGAACCCAAAAGTTAGCAGCCTTGGTGAGTTTGGCAAGACTCCGATCAATCATTATAATGGACTGCCTGAAGTTTCCCTGGACTTGGCGACATTAACCAGTCGCGACCTTTCACTTCCAATATCCATAAACTATGATGCTTCCGGAATCAAGACTGGTGAATTATCAGGACCTGTTGGGCTAAAGTGGCACCTAAGTGCTGGTGGATTTATTGCCAGGGAGTTAACAGGTCGGCCGGACGAAGATCCTGTAGAGGGCTATTGGAAGTATGCATTGGAAACGAATTACTACAACAGCATTTCAGGTGGTGATATCAACTCATGGGTGAACTGGACGGAGAAAAATGAACGCGACCGGGGCCCGGACGAATTCACCGTAACCCTTCCAGGGAGAACGATTCGATTTGTTTTTGACAAGAATAAGAATGCAGTCACAATTCCCAGACAGAAAGCGAAAATCACATACACTCTTGTGAGTAATAAAATAGATCAATTTGTAGTTACAACGGAGGATGGAGTAAAGTATACATTTGGCGGAACGACTCAATCTGTAGAGGAGACAAAGATCGAGCGTTACATTGTTAAGTTCAAGTTTGGAGAGTGGACAGATGATCGATACACAGTCTATTCTACAATAAATGATTATGGTGATGGCTATCACAACTACTATTTCGCAAAGAAGAATGTTCCTATGTCTAGGAATGTTGAGACAGAATCAATTAGTCAGAACAACAACCTCTTGGTTAATTTCTATAATTCAAAGTGGTATTTGATCTCAATTGTTTCACCGACTGGCGACTTTGTTAATTTCAATTACACCAAATCTGGCACAGTAGTCTATTCAGGAGTACCCTCTGCAACAAAGGTTAGGCCATCGATGGTATCGATCAATGGAAACTACACATTTACAATTTCTGTTTGTAATTCCCCCACTCCATTTGGTTGCTGGGGTGGCTACCATGACGTAAATATTACGGTTAACTCACCAGAAGCAATCGCCAAGATGGCGTCTAGCGACCCTGGGGTTCCTCCACCTGGTCCGACCACGGTGAACCCAACTGACATCAATTCCTTCTTTAAACCGGAATCATATCCTACCAATCCTGGTTCAGTCCATGTCTCGCATTCTCTTATCACACAAAGTGCTATTGTACTCGCGGACATCACTACCGCCGCAGGTAACAGGGCCTATTTTTATACTAGCGCTCGTGTTGATCTTCCTAATGGAAAGAAATACACGAGAATCGCGTTTCATAACAATGCTAGTTGGCTCAAAGATGTAAAGTTCAATTTTGCTGACATAGCTGCTAGCACCAATGATGATATGTGCTGGATATCAGAAGGTGCAATGCTTGCTGGAATCCCTTCACTACCGGCTTCAAGCACGTGGGTAGCTCATGAAATCCGGAGTAATTACAGTGAAACTTCAATTCCCAATCTTGACATGCGAAAATTTGTTTATGATGGGATCAAGGACTACAACTATTGGCGTCTTTTCCTAGAGTCGATTGAACTAACTACAATGCAGGGAAGTGTCAAAAGTTATGACTTCACCTATAATAGTAACCGATCAACCCTCAAACGGAGAACAACACCAGTACATGACTTATACGGGTACTCACGGTCGACCACTCAGGAGCCAGTATTTTCTAGTCCTACACTCTATCATAACCAGCTCAGACTGAATGCAGCTGGCGATGCCATTGCATTTATAGCCAATGGATATAATCCTAGCGCTAATCTTGAAAGTGGGCGAGACCCGCTACGTGGAATTCTTCAGACGATAACGTATCCAACTGGCGGCAGCACAACGTTTGATTACTTCCCGGTTACCGCCAGTGAATCGTCGCCAAAGGGTCCACGACTCAAGTCTATTCAGGATTTTGACGGCATGGGTGGAGTTGTTACAAGGGAACTGGAATATTCCGGTGCAAGCACAAACAGATTACCTGTAACCAAAAGTTATCAGGAATTTCAGCCACCTGGCGCTTCGGGAATAATGAAGCAGGAGATCACAAGCTCGGATCCACAGAATGACGCCTATTCTTTAACCCGAGGAGGCGTTGAAGGCTACTCAACGGTCACTGTGTACAATGGGCCTAAAGTGTCGAATGCTGGTTATGAAAAATTTTATTTTCACAATGCAATGTCACCTGAATTCAAGAACCAAGACACAGAGGTGTTTGCTACTCCTCTGGATAATTGGTTTCCGGCTGTATCGGGTCATGCATTTCAAATATTCCCTTTCCCAAAGGACTATGAGCTTGAACATTTTCAGGGCCTTCAGTCAAGGCATGAGGTTTATGCTTCGAATGGAAAACTTTTAAGGGAGAAGAATTCGCATTACACACTGAATCCTTATGGGTACACCCCGATTGTCATTAATGGATTTAAGGGCGGCAGCTATGTTTACACCACCACACAAACGGTCTCTTTCATGTACGGCTACCAAACGGAGGCTTCCTATAGATATCGGTATTCTAGGTATAAAATTCAACCTGACTGGGTCATCCTTGATCAAACTACTGAAAAAGTATATGATCAAAGTTCGACTGACCTGAACCACGTAGCTGGCATTACAAGTGATGTGATTTATGGCTCAAACACCCTACTTCCGATTGAGACAAAGACTTACAACAGCGATGATCAGTCGATAAAAAATGTGGTTAAGACTAGGTACCCATCTGATTACCCGAATGACACGCACTGTACACCAATTTATAACAGTTGCGTCGCAGGTTGTGCATCGTTACCTCCTGTGCAGCGTGACCCATGTGAAAGTGCGTGCCTAAACAATAAGAATATCTGTGAAGCCGTCATTACCGACGGGACAAGTTTAGAGACTCTTCGAACAAACAATCAATTGTCAGATCCGGTGGAAGTTGTCAATCTAATAGAGGTAGGAGGGGTGCAAAAAGTGACTTCAGCAGTGGTTAAAAAGTATCGGCGTCTGGGACCTTCTTCATTTGTGAAACCTGTTGAGGTTTGGGGTTTGAAAAGGGAATTGCAAAATGAAGGCCCTGGTGCACTACAATACAACCCTGTTTCCATTAGTACATCATCGGGCCAACTCGTACTCGACTCAAAGCTGAGACAGCTTCACACATTCAATACATATGATGGCTATGGGAATGTTGTGCAACAAACATTGTCAAGTGGTATAGTTTCAAACTATCAATGGGGTTTTAACAATAGTTTGGTGACAACTCAGACAATTAACCCATTGAGCAGTAGTCCTCAACAAAGCACTTATGATCACTTCCAAGGTGTTGGCCTCAACTCTGTGACTGATCCAAATGGAAGGGTCAGCACTTTTGTTTATGATTTGAAACATCGGCTGAAAGTAGAGCGTGAAGGCAACAATGGGCCAATTCGAAAACGATACCGATATCACTATGCTAACGAAGTTGAAGGATTTACAAACGATGTGATTTCAAGTTCATGTGCAATGGCGGGTAATCCAATCATGATGTATAGCTCAGAACCATCCTATCTGGGTCAAATAACTGGCATTTGGAACTTTGGAGATGGAACAACAGTGAGTACAACCAATAACTATGTGGAGAAGACCTACAGCAACCATGGGACATATGCAGTGGTTTGCAGAAAGGAAAACCCTGAATACTTATCCAAAGAAGTATCGAAGTCAATCACGGTTTATAGGCCAATAACCCTTTTTAACTTGACTGTCTGGGGACCAACTAGCTATGATGTTTGTAACATCAATAATCCAGTCACTGGAATGAGTTCCCTCGAACTCCAGATTACGGGTGATGCCTTCAATATCCAGTGGACAGAGTGCTTTGAGGGATCTTGCTGGAGTTATCCATTTGGAGGAGTGCCAGGAGGTTTTGGGTCGCCCGGCATTGTAGGGTCATGGACAGTTACGGTTACGGCAACAGATGCGTGTGGAAATATTTATACAAGTTCAACTGGATTTACCAATTATGCGAGCAATCCGATGTGTGAGTTCTACTAGAACTCTCGTCCTCATGGTATGCCTCTTTCAGGCCAACATGATTGTTGGTCAGAACATTGAAGCAGTTACAACCGTGGAGGAACACTCCTATCAGGATAAGTCTTATTTGTTCAAGACAAGCGTCAGATTGCTTCCGGGGTTTACTGTAAGCGCAGCGGTAAATGGAGCTTTCTTTTGTAAGTATGATAATATTGTTAATCAGCCTCCTTCGCTTGACAAGAACTTTGTTCGGACAGAAACCATACTTGTTGATGGAATAGTTGACGAGAATCAGGTTTCTGCATTGTCGGTAGCGCAGAAAACTACATCCTTTGAATACTTCGATGGAGTTGGCCGCATGCTTCAATCAGTCATAAAGCAAGGGAGTCCTCTTCAGAAGGACATCCTTTCGCCGATTGACTATGATAATTACTCCAGAACACCAAAAGATTTTCTGCCCTACATGACAGGACAGACAAGTGGGGCTTTTAGACGCGATTGGGAATCAGAGCAACATAAATTTTACTGGGAAACTCCCACCCCAAAGACAGCAACAGATCAGGCGCCGTGGACATTAAAACTATTTGATGATTCACCACTTAACGAAGTGAGAAAATCGTATGGTCCGGGAACAGCGTGGCAAGCGAAATATACCGAGGTTATCACAAAAGTGAATATGGCTGCTGATGTTCGAAGGTGGGATTATGTTGATGAGTCCAATCCTCCATCCTGGGTTTATTACCCTGCAAAAGCAACGACAATAGAGGAATCAAAGGATGAAGAGGATGTCTTGACCCGTTTGTACAAGGATTATAGAGGCTTGGTAGTTCTGAAAGTCAGTGATGCAAATGGTGCAGGACATAAAACCTATTCAGTTTATGATTGGTTGGGTAGACTCCGTATTGTTTTTCCTCCTGAAGCCTCTGCGAGGATCGCTACCGAATATGATGGTGCAACAGGGCCAGATAGAACGACATTCCTAAATAGATGGTGCTTCCAGTACGTCTATGATGCATTCGATCGCATCATAAAGAAGCGGGCACCTGGTATGCAGGACTGGACGAAGATTGTTTATGATAAATGGGATCGTCAGGTATTAGTCCGTGAACCTGGATGGAGCACCAATGAGTGGCTCTTTACGAAGTTTGACGATTTCAATCGTCCGATTATAACTGGCATTTACACAACCAGTTCGACTCATGATCAACTCCAAACGAGTGCTATGGGATCTGGTTCCCGTTATGAAAGCCCGGCGAGTGGAATCATTGGGTATACACTAACGAGTACGTTTCCCAATTCGGTAACGGAACCTGACCTTAAATCTGTTACTTACTATGACAACTATGATTTCTTGGCACCCACTAAATGGAATGCAGGGACTCTTTTTAATTTTGTCAATGAACCTGGGTTTCCCGCTTCGACTGAATTACTAATTCCAGTCAAAGGCCAGATTACAGGAAGCCGTGTTAGGGTATTGGGCACGACTAGTTGGTTGAGGACAGTAACATACTATGACAAGCGGTACAGGACGACTCAGGTCATTGGTGAAAACTACCTTAGCGGTGTTGATCGAATTACCAATTCACACGACTTCGTTGGGAAACTAATCAAGACAAACATAGCTCATACAACTACAGGTCAACCTCAGTTGGCGGTCCTCAAGGAATTCACTTACGATCATGGAGGCCGGTTATTGAACATTTATCAAACCACAGGGACTAGCCCAAGAATACTAGTCACGTCGAATGAATACAATGAGGCAGGACAGCTGGTGGAAAAGAATCTTCATTCTACAGACGAGGGGCTGACTTCTCTGCAGTCGGTTGATTACCAGTATAATATTCGAGGATGGATAACGAACATCAACAACAGTACATTTACAAGCAGTGGTAACAACGATGACACGAATGACCTGTTTGGAATGGACATGTTGTATCATGAGGCACCTGGAGGTGGATTTGCTACAACACCATTGTTTAATGGTAACATCTCGGCTATTCGATGGAAAACAAACAACCTGAAGGATCCATCCAGGGAGAGGATTTTTGGTTTTACATACGACGCGTTTAGCAGACTGAAGACAACACGATTTGCAGAGAAACAGACTGACTGGACTCAAAATATTGACATGTTCACCGAAAACATGACGTATGATCGGAATGGAAATATCAAGACGTTAAGTAGAAACATGAATTTGGGAGGCTCTCCAGTTCTTGTTGATAACCTGACGTTTAAATATGGGCTTAATCCGGGTAGTGACGATCAGGGAAATCGTCTTATTAACGTTGATGATGGAACACCTTATAATAATTCTGCTGACAAGAATCCTGCATATGGATTTTCTGAAGCATGGACTGATCCAGGGGTTACTGAATACAGTTATGACGCAAGCGGCCGTATGACCAGTGATCAGAACCGGGAGATCATATCCATAGCGTATAACTATCTGAACATGCCGGAGCTGATACAACTTTCAGCCAATCGTCGGCTTGAATATACTTACGATGCTGCAGGAAATAAGCTTAGAAGTGTTGTCAAGGATAATGGGACAATAGTCTATCAGACAGACTATGTTGGATCATTGTCATATGTGAATAGTCAATTGTCGTTCATTGGTACGGACGAAGGACGGGCTGTTAAAAATGCTGCTGGAGGGTTCGACTATGAGTACTTCTTAAAGGACCATCAAGGAAACACAAGAGTGGTATTTGGAGCATTGAAGGAAACCAAGGAATACAGAACCACTATAGAATCAGTACTGTCTGGTCAGGAAGAGTATCATGCAACGTCGAATCCTGATGGTTTCAGGAATCTCCTCACGACGAGAGTCACTATGTTTAACCATACAAGTAAAAGCGCTGTATTGGTTGCGCCTGAAAAATCTGCAGAGACTAATGGGAATCTTTCTGGTAAAGCAATCGGCCCGGCTAAAATGCTACAAGTATCAGCCAATGACCGCCTGCAATTAGAAGTTTACGCACGATACACCACAGGAATTGGTGGAAATACAAGCTTGGTGAGTGGACTTGCTTCAGCGGTTACAGGCGTGTTTGGTCTTACAACGGGTGAGGCTGCACATACCGCATTAACAAATACAGTTCCTATTCAGGCAGCTACTGTACCTGCGGTCAGTGGTGTAGCTAAAGCGTATTTATGTTACATCCTGTTTGACGAAAGTTATGTATTTCGTCAGTTTGGTTACCAGCGAATTACCGCGGCTGCTGCAGGCGCTGTTCACGAGCGACTATTTCTTGATGCGACAATGCCATACTCAGGCTTTGTATACATTTATGTCGCAAACGAAAGTAATGTCAGTAGTGCTACAAGTGTTTACTTTGATGACCTGACCGTTGTCCATGAGAAGAATAATACAGCTCTTCAGGTCCTTCAGTCCAATGACTATTTGCCATTTGGCCTTACGTTTAACGACTACTACCAAACCCGGACTGGTGCAGCACCTTCCTCAGTGTATCCACAAAATAAATATCAATTCCAAGCCCAGGAACGCCAGACTGGATTTGATTTAGGGTGGTATCACTTCAAATATCGAATGCATGATCCTGCCATCGGGAGATTTGGTATGGTGGATCCGTTGTCCGATAAGTATGTGCATAACAGTACATACGCATTTAGTGAGAATAGGTTGATTGATGGTGTTGAGTTGGAAGGTAGGGAGTTCAGGAAAGCTGGCACGCCCTATTCATCATACGTGTACATGGGTGGAGGTGGAATCCATGGCTTGGGAATTGGAACCTTTGCTTATTTGTGGGATAATTTCCAGTATAGTTACATCGGGAATATGATGAACCTAGCGAATGCCAAGCTGGAATATGGCCGAAATAACTCTGACTTTAGAAATTCACAAGGAATTTATGCTGATGAAAATATGAATGATGACACCAAGCATGCGATTAGTACTATTCGAACTTCGGGGACCTTATCCCAAGGCGTTGGTGCAGTAGGTGGCTGGGCAAACTATTCTACCCAATCAGCTGCCCTGTTGTTCTCGGGAGGACCTAGCGCTATTGCCCGAACTATGTTTGCAGGTAGAACATTAAGTCTTGGATCATCTGCAACTGGTGGGTTCTCTAGTAATGCATTCTCGACGGCATTCAAGAGATACATGATAAATTCAGAAGCGACTTTAATGACCCGTACAGTAGAAACAGCGATGGATGTTACAATCCAGGCATCAGCAAATGGCTGGTCAAATGTCGATGTCTTTGGCGCAGCAACAACCGGACTTCTTGGGTTTAATTCAATCGCTTCAACTGCTTTAGCACCTATCAATTGGACACCATTTAGTAGTGACGGTCCGAATTTTAGTAATAACTATTTTACCAAACAGGGAAACTGGGATTGGGGAACAGGTGCGATAAATGGGGCCTTTCAGTTTCAGGTTGACTTGAGAATTGGTGGCCCATCTATCATGCCATTCGTATTTAAAACTGCTGTGCAATTTACCACTGAGCAAGTTTCGGCAAAAAACAATAGAGAATGATAAGTAATCAAGAGCCGAAGCTAAGCAGAACAGGTGGGATAATAATCGGTGTCATTTTGATTATGCTTTTCGTGTTTGCGTGGGTTTATAAGTTTGTTTATGTGGGAAGAGATGGCTATAGATTCACTATTGCCATAGCAAAACAAAATTGCTCTAAACCAAGATCGGGTGAAGGATATTCATTCGAGTATACTGTTAACGGTAAGGTTTGGAATTCAGAATGTATCCCGATTCGAAATCCAATAACTATTGGAACTAAATACCTTATCCAGTATGCAGAAGCCGATCCAGACCACATGACTGTTCTTGAGTACGTTCTGAAGGATAGCATTAAGGTTCCGATTAATGGTTGGTCGGATCCTCCACTTTCTCATTTCGTGGACAGACCTCATTAAATTGTAGAGTAACAGAGATTGCTTATGTTGGCCTATTCATCGAAGGAGGTCTCTTTAAAAGAACTAGCAATTTCCTTATCAAGACTATCACTACTGTTATCATTAGTATTGTTCATGGCAAAGAGTGTCTACGCTCAACCACGCCCAATCGGTCTCACGGATGAAATGCGGGCAAAAGTAGAATCAATCTCTTCCCCTGAAAAAAAACTGATCCGCTACAAGAAATTTATACATAAGGATAGTATTCGCTTTTTGAAAGAGGCCAGTAAGTACTGGCGAAGAAAATCAGATAGTCTGATTGCGGTACTGGAAGGCACTGTTGAAAAATGGGAGCATAAACAACGTAAGTTCCTGGATCGACTAAACAAGAGAATAGCCAACCCGCAGACTGCACTTATAGCAAAGGTCAAATCAAGCTCAGACTCAATCGATCTACCAAAACTATCCGGTATTGATATTGACAGTCTGCAAGCAAAAGGTGTTCGATCGCCAGACATACCCACAATCAACAAGGATTCAACCTTGGGACCAGGAATCATCCCTGACATTAAACCTACCGCTACAGATGGAAGATTAGAGAGTCCCAAAATTGAAATACCCCAGGTTGCTGATCCGACAGAAGGTGTGAAAGCAAAGTTGTCAAAAGAGTTTCAGCAGCATGCTGGCAATAACCAGATTCTCAAAGGCGCAAATGGCGTGAGATCAGACATTACGCAGTACACATCCGACGTTGAGAAGTACAAACAGTACTCAAGTTTGTCGAAGGACTCTTTGCGGCAGCTAGCTGCTTTGCGAGCGAAAAATGAGGCAGAAGGTCAACTCATGGCTTTGAGTGGGCTTAAGGATAGCAAGACCCATTTGAAACAACTTGAGGAATTCAGGTCCATCCAATCTCAGTATAACGAACAATTCGGAAAGCTCAATGATCCAAAGGCCCTCAAGGAAAAGGGGAAGCAGCAGGCTGAAGAAGCAGCTATGAAATACCTCGCAGAAAACCCAGCACCCTTGCAACAGGCACAAACTCAGATTGATCGTCTGATGAAGAAATACTCTATAGTACCAAATTCGAACGACCTGACCACTGCGGTTAAGCGAACATCATTGGAAGGACGGCCACTTAGAGAGAGATTGGTTATTGCCTTGAACATTCAGGTGCCAAGTTATGATCCTGTCACCATCGACTTTTCTCCACAGTTGGGGTACAAAATTAATAGTCGATTCATTTTGGGGGTTGGTGGAACCTACAGAAAGACATTCAGTGATGCTACAACATCGTTTGCTCCTGAAGTTGCAGGGTATAAGACCTTCTCCAGTTATGATGTTTTCAAATCTTTCTTTGTCTATGGAGAGTATGCGAACAATACGACAGGCAAGAAATCCGACGGGAGCTCGAATTTGACTTGGCAACCTGCTGCATGGCTGGGCGTCGGAAAGCGGTTCTCTGTGCACAAGAAAGTTGATATGACGGTCCTTGCGATCTATAACGTGATCCATAAGCCCAATGATCCCATCTATCCTCAACCTTTTGTAGTCCGTGTAGGATTTCAACTAAGTGAGCTGGCACTTTTCAAGAAGAAGCCTGAGATGCTTAAATGGTAGTTTGATGTTGTTGCCCAACTCCTAAAGCCCAACACCCAACACCCTCCTCACCAGCCCATTCGCCTCCGGCGACACTTTCGCCAATAGGATAAGCGAGGAGAATACAAGGGTGATCGCTCCGGAACGGAGCACCATATCTAAAAGGACCTCGTCCATCTTTGGAATCGCTAGGTGAACGCCCCAGCCGATAGCACCGATGACAATCACTTTCGCGAAAGCGAACGTAAATGGCTGCAATCCCATCTTTGCCCAGAGGAAAACAAACTTGGCGGCGTTGAACAGTATGAGCGACAGCGCTGCGCCGTAGGCAGCTCCGACGATGCCATACTCTGGAATCAGCAAGTTGTTCAATACCACCGTCATCACGGCAAGGAAAATGATCAGGACAAGATTGAACCAATAGTATTTAGACAACACAATGATCTCGCTGCTGGGCCCGAACAACATGTCCACGAGCTTCCCGACACCCACGACAAGGACAACCATGTAGCCCGCAGCATAGACATCACTCCTCGGCATGAGGGCGTATAGATTTTCCAGGTTTGCTGCGATGCCAACCAGGAGCAACAACCCGATGATGAACTGGTTAAGCGCCGTCTTATGATACAGTGTCTTGATCTCGGTCATGTCGTTCTTTTCGAAAGCCCTGGAGATCAATGGCATCGCCACCTGGCTCATGGCACGCTTGGGGATCTCAATCACCGTCGCCATATAAAAGGAGGTGGTGTAGATCGCGTTCGCCGCAAGGCCCATCAGCCCCGACACCATCAGGCTGTCCATCTTGCCGATGATGATCATACCCGCAGTACCAGCAAATCCAAACAAACTGTAACGGATCATCTCACGGGACGTCTGACTATCCATGGTGGGGAACTTCCAAGTAAGTTGAAAATCACCGGTGCTCATGAGGTAACCGATCAGCATAACCAGGCAAGCAAGGTACGCGACGAGCGTGGAGGTGATAAACTGATCGAATGTGATGAGACCCTGAAAGTAAATGATGATGAGCACGGCAAGCAGGAAACGGATCACCACCTCACGCAGGAGACTGGGCACAACGGCCTTGAGCAGTGCACGGGAGTATGCTTCCAGTACGGCCGTGAGAAGAAGAATCAGGGTAAGCCAGGCAGTGAGATGGATGTACCCCACGAAATCAGCGGCGTTGACTTCAAAGTATGATGCTATCCTTGTTTTGAAGATGCTGAATACAATGAAGAATGCACCAAATCCGGCGAGGGCCATGAGCATCATCAGGGAGATGAAGGAACCTGCCTGACGCTGGTCTTTACCAAAGTAGGGGAAGTACCGCTGGATGGTCATGGAAATTCCAAACTGGGCAAAGGGCGCGAAAAGGATGGCGGAATCCTGTAAGGTGCGCAGCAGACCAACTTGTTCTGGCGCCAGCATCTTTGGGTAGAGGTACAGCAGGTTGATGTACCCGATCACCACGCCGACATACGAGATGATGGTATTGAGAATGCTCTGCCTGACAACCAAACCCATGCGAGAAAGATACTATTTTATTGAATGGCCGGGGTTGACAAATTCTTCAATCCACTTCAGCTTCTCCTTAGGAACAAAAAAGCAATCCCTGACTCCATCATCTGTTCTCCGGTGTATGGACTCAACCTTGTGTAGTTTTCCGTTCAGGTGGTTGTAGAAGGTATAGCCATGCGATTGCATGATGGCTTCAAGGGCTGCTTCTATTTTGTTGAAGAGCACCTCGCAAATAATGATCGGCCTGTGTGTCTGTATCGTTTGGGCAGCGCCGCGCAGAATCTGGTCTTCTGTTCCTTCCGTATCCATCTTGATCAGGTCAACAGTCCGCCCTGCAAGAAAATGATCCAGGGTGTCGGCTTTTACGGTGATTCCTGACCCTTCGGCAACGGCATGTCCTGTTCCGCCAAGGTGATGTGGTATGAAGGCATACTTGGGATTGAAGGCCGGCTGAAAGGTTACCGTGCCTTCATGGTCAGATAGTGCGATGGCAGCCACTTCGATCGATCCTTCCGCATGGTTGAGTACAACATTTTTATTCAGATAATGGAGCGGCCCGGGCGCGGGCTCGACAGCAATGACTTTTATTTCAGGCTGGATGGTTGCTGCAAGCACGGAGTAGTAACCGGTGTTGGCCCCAACATCAATAAATGTGCTACACCTCTGTATCAGGCGTGTGAAGATGGCTGTATACTCAAAAGCATCTGGCCCATCATAATAGAGCACCTTCGATACATGGCTCGTGGGATTGCTGGCGAGTCGGATGTGATGACCGCTACGAAGCCTCAGATTTAGCGTGCCGGATGGTGGAAGCCTGAAAGAAGTGAAAGGCGAAACCAAACGGTTAATTCCCCTCAGCCCCCAGTTTACTGCCGGAGAATAAACAATCCGATAGAAAAGGGTTCTCAAGATCTATTCGGGTTTGAACCAGAACGTGGTGTCGAAAAGGCCTGTCGTCGTGTTGACCATCTTCCATTGTCGCAGGGCGTGGAAGATCGGACGGTACCGCATGCGGTCGGAATTGTCCAAAACAAAAATACCTCCTGGCTTGAGCCGTGGAATGGCAAGCATCGCACATTCAACCCTCGCCCGCCCATCCACAAGGATAAAGTCAAAATGATTGTGGGGATATCGTGCGATCCTGGTAAAGTACTCCTGGTATTCACTTCGGACGTGGAAGTCCTTCTCCAGGGAACCCAAAGATTGGAGCAAGGTGTCATCGAGGGGAGCCATCGATTTTTCGGGAGGGATGAACTGGTAGTCAACGTTGGAAATTTTCAGGGCCTTCATTCGCTTGACGACAATCTCATACCATTGCTGCTGGTGCTCGATGCTTGTAAGATGCTTCAGTCGCTGGGCGAAAAAAATGGTGCTGTTGCCACTGCCGTATTCGAAGCCTGTCATTTCCTTATTAAGCAACACCTTGAAAATTCTGATCGATGTCTGACTGGTCCATGGTGTCGTGGGGTGAAAAAGTTTGTACACCTTGTAAACAACTTTGAGGCATGGACGCGCTACGCGGTAAACAATGTAACGCCAGTGCAGGGATTTCTTGTAGATGAAATTCCTTTTGATGAACTGTTTCTGAGCGAACAGTGATGCGATCTCGTATCGTGTCATGCGCTCAGCCTTTGGTACAGAGCCACCAGCTCCTTTTGTGTTTCCTCCCAGTTCATGGTCCCATCCAGGGTTGCAGCGATGCCATGCTGACCGAGCTCCTGCCGTCGTTGTGCATCCTGATAGAGGTTGAGAATTTTTTCGGCGCAATCTGCGGCGTCTCCAGCGCGGAAGACAAGTCCGGAGCCTGTTGCTTCCACCAATCTTTTAAGCGGAGCGGAAGAACTGACAAGCAATGACTTGCCAGTCATCATCCCCTGGAAGAGCTTGTGAGGGACCGTATGATCGGTATGCCCGTTGCTATGGTGAGGGATGATGTTCACATCAGCAAAGTGCATAAAGGAGTAGAATGAATGAAATGGTTGATAGCCAAAGAAATGAATATTGCTAAGACCAAGTGAATTGACCAGCTGATGAAGCCGCTGCATGACCGCAGGGCTTCCGCTCCCAATGATGGCCATTTGAATGTCGGGATGGTTCTTCAGATACTGCATGGACGTGATGGCTGTATCCACGCCACGATGAGGACCGATTCCTCCCGAATAGGTCACAATGAATTTTCCCTTAAGTGTACCGTATACCTTTGGATCAAGGGTCTGCTTGACAAAACCCTTGTCTTCCGTGTTGGTGACCACAACAATCTTCTCCGGGTTTGCACTGTGCTCTGATATGAGCCTGGTCTTCATCTCATCGACAACGGCTATGATGACATCGGCTTGTTGAACTGTTTTTTTCTCGAAGCCCGCCCATCGTTCAGGATTGAGGAAGAGGTAGTTCTTCAGCCTCGCCAGCGGGTTGGTCTTCCATTGAAACCATGTTCGCAGCGCTTCCGGATAGTTCTCATGGAAATCGACGACCACTTTAAGATTCATGCTTTTTTTCAGGCTGAGGGCTGTGCCTGCAAGAGGCAGGTCATGCACATGAATGATGGAGATGGACGCTTGCTTAAGTATGCTGGCAGCAGCTTTCCTGAATCTTGGATGGATGAAATTGACCGACATCACCACATCCCAAAACGCCAGTTGATAATTGTTGGTTCCTGCCTCAATGCGATGAACATGAATGCCTTCGAAAACTTCCGCGGGCAGTTCTCCTTTCTTCTTCAGGCAAAGCAGATGAACCTCAAAGCCAGCGGTGATGAGCGCCCCGGCTTCCTTTTTGACGCGTATATCCGATGGGTACGCGGCATTGAGCATCATCAGGACTTTTCGGGTCATTCAAATTCAGTATTCTGCAAAGAAAATGAATTTACAGCGCTAAATTGTCGCGATGAAAATAACTTTGGTTGCCGGGGCAAGGCCAAACTTCATGAAGATTGCGCCCCTCATCCGTGCACTGGAAAAGGAACGTCAGTCGGGCGTGCCGATCGAATACCGCCTGGTTCACACAGGTCAGCACTACGACGACAAACTCAGCAAGATTTTCTTTGAGCAGCTCAACCTTCCTGATCCTCACGTGAATCTGGGCGCAGGTTCCGGAACGCAGGCAGAGCAGACTGCCCGCATCATGACCCTTTTTGAAAAGGACCTCGGCCAACACCGTTCAGACCTGGTGGTTGTCGTGGGTGATGTCAACTCAACGATGGCGTGCACCATTGTAGCCAAGAAAATGCTCGTGAAGGTTGCACATGTGGAAGGGGGTATCCGCTCGTTTGATATGACAATGCCCGAAGAGATCAATCGGATGGTCACTGACGCTATTGCTGATTATTTCTTTACTACGTCACG
>JAEUUD010000470.1:0-258 GCA_016787625.1 Cyclobacteriaceae bacterium
TGGCGGCGATACGCTCGATCACCTCGTCGGTCAGCTCGGCCTGCACCCGGCTGATCAGGCGGCCGAGCTTGCGGGCGTCGATAAACAGCACCTCGCCGGGGCGGGCGGTCTTCTTTTTGGCCAGGAACCACAGGCAGGCGGGGATCTGGGTGTTGAAGAAGAGCTGGCCGGGCAGGGCGATCATCACTTCCACCACGTCGGCGTCCACCATCGCGGCGCGGATCTGGCCCTCGTTGTTCTGGCTGGAGCTCATGCTGC
>JAEUUD010000470.1:268-539 GCA_016787625.1 Cyclobacteriaceae bacterium
GGCCGTTGGGGCCGAGGTGGTGGAGCATGTGCTGCAGCCAGGCGTAGTTGGCGTTGCCCTGGGGTGGGTCGCCATACAGCCAGCGGGGGTCGCCCTCCAGGCTGCCGTGCCACCAGTCGCTGATGTTGAAAGGCGGGTTGGCGAGGATGAAGTCGGCCCGCAGATCGGGGTGCTGGTTGCGGGTGAAGGTGTCGGCGGGCTCCTTGCCCAGGTTGAAGTCGATGCCGCGGAGGGCGAGGTTCATCGCGGCGAGGCGCCAGGTGGTGGGGTT
>JAEUUD010000471.1 GCA_016787625.1 Cyclobacteriaceae bacterium
TTGCCCCCGTTCCCGCGACGGGGGTTAATTGGAGATGAACGTTCTCATCGCGCGTTCCATTACTCGAATTCCGCGCGGAGGATGCGGATGACCTCGCGGATCGTCTCTTCCTCCAGGTCGGTACGTGCAACCAGATCGTCGATCGGGAGATCGAGTACGCTCTTGGCCGTATCGCAACCGATCGCCTTGAGTTCGTCGATGATCCACGGTTCGATCTCGTCGGTGAATTCGTCGAGGTCCACGTCTTCCGAGTCTTCTTCCGACTCACGGAATACGTCGATCTCAAAGCCGGTCAGACGGCCGGCCAGTTTGATATTGTTACCGCCCTTGCCGATCGCCAGGGAAATCTGGTCCGGCTTGAGGAACACCGAAGCGCGCTTCTTCTCGTCGTCCAGCTTGATCGAAGAGATCTTGGCCGGCGACAAGGCGCGGGAGATGAAGAGCGGAATGTTGTTCGTATAGTTGATGACGTCGATGTTCTCGTTCCGCAACTCACGTACGATGCCGTGGATGCGCGAACCTTTCATACCGACGCAGG
>JAEUUD010000472.1:0-251 GCA_016787625.1 Cyclobacteriaceae bacterium
GGAGCGGCCCCCTCGGGGACCGCTCCGGCGGTGTTCCTCTCGTGATGCGCAGGGAGGGACTCGAACCCTCACGCCCTCGCGGGCACAGGCTTCTGAGGCCTGCGTGTCTACCAGTTCCACCACCTGCGCGAATTTTCCCTGACCGCTCGCTCGAAGTACGCAGGGAGGGGGTCGAACCCTCACGTCCTCTCGGACCCGGGTTTCTGAGACCCGTGTGGCTGCCGGTTACACCACCTGCGCGTATTGTCGTC
>JAEUUD010000472.1:261-535 GCA_016787625.1 Cyclobacteriaceae bacterium
CGGGCACAGCCATCTCGGGGCTGCGTGGCTGCCAATTACACCACCCATGCGTGTCTCTCTCGCGTCTCTCCTCTCTCGATGCGCAGGGAGGGACTCGAACCCTCACGCCTCACGGCACAGCCACCTCAAGGCTGCGTGTCTACCAGTTCCACCACCTGCGCGCGTCTCGTCCGCTCTCTCCCAGCTCCCCCCGCAAGGCCTCCTCCCAGGCCCGCCGCCCCCTCGCGGCAGGCAGCCCGACCGGTTAACAAAAAGATCGGGATGACAGGATTTG
>JAEUUD010000473.1 GCA_016787625.1 Cyclobacteriaceae bacterium
CGTCTTTTCCGCGGAACGCTTAATAAAGTTCAAAATCCTGATGATGAATCAATCTTTGATACGTACTTAGGAAGTGGAAGACCCTGGAAAGAAGCGGTTATGGCTACAGAGTGGGAAGAGATGCGCCTGATGGAAAAGGAACACAACCTTTGGGAATTCTAATTATCCTGGTCCAAAAATTTTAAGGAGGCTACGGCCTCCTTTTTATTTTAAGGCCTTAATAGCTTCAGCTTTTTTCTGGCCAACGATGCTGGCTAACTCTTCCAATGTAGCAGCTTTGATCTTCTTTACAGATTTGAACTGCCTCAATAGCCTGTCAGCCGTTTGCTTCCCAATGCCAGCAATTTCTTCCAGTTCAGTTTTAAATTCGGCCTTGCTTCTTTTCATGCGGTGAAAGGTGATGGCAAAGCGATGTGCCTCATCACGAACATACTGGAGCAAAAGAAGTCCGGGTGATTTTTTGTTGATGTGCAAGGGTATGGAATCTTCTGGAAAATAAATCTCTTCTAGTTTCTTAGCAATTCCAATGATTG
>JAEUUD010000474.1 GCA_016787625.1 Cyclobacteriaceae bacterium
ATCAGTGCTCCAGCTTCCTCACGAGTATTGGCTACTTTGCCGTCATACAGATCCAGAGCCAGGATATGTGCATCCGGAAATTCCTTGTGCAGCTGGTCTGATTGGTTTTTTATATAGTCATTGAGTCCCCACCATTCCTGGAAGACAAAGATCCATTTTTTACTGCTTTTTTTGCCGGCTATATAGTATCCCTGAGCATCAGTGCCATCGCTGGCCGGAAATTTTATGGTTGATCCCATTGGGTTCTGAAGCACAAATGGCAACGGTTCTTCGTGTGCCATGACAAAGGAGATGTCTCCGGCAAGATCCGCAAAAGCCTTGACTGAGCTGGCCTGGCAGCAAGATGGCTGTGTCTGGGCAATAATTCCGGAAATCGAAATCAGGAATACGGTTAGGAAAAGAAAGTATCTGGTCATTTAAAAATTTTGTTTGAAGGTACTATTTAACTTTGATGCAGACCAAAATGTTTTAGACAACATGAATTCAAACTCAACTTTACCAAAGGTACGGTTAATGTGAAAAATAATACTACC
>JAEUUD010000475.1 GCA_016787625.1 Cyclobacteriaceae bacterium
TCGACAAGTACAAGGTAAACATATTCTATACCGCCCCCACCGCCATACGCTCCCTGATGGCACACGGCGATGCTTTCGTATACCCACATTCGTTAGCATCGCTCAAAACCCTGGGGACGGTGGGTGAGCCGATCAATGAAGAAGCCTGGCAATGGTATTATGATAACATCGGAAAAGGAAAATGCTGGGTGGTGGACACCTGGTGGCAGACCGAAACCGGTGGCATCATGATTTCACCGCTGGCCCACATCACCCCTGCCAAACCCACCTATGCCACCTTGCCGCTTCCGGGCATACAGCCGGTACTCGTGAACGGCCAGGGAGAGGAAATTAAGGGCAACAATGCAGAAGGCAATTTGTGTATTAAGTTTCCATGGCCCGGTATGCTGAGAACCACGTACGGCGATCATGAACGGTGTCGTCTGAACTATTTCTCCACCTATGAAAACCGCTACTTCACCGGGGACGGCTGCCGCAGGGATTTTGAAGGAAATTACAGGATCATCGGACGCGTGGACGATGTGATCAAT
>JAEUUD010000476.1 GCA_016787625.1 Cyclobacteriaceae bacterium
CGGAAGTTTTCGCGCCAAGCCACTTCTTGTTCGGTTCCCCAGGAAAACCAAAACGATCCATGGGCAACACGACTCGGTTGATAAAATGCCCAAAGTTGGGGCAGCGTGTACGTTTCATGCCACTCTTGCCTTCTTGCTTTATGCAGGTCGCGGGCAGCTTCGTAAGTGTCAAAAGTCGGGTCCAAGGTAAAATCAAGAGCCAGCAAGGAATCCATAACTGCATTCCACTTTTCTGTGTAGGGCGCTGCTGCCTGTTTCCACAAACGACCAGCTTCTTCAAAGCGATGCTGTTCGTTGGAGTAGTTATAGTTTAGCGGGTAGTTTTGTAATGTAGAACCCGTAAGCATCGCCTCCGGTAATCCGTACCAATGTTCCATGGTGGTAAGCCCCGCTTGTGCCGAGTGCAGTACATTCCAACGGGCCACTCCTAACTGCGCATGATGACATGCCGAACGCAAACCCAATCTTTTATTTTCACGAATGGCTGCATCCATGATCTCGGGGGCGGCCCCGAAGAATTTAATTCCAT
>JAEUUD010000477.1:0-275 GCA_016787625.1 Cyclobacteriaceae bacterium
TTCTTTGTTCGGATGCTGTGCTATTTTTCGGTGCATTATTTTTCAATTCAAACAGAATTTGCTGTTCACTAACAATCAGTTTCCCGTTTAAAAAAGCATTTTCGATGGCACTGTTGACACCATGTTTGAAAGCATTTTCTACCAAAGGCAAAAACAGCAACGGAGCAATTTTTCGTCCTGCCAACACCCCCTCAGTATAAAAGTCAATTTGCGCATTATTACCTTGTCGAATGCGCTCGATTTCAATATAATTTTTCAGATTTTCTATGTCTTTT
>JAEUUD010000477.1:285-529 GCA_016787625.1 Cyclobacteriaceae bacterium
AAGTAAAACTTCGGTTTCATTGCTTTCATAGAGCATATAGTCCATCATATCAGACAGTTTGAGTATGATTTCGGGCGTTTTTTCAGACTTATCGAGTGCTAAACTGTATAAATTGTTGAAGGTATTGAAAAGAAAATGTGGATTGATTTGCGCACGCAGGTAGTTGAGGTCGGAGCGCATTTTTTCGACTTGAATCGCCGCTATTTTTTGCAATTGTTCGTGTTTTTCATATATCAAATTGAGC
>JAEUUD010000478.1 GCA_016787625.1 Cyclobacteriaceae bacterium
CCTTGTAAGCCGTCGTCATAGTTTACGCATCCTGTACACGTTGGGCATGCCAGGGTCTTGCAATTGGCAGGATTGAGGGAGTCCCTTCTGCTTGCTGAAATCATCATCTTCGTATTGGGGTTCCAATAGGTAACATCAGCAAAGGAAATGGTTGATGTAAACCTGTTCAGGCGAACCGGCCTTGGTCGGCTAATGCTATCCATAGCGATAACCGTATAACTGGTGTTATTGAGCGCCGCGAAGTTGTTGGTACCGTTGTTGGCTGAACGATAGAGCAAATCACTGCCGCCTAGCAAACCTCCAATCGATGTTCCGGCTGGTGCCTTTGCACGGATAGCAGTGTTTGCGGTCAAACTTCCTGTTGTTACCGGGTTTGCGCCGGCCACACCGGGTGAAGTAAGTGCAATCGTGGAGTACAAGGGCAGCGCCACACTGGGTGCTGCCGAACCAAGGTTGTTACCGTTAACAAAGAAGCTCAGCGTTGGAGCATCAAGGGTTGCATTGGCAAATGTGAAGTTGGCTTTGTAC
>JAEUUD010000479.1 GCA_016787625.1 Cyclobacteriaceae bacterium
TACAATCGCTTGCAGGCCTTGCCGGCTCTGCTTTACTTCCCTCCTCTGCCTCCGCTATGGAAACTCCTGCCCCGCTAAAAAAGAATATCAACCACTCCGTCTGTCAGTGGTGTTATGATGACATCCCGCTTGAGAAACTCTGCGAGGCAGCCAAAGAAATCGGAATCTCCTCCATCGACCTGCTCCGGTCCGATCAATGGGCGGTGGCTGCCCGCTATGGGCTCACCTGCGCCATGGCCTATGCTTCCCCGATCGGGCTGACCCGAGGATTCAACGATCCGGATCTGCATTTCACGTTGCTTAAAGATTATGCCGAGAATATCCCAAAAGCCGCCGATGCCGGCCTGAAGAATGTGATCTGCTTCAGCGGCAACGCCCGGGGGCTTACTGCTGCCCAGGGACTGGAGAATTGCGCCCGCGGCCTGGAACCCGTCCTGAAAATCGCTTCCGCTAACGGCATCACCATCTGCATGGAATTACTCAACAGCAAGGTGGACCACAAGGATTACCAGTGCGATCACACCGCCT
>JAEUUD010000047.1 GCA_016787625.1 Cyclobacteriaceae bacterium
ACCTGGACCGGCCGCCTGGACAGTGTTCGTTCCATCACTGCAGCGGAACTCAAGGCTGGAAAGGCAGATGACGCAGAGGTGTTGGATGTTCGCAAACCCGGAGAGTGGGAGATCAGTCACCTTAAGGAAGCCCGGTTTATTCCTCTGGCTGACATGCCGAGCAATGTGACCATGCTTGATAAGCACAACACTTATGTTGTCTATTGCGGAGGTGGCTATCGTTCGATGACAGCGATTTCCCTGATGCGACGCGAAGGCTTCACCGATCTCATTAACGTTAGTGGTGGATTCAATGCCATGGTGACTGCAGGCCTTGAGATTGAGACCGAAGGAGTACTCAACTGATTGTTCCCTATCGCTTTCTCCCTTTGATGAGCACATCGATCTCATCTGGCGCGCCATTGGTGTAGCTCAGGCTGATGTTTCCGTCCGATGCGAGGTCAACGGTGGCCGGAACAGCATTCGCCGTCAGGAACCAGCCCTCCGGAAGTATCACCACGTTGAAAGGCCTCCCAAACGACCTGTCAAACACGAGTTCTCCATTGGAAAGCACATACCTGTTAGGATCTGTGTAGGTCTCCTCGATGCGCAGGCGAAGGGACTGTCCTTTCACCACCGGATCAAACCAGATGGCAACCACTTCAGATTCAGTTGAAACGGGCTCGCCAATATCAAGTCCACGTTTTGTAATGGCTTCACCCTTCAGGGTTTCCACCTTCAGTTCTTTTCCGGTGTCCAGGATTTTCGCAGAAGGGTTGGAGGCCTTGCTTCCAGCTCGCACGACGTTCAGGTAACGATCCGTACCCGGCCTCGTCTCGGTATAGTCGTGGTAAAGGCGAAAGGCATGTGTTTCGGGTTGCTGGAGAAAGTAGACAATTTCTCTGGTCTGATACGCTCGTTCGTTGACGTTGTAAGCGACCCTGGCGACCGACTTGTCGCGACCCTGTCCAACGGAAGGACTCGCAGGAGCAGGCTGAACAATCACGCTGGTGTTTGCTGATGCAGGAAGCTTGCGACCCTCCACACGAAGGGGCACTTCTGAAGGCCCGGGATTGAGAAAACTGATTTTGATACGCCCGTCACTTTCCATAGTGACTTGTGAAGGATAGTTGCAGCGAACAAGTTCATATCCTTTGGGAAGCACAACCGAATTTCTCTTCACGCCTAAGGATCTATCAAACACGATCCTGTCTTTGTCAATGAAGTAGCTTTTTGGGTCTTTGTAGGTTTTATCGATGGTGAGGCGGTATTCACTGCCCGGTGTGACAGGCCGGGCCAATTTTACTTGCAGGTAATCTGTGTCAACACTGGCGCTTGCATAGCCAGCTTTCCTTGCATCGGCTCCGCTAACGATGACCCAAGGGAGTTGTTGGCCGGTCATGCGGTCAACGACCCCATCCACTTTATGTTCACTGCCTTTACGCAAAGTGTTATAGTAATAGGCCGAGCCCGGATCAGTCGCCGTCACTTCGTACAGGATGCGAAAACTCTGTGACGTGGGATCCAGCAATTCATAGCGGGTGTATCCGTCGTCTTGCTGGGCGGAGGCTTGCAACACAACGAACAGGCAAACGAGGAGCGGAATTCTCTTCATGGGAAATGTGGTTAAGGAAGTTGAAGGTAGTTACTTCTCCGATTTGTATGTTGTTTCCCGCAGATTTTCGCAGATCAAAATGCAGCGCAGATTCCGCAGATCTGTTCTTAGTGTTTATCAACTGCGATCTGCTTGTATTGAATCTGCGCTAATCTGCGTGGATTCAAATCAGCGGTGATCTGCGGGAACCTGTATTTTTTTGATCTGGAAAGCAATATTTAGATGCATTGATTGTTTGAATCGCTCCACATTGCTTTGCCCTATGGATGAGAATGAAATATCATATGGCATTCGAGGGAGCATATTCAAGGTCTACAATAATATTGGGCCTGGTTTGCTTGAATCATCTTACGAAGCAGCGCTGACTCACGAGATAAGGAAATTGGGGATGACGGTCAGGAATCAAGTGGCATTGCCTATGATTTACGAGACAGTCAGAGTGGACATTGGCTACAGGATGGACTTGGTTGTTGAAAGTAAAGTTGTTGTTGAGGTTAAGTCTCTCGAACACTTTGGTGAAGTACATCACAAACAACTGCTCACCTATTTGCGGCTTTCAGGCTTTAAACTGGGGATACTCGTCAACTTCTGCACTGAGGATATTGCCAGCAGCATCTTCAGAAAAGCGAATGGGCTTAAAAAACACAGTTAAAGCCCTATCGTCTGTCCAGGCGCACAACATTCTCTACATGTACCGTCTGCGGAAACATGTCGACCGGCTGAACGGCGGAGATTTTGTATTGGCCGGACAATAATTTAAGGTCACGGGCTTGCGTTGCTGCATTGCAACTGACATACACAATCCGTTTTGGGTTAGCCTGAAGGAGCATCTTACAAACATCTTCGTGCATCCCGGCCCGTGGAGGATCAGTGATCACCACATCCGGACGGCCATGGGTGTTGAGGAAATTTTCGTTGAGCAAATCCTTCATGTCTCCTGCGAAGAACTGGGTATTCTCAATGTGATTGAGGGTTGAATTGACGCGAGCATCATCAACCGCCGCGGCGACATATTCGAGCCCGGTGACTTTTTTCGCATCGCCGGCAACATAGTTGGCGATGGTGCCTGTGCCGGTGTACAGATCGTACACGTGCTCATCACCTTTCAGGTCGGCCATTTGCCATGCTGCTTTGTACAATTTCTCAGCCTGACGGGAATTGGTTTGATAGAAGGACTTGGGTCCGACGCGGAACTCGAGCTTGCCGTTGCCATTTGGCTTGTCCATCGTTTCAGTGATGTAAGGATTGCCTTTCCAGCAGACCATGTCGAGATCATGAAAGGTGTCGTTCTTCTTACCGTTGATGACATAAAAGAAAGACGTGATGTCGGGGAAAGCGCCGGCAAGATCATTCAGAATCTTTTCGATCCACTCCATCTTATCGTATGTTACCTGCAGGATCACCATCGTTTCGCCGGTGTTGGCTGTGCGAATGGTAATCGTGCGGAGAAATCCTGTTTGTTTCCGCAGGTCGAAGAAAGGAATCTGTTCTCGCACCGCCGTGGCTTTCACGGCGAGTCGGATGGCGTTGGAAGGAGGCGGCTGGAGAAAGCACTCCGACACATCGAACACCTTGTCGTACATCCGGGGGATGTGATAACCCAATCCCGGGTCGCCGAACGGTTGACCATGGTCGAGTTCTGTTTTTGTCAGCCAGCGGCTGGCTGTAAAAGTGAAATCCAGTCTGTTGCGGTAATAACGGTCCTTGTCCGAGCCGATGATGGGACTTACCTGAGGCAGCGTGAGTCCTCCGATTCTTTCAAGGTGGTCGATGACTTGCTGATGTTTGTACTGAAGCTGGGTGGAGTAGTTGATGTGTTGCCAGGAACAACCGCCGCAGGTTCCGAAATGTGAGCAGAAGGGTTCTGTCCGGTTGGGTGAATACTGACGGATGGCGGTGACTTTGCCTTCCAGGAAGGCACTTTTGATTTTGGTGAGCGATACATCGACAATGTCACCAGGCGCCCCGCCTGTAATGAATATCACTCGACCCTCAATCCGGGAGAGACATTTCCCCTCGGCAGCCATCGTCTCTACCGTGATGTTGGTGAGCAGGTCACCTTTTTTGAGTGACGATGATGTAGGAGAAGGGTTTTTCATGAAATGCGCCGCAATTTACCGAAAGTGGATTTCATGGTTGACCTACTCATTGGTTAACTTCACGGACGAACAGCATCCCCCCGCAAGGATGATTGCAAAAAAGCTACATCTGCCTGACCTTGTATACCAATATTGACAGGTGAAAACCCGGATCTTATCACTCCTCCTGCTGCTGTTGCCCCTTCTGGGCAAGGCATCGCACATCGTGGGCGGAGAATTTGAAATTCTGTACCTGGGCAATTTCCGATACAAAATCAACTTCATTTATTACTTCGACGAGAAGAATGGCGCCCAGGAAATCAAGCAGGCCGACGTCTTTATCAACGCCCGGATTTTCAGGTTTGCGGATAATGCTTTTATCAGGGACGTTTCGATTCCTTTTCATTCGCAGACACCTGTTTCCTACACTCAGCCTGCCTGTTCCAGTACCGCACTCAAGACCAGCAGGCAATACTATACCACCGAGATCACGATGCCGCCTGAGCAGTTCAGTCACCCGGGTGGATACTATATTGTTTGGGAAAGATGCTGCCGGAACTATAACTCGGCAGGCTTGCTGAACATTTTCAGTGTTGATCCTGGCAACAGCACCAACAATCCTAATGCTGCAGGACAGACATTCTACCTCAAGTTTCCTCCGGTCACGAAGAATGGCCAGCCTTTCGTCAACTCCACACCAAAATTGTTTCCACCCTTAAGTGACTATGGCAGCCCATTCCGTCCGTATTACACTGACTTTCGCGGGATCGACGACGACGGAGATTCATTGGTTTATTCCATGACGACTCCTTACAATACGCACCAACGGATAGCCTATCCGCCCATCATGCCGGCACCATTTCCGGAAGTGGTCTGGCGACCCCCATTTTCCTTTGCCAACATGATGGGAGGGAGTCCTGACCTGAAAATCAGTCAGGAAGGATTTCTCACAGTGACGCCAACCCTTCAGGGTCTCTTTGTGTTTGCCGTGAAGGTGGAGGAGTATCGCGATAAGGTGAAGATTGGCGAGACGCGCCGGGACTTTCAGATGCTGGTCATCGAAGCGGCGGATGCCGTACCACCAAAAATTATCGGCAAAGGCCCGACCGATCCAGACTTTGTGGATTCACCAACCTTGACAATGACCTATACACTGGCAAGCCCTGCAAGTGATCGGTGCTTTACTGTAAAAGTTACAGATGACGACTCGAAGATTACTAACGATACGATCGAACAGATCCGGATCAGGGCTATTCCTCTGAATTTCAAGAAAGATCTTGCTCCCATTTTGCCATCGGTGTTCTATGCAACCTTGCGGGAAGGCAGTTCGGCAGAGTTTACCATTTGCTTGCCGGTATGTCCATACTTCATCGGAGGCACGCCCATGATTGGCATCATTGCCATGGATGATGCTTGTGCGCTCCCACTGACCGACACGTTGAAAGTTTCCATTCATGCAGAGCCACCTCCGAATAACCAGCCGCGATTCACGTCGATCAATCCCATTACACAAACCTTGCAAGAAGGCGATCAGGATGCATGGCCTTTCAGTGTGGTGGACGATGATGGTGATAATTTGACGATTTCCGTCATCGGCAAGGGATTCTCCCTGCCCGCCTCTGGGTTTCAGTTCACAACACTCAGCAATACTCCAGGTGCTGCGAATGGTGAGCTCAAATGGGATGCCTTCTGCGACATCTATGACTTCACACAGCGAACATCCTTTCAAGTTATTATCCAGGTCGAAGACGATGATTTCTGCAAGTTGCCCAATCCGGCAAAAGCCATTCATAACCTGACGGTCAACCTGCCGGGAAATGATGATCCTATTATAGATTCTGATTTGACGTCCAACCCAGCGGAGAGAAAAGTCTCCCTCACGCGGCGCGTGTATGAATCTGTGAACTTCAAAGTAACGGGCAAGGATGTCGTTGATAATGATTTTCTGGTGCTCAAATCAGAGGTGCAGAGCTTTGAATCCACCGAAAGCAGTATCGCAATTTCACCTACTCCGACATCGGCCAACACCCTGGTGTCATCTGATGTTGCCTGGACAGTGGGATGTGATGTATTGAGTTCTGCTGAGCCCGATACCGTCAACCTGCAGTTTATTGTGGTTGACAACGCCAACAAGTGCCGCATTTACAAAGCCGATACGCTGGATGTCGAGGTGAAAGTGCTCCCGCCGGCCAACCATGCACCTGTCTTGTCGGTATTTAATCAGAATGCTGATCACACGGATTTTGTTGACGGCGTCTTGTCGGTCACCCTGGGGGCGAGCATTGATCTGTTGCTTACAGGCAATGACGCCGACGTGACTCCAGCCAAGGACAACCTGACCCTCAAGTTGAGGGAAGCCACCGGCAACGTGCCACCCTTCGGATACACCTTTGAGCAAGCCGAGGGTCCGAGTCCGCTGGCAACGACGTTTACCTGGACACCGGGATGTTCAATTTTCAAAAGAGGAATTTTTGAAAATGAGTACATCTTTACGTTCGATGTGTATGATGACCGTTGTCATGTGGATAAGAAGGATTCGGTGACGTTCACGATCCGTATCAAAGATGTTGATGGTTCAGACGCCAATTTCAGACCCCCCAACTTTGTTTCACCCAATGGCGACGAGAAGAATGACTACTATGCGATGGAAACGCTTGTCCCGGAAACGGGAGAGCTCCTGAATATTCTCCCCAACGACAATTGTGATTCGCGGTTTGAGTACGTGCGGATTTACAACCGGTGGGGCAAGGAGATGTTCAGAAGTACCGAGCGCGATTTCAAATGGTATCCAGATGATACGTCATCGGGAGTGTACTACTATTCGATCAAGTTTACGAAGAAGGAGTATCGCGGCTCCCTGACGGTGAGATACTGACTTCTGACTCCTGACTCCTGACCTCCTGACTTCTGACTCCTGACTTCTGACTTCTGACTTCTGTTTTACAGCTCCACCATTCTCACGAGGAACTCCCGCACATAGACATCGTGATCACCCCAGGAGGTGTGGATCCAAACATCCTGTTTGCCTTTAATTTGGAGTTGATGGCCTTCGCCGACAATGGCAACTACTTTGGCTGCTGCAGACGGTCCGCTCATGAGGTATGTTTGTTTGCCGGTGATGATGCCGTGGCGGGTTTCCCGACTGTAGTTGACATGAACAAAGAGCAAGGCAGCGGTGAGCAGGAGCAGGGTGAGGATGAGGCTTGGCGATGAGGTTCGTGTCTGGCGATTTTTATAAAGCAGGGCGATCAGGAGTACGATGAGTGCGCTCAGTGTGCCGGCGATGGGGGTGAAATATTGTTGTAGCCTTACAGTGACCTGGGTGAGCGGGCTTTCGGTATAACCTTCGAGCCTGTTTTTCTCCGCCAGTTCCTCCATTTTTTTGAGTGCCATGGGGTCTGTGGTGGCAAGGTAGTAGAGGTTGAGGTAGAAGAGTGATTCACCGAGGCGGCCGAGACCTTCCTGGATGTGGGCCATTTTGAGGAGCATGGCCGGCGTATAGGATTTGGTGTGATAGAGCGCCTGATATTGAACAAGTGCCTGTGTATAGAGCCTGGCGGTGTACAGGGAGTCACCTTTTTTGAGTGTGGCCGTTTGGTTTTCTGCCGGTTCGCAGAAAGCATGCGGTGTGGCGGCCGTAATGAAGAAGATGATGGCGATCCAGACCCTACAATTCGATGCCCTGCTTTGCATATTTTTCACTTCCTGTTACCTTTGCGCCCTCCTTAACGGAATTCTCGTGGTTTTAGAGGATTTCGGTGATGAGAAAGTTCGAAAATTAACGATTCCGTAGCTCATTTCCCGCCTCCGGCGGGAGACTTCGCGGATGGAGTAGGTAAGATTTTCAGATTCCGTAGCTCAGTCCCGCTTTGCGAGGACTTCGCGGAGGAGTCAGGTAAGTTGAAGGATTCCGTAGCTCAGTCCCGCTTTGCGAGGACTTCGCGGAGGGAGTCAGGTAAGTTGAAGGATTCCGTAGCTCAGCTGGTAGAGCATTACACTTTTAATGTAAGGGTCCTGGGTTCGAATCCCAGCGGGATCACGGTTAATTGAAGTAACCCTCTGTATACCAGAGGGTTTTTCATTTTATGCACCTACGGGGTAAACATAGGGTAAACAAACCTTTGGGGACTGCAGTAGTGGGGATATATATGGGGATTAACATGTCCAGTCTCAGAAAGGACCAAATCAGTGATGAACGTCGGGCCGCAGGGCATGGGTATTGATTGGTATTATATGTGCTTCGATTTCCATGGGGTCGATGGACCAGTCTCAGCAAATTTCAACATCGGAGCCCACTTTGGTTGCTGTATGTTCCTATTGCATATGAAGAACAGGGTGTGATTAACCCTGCTCCAGTGAAGGCTAAACTTGGCCTTCATAGGCGAAAGAGTAGTACCCCTCGACAGTCAGGATCACATGGTCGAGCATCTGTATCTCGAGTAGCTTCCCACCCTCTTTCAGTTTGCGGGTAAGGTCGATGTCTGACTGGCTGGGCGACAGGTTTCCTGAGGGGTGGTTGTGGGCCACGATGATGCTGCTTGCACAAGCCTTCAAGGCGGCAGCAAAGATGAGCTTCGGGTCGGCAACCGTTCCAGAGACTCCCCCGGTGGAAATCTCACAGATTCCGATAGCCTTGTTGGCTCGGTTAAGCAGGAGGACTTTGAACTGCTCCTGAAATTCGATACGTGATATGTCCCAGTGAGCCCTCAGTACGTCCACGGCATCCTTGGAGCTACTAACCTTGGGACGTTGAGACGGGGCAATCAGGGAACGGTAGCTGAGTACTACTTCCGATACCTGGTGGAGGGATTTTGTGATGGTGTTTTCCATAATTGTTTGATTTAATTATGGCGCCACCACAGGCTCAGGCCGGAATTAGCGCAAGGAGGAACGGAATAAATGGATTGTGTGAAGGCTCTGCGGGTTTATGCCGTAGTTCCTTGCCAGCGTATTACGGCATGAGCCTATTTTTGTGCAGTGATTAAATGTAAGAGTTGGAGTGAGGAGAGGCATTCCTGCGACTCAGAAGCTAGAGGCCTGCTATCTATCCTAACCGAAGTGTGACCTTTCCGGATTTGCCGTCATAGGTCATCGTTAGGTGTTGGAGAAACGTCCTGCCAATAAGCGCTTTGTGGGTTTGTCCACCGGCTTGCAGGTGAACACCCGCAAATGCGCCAACTATGTTGCTACCTAATACAGGAATGCGAATCTGAGCAAGGTACATCTTCACCATATGCTTTCCCCCCACACCACCTATTGGTCGCTCATCGAATACTGGCAAATTTAGTTGAACAGCCAGCAAATCATCAATACAAGATTCCGTTGCGCCCGTATCCACTAAGGCTCGAACGCCTTTGATGCCTGGAATTGGCGCACTCGGCATTTTTGTATTCCATTGCTTATCGAAGCCAATATCAACCATTATGGTTGGCCCTAAATTCATCAGGAGTTCAGAGCCCGAGGCCCCGCCAGGAACAGCGTCAAAGCCGCATTGTGCTTCAGGCATGACCTACAACGAACATTACAGATGCCGGGAGAACAAAGGGCGGAGCCCCAACCTGACGAATCAAATATGGCCCTGCTCCGTAGAGGCTTACAGCCTTTTCAGCAGCTTGCTCAAAGGTGTCAAAGACAGATACAAGTTTCTCATCGCAGATAAGAACCCATTTCGAGGTATACTTCGACTCGAGTTCTGCCTGCATCTTCTTGTACGCATCTATGTCTTTTTCTAAGGTCTTCATATCATTTCCTTCAGTCCTTTTCCTAATCAAAGTAACAAATTCTCTTCGAAATTGGGTCCAAATTTAGGGCTAATAGTTCAAAGGGGCGAATAGGCGGTTTGGAACGCGTGTAAGGGCGTTTTCAATGCATTATGTGTGGCTACTTAACATAAAGTGCTTATCTAACCCGCAGCCAATGCTAATGTCAGGCCAAGCCGTGCGAGGAGTTAGATAAGATCACTTTATGTCTAAGTAGCTTTGGGATCAAACTCTAGCCGCCATCTCCATTGAGAATATTTCTAAGGATGGCGGACCATATCGAAAGTTTGAATTTTGGAATTGGTCCCCCGGTAGGGGGGTGAGGGGGTATAGGGTCCGCGTTTCTCCACCACAGAAATTTTTTTAAGCTAGGTACTTCCATTGCTGCCGATGAGTCTGTTTACCAATTCTTGGATGAGTAGATTTATTCTCCTCGGTAACCCTGCATAAACCAGAAGTAGGATGCAATCAGAAATACTACGACGAACGTAACTCCAACCCAGTACTGTTGGAACCACACTGCTACATTATTCCACTGCTTACTTATTTCATCTTTGAACTGATTAGCCTCGCTTTCACTTACTTCCTTTTGCCTGCTTTGGTTGATTTCTTTGGGAATGAAGGTGAGCGTGCCTTGAGAATAGTCCAACTGAACTGTACCAAATCGTTCCAGTGCTGTAAGTCCAAACAACAGTGGTGCGTTAGCACTATTCGAGACTAGTGCTTCAACGTTTTGAATTGTAAATCCACCAATTTCAATGAACTTTAAATTTATCCTAGTTCCGTCTACTATCTCTCCATTGGCAATCCTATATGATTCCTTCCATAGGATGTCGGATTCCTCAAGGTATCCATTTTTAAGCATAAAGGTTGCTTCAGTCTTGGAAATCATAACTACCGCAGCGCCTGTATCAATAATAAATGATAGTGGAATACCATTTATTTTACACGGTACCTGCCAGACTCCTTGAACCTTCTTCATCTCGATTGGCTGACTGAAGGCAATTTCAGCAATAATGATCAGCAACAAGGTTAGAACTCTCATGGCTTTCCTAAGATGTTTTCAGTTCCGAAATTATCCGCCATCAACTTCGCTTGCTCCAGTACCGTCTCAGTCGCCTTCACCTCCATATCCGGCGGATACCCGTGCTTGCGAAGGATCTTCTTCACAGCAATCCGCATCTTCGCCTGCACGTTCTCCCTGACGGTCCAATCGATGCTCGTGTTCTTCCGAACCGTATCAACAAGCTCACGGGCGATGTTCCTGAGTACTTCATCTCCAAGGACCTTCACGGAACTGTCATTGACTTCCAGAGCGGTGTAGAAGGCATACTCCCTGAAATTCAGCCCCAAGTCGACTCCTCGTCGGTCTGCCTCCTTGATGTCTTTGGCCAGCGATATCAGCTCCTCGATGACTTGCGCTGATGTTATCAGATTGTTCTGGTATTTCTTCACAGCAGCTTCGAGCATCTCGGAGAATTTCTTGGCCTCAACCAGGTTCGATTTCCTTCTGGCCTTTACTTCATCATTCAGTAGTTTCTTCAATAACTCAAGTGCAACGTTCTTGTGCTCCATACCCTTCACTTCGGCAAGGAACTCATCCGATAGAATCGAGATATCTGGCTTCTTGATCCCTGCCGCGTCGAAGATGTCTACCACTTCATCAGCGACCACGGCATCCGAAATGATCTGCTTGACAGCTGTATCAATTTCCTCGTCAGTCCTTGTCTTGGAGCCCTCGCTCACCTTGACAATCCGTGCTTTGATTGCCTGGAACAAGCCGACATCATCACGGATCTCTTCGGTCGAGGGATGTGGTACTGAAATGGCGAAGGACTTTGACAATGCGGTGACCGCATTGACATAACGTTCCTTCCCATTCTCAAGGCCAAGGATGTAGTTAGCTGCCCGGATAGGGAAGTACAACTTCTCCTTGGGGGTCATCTTGAAGAAGGCTTTGTAATTGTATCCCCGCGGCATGGCTGTATCTGTCGGCTGCTCATTAAACATGCCAACAACTACTTCATACTTGGCCATCATCACTGAAGCAGCTTCCTCCTGATCGAAGGCCGGCTTGCCCTTACCGCCGCTCTCAGTGTACACTGACAATGCCTTTTTCAGATCGGTTGCAATGCCGATGTAGTCCACAATCAAGCCGCCTTCCTTGTCTTTGTACACCCGGTTCACCCGGGCGATGGCCTGCATGAGGTTGTGGCCTTGCATGGGTTTGTCTACATACAGGGTGTGCAAGGGCGGCGCGTCGAAGCCGGTGAGCCACATATCCCGAACAATGGCAATCTTCATCTGGTCTTTGGGATCTTTCAACCTGTCGGCGAGATCTTTCCGGCGTTGCTTGTTCCGTACATGGGGCTGGAAGGGCAAGGGGTCTGAGGATGAGCCGGTCATCACGACCTTGATAGTACCGGTCTTGTCATCGTCGGTGTGCCACTCCGGCTTGATCTTGACAATCTCATTGTACAGATCAACACAGATACGCCGGCTCATACAGACAATCATCGCTTTGCCATCGAGCGCCAGGTCACGTGCTTCGAAATGCCTGACAATGTCAGCAGCGATAAGCCTGAGGCGCTTGGGATTGCCGACGATGGCTTCCAGTCTGGCCCACCTGGACTTAACCGCTTCAAGGCGGTTACTAATACCTTCCTTCTGTTCGCCATAGTCCTCCAGGTCTTCGGCAACAAGGGCCAGCTGTTCGTCGAGTTCGTACTTTTTCTCTTCCTTCAGTTGCACCTTGGCCAACCTGTTCTCATAGAAGATGCGCACGGTAGCACCATCGTCAACGGCCTGCTGGATGTCGTACACGTCAATATAGTCGCCGAATACCGCCTGCGTGTTCTTGTCCGACGACTCGATGGGCGTGCCTGTAAATCCGATGAAGGATGCATGCGGCAACGCGTCCCGCAGGTGCCGAGCAAAGCCATCGATGAAGTCGTATTGACTGCGGTGGGCTTCGTCGGCGATGACGACGATGTTCCGACGGTCGGACAGCATCTCGAATTTGCCTTTGATAGATTTCGTTTTTCCGCTATCGAGCTCAATTTTTTCCAGGGCCTCGGGGAGGAATTTTTGGACCGTTGTGAATACGATTCCTCCTGACGTTACACTCAGCAGGCGTTTCATGTCCTCTCGGCTTTCGGCCTGCACTGGCGTCTGACGGAGCAAGTCCTGGCTTAGAGAGAAGGTATCGAAGAGCTGATCGTCGAGGTCATTCCTGTCGGTGAGCACGACGATAGTGGGATTGTTCAGCGTAAGCACCAACTTGCCTGCATAGAACACCATGCTGAGACTTTTGCCGCTTCCTTGGGTATGCCAGATCACTCCGGCGCGCTGGTCGCCATTTGTCCCGGTAGCCTTCCGGGTCGTTTCCACCGCTTTATTCACAGCGAAGTACTGGTGGTATCGGGGAACAATCTTGATGACTTGTTCCTTGTTGCGATGGTAGAGGGTGAAGTGCCTGATGAGGTCGAGCAGCACCTGTTTGTTAAGCATCCCTTTAGCCATCACCTCCATCTGGGGGATCTCGGGATGAGCCACAAGCTGACCATCGATGGACTTCCAGGGATGAAAGAACCCCCTGGGAGCGGTAAGCGATCCATAGAGTGCATCCCAGCCATCTGAGACGATAAGCAATGCGTTGTAGATGAAGAGCGACGGGATTGCTTGCTTGTACGTCTGCAGTTGATTGAAGGCCGACTGGATATCTGCGTTTTCATCCGCGGCGTTCTTCAGTTCGATGACTACCAGGGGGAGCCCGTTCACGAACAGGATGATGTCGGGCCGCTTGTTGGTGTTGTTTTCGATGATGGTGAACTGGTTGATCACCAGGAACTCATTGTTCTCCGGGTGGGCATAGTCCACGAGCCACACTTTGTCGCCCGCGATGCGGTCGCCCTTGCGGTACTCGACGTCAACGCCTTCCGACAGATACTTGTGGAACTGGTAATTGTTTTGCAGAAGGCTTGGACTGTCCGTGCGTAACACTTTCCTGAGCGCCTCCTCCCTTGCTTCTACTGGAACTGTCGGATTGAGTCGTTCAATAGATTGCTGCAGCCTGTGCTTAAGGACTACCTCATGGTATTCGCGTTCCTGGCTGGAACCATCTGGTGATATTTCAGGACCATAGAGATGTTCATAACCCAGGGATCTGAATTCCTGGACAACAACTTGTTCAATATGGTCTTCGGAGATAGCGGCCATTAACTAATTTTGACTTGCAATTTTCCTGTGATCAACTTAGGAAGAAGAGCATCTCTAAGTGCTCGCAGGCTCTCATTCTCCAACACGGATTCTCGTATTAGTTTATCAACTTCTACGACAATCTCATTGAAGTGAGCTTTCACCTTTTTTGTGGGTATTGAAATGGAGATGCTTCCCAATGTGTCCTTATTTATTGACCCGAATACTGTACCCTCATTGTCGAATTTTTTCAATTCAGGTTGGAGAGACAGAATTTTGTAGTAGGTGTAGGACATAAGTTTCTGCTTACTCGAAATGGAGCCAACGCCACGACCAATGCAGCAGTCCTGAAGTGCCATATTTACATCACCAACGGGGGCCCTGACACTAATTAGTGTCTCGCCAGTCCGTGCAATCTTCTTTGGGTCAGTGGTGTACATTCTAATACTCGGAAATCTAAAGCCGAAATCACTCCGACCCTGAAAGAATATCATTCCACTTCCGGTCTCATTGTAGGTCGTACCATTTGGTGATTGGCCCATATTAATATCGAAGTCATCCTGCAAGGTCCTCACCGTCCAATCACTTGGAACCTCTCCCAACTCACTTTCCACCATCTTTCCCCCGGAGGACTTGTAAGGTTTCCCTTTTTCATTTGGGAATTCGAAGTCGATGAACCAGTGCTTGAACAGCGCCTGGGCCAGGGCCTCGAGTTCTTTGTTGATCTGGTTGTTGAGTTCGATTTTGTCGTCGAGGGAGGAGAGGATTTCGGCGATGGCGGTTTGATCACTTATTTTCTCGGGGGCGTATATGGATAAGCTATTCAGTTCTTCGGCGCGAAATGCAGGGAAAGTAGTTGTGCCGCTCTCAGCTATTGTGTTAAGGTATTCCGTAATTTCCTCCTGAGTAAGAAAGTAGTAGAGGAATTTAGGATCAATTCCGTTTGGTGATATTACAGCAAACCCTGTTGAAACGACTGTGTTAGGCTTGGGATCACGGATAAATCCATAGTGACGTTGTATTGGTCTGACTGTTGATAGAATTGTATCTCCTGATTTAATTAGTCTTCTGGCCCGGCTTGGTGCATCATCAAACTTCATGAATACCGGATTCTCAAACTTATTCTCAGTTACTGAAGAAGTATCGATATATTCAATGTCATTATATGAGAATTCGTTGTTGACACTGCGTTTGTTAACAACAGCAACATCTGCCAATCGAAATTCCTTCCACTTGCTCATTATTACCTCTTTAGTTTTAGGAACGCCCTCTTAATTACCTGTGCCATTAGCTTTCGGCGTTCTGTTAGGAAATCAAAGTACTCCATAGTTTCCCATCCCTTCGGGAGTGAATGCCACTCATACATTGTGGAAAGTTCCACCGGCGTGAACCTCGAAGCGTACTTTGGCAAATAGTCCTTTGGTGACGTGTCAGAAATGGAAATATTATCACTCCATTCAACCAAAGCGAAATTAGCTATCTGGTTAGTGTCTCGTTTCTCCGTTATTCCATTCTTGATTAACCAGGCTTTAGGGAATAGGTGATGCCGCTCGAGCGGGGACTTCTTGCTCCGCAGTCCTTCTTGCAATAAATCCGACACCTTCAACTTGGAGAATAGACCATAGGCATCAAGGATATAAAGCGATGCATAATAGGCATACAGGGATGGGCTTGTTGAGGAAGATGTGGCCAAATCCTGAGGCAATGTCATCTCCCAGAAATCATTCGTCAACTGGCTATCAATTATTTCTGTCAGAGTTGAAGTGAAGACACCTTTATCTGTTACACCCCTTAACCTTGTCAGGTCGGACTCCATGATGGTCTCAGGAGAGTTTGTATACCGTTGGGTAATTGATGACATGAAGAACCACCGGGCGATGAGATTCTTTAGCTCATAGAGATCAATTTTGAAATGCTCTCTGCCTATGAGGAAGAATATGTAGGCATAAAGCAAGTTGTTCTTTGAGCTGATATAATCCTGCCTGGCAAATCCGGCTTGCTTGAGGGCTTTGATAAACTCGTGCCAGTTCACAACGTTGAGAACGATACTTTGAGACAACTTCAATTTTTCAAACTGCTCATCCCTGCGACCCTCGCTGAATACCCCGGTCTCGAGGTCCTTTCCCCGCAGAATGCTATATACATACTGTAGACGGGCCCTTCGGAAGGCTACGCCCACAGAGACCCTCAGCATCTGATCCGGGTCTGGCTCTATAAGATAGTTAAATGGCGATGCAGAGTCCTTAGTCGGGAATCTGCAAAGCCGGCAGAATTCTTCCAGGTCTTTTCTCCCGTCCTCCCAGAACACGCTCATAAGGGTTAGAATGAAGTCGGCCTGATTGAGGGTCTTTCCTTTGGAGTTGATCCGGACAAATACATCGGCGACTTGTTCTTCGGTGATCTCAGATGAGAGCTCGAGAACTGAGAACGGATATGATTCCAAATTCTTAAGCTGCATAAAGGCATTTTGGATCCTTTCTTCATCTCCTTCGGAGAGTCCAACACTTGCCTTTAAGTCCGCGATGAACTCATTGATGAGTTTGAAGATATTAACGTTCGGTTTCCATAGTTCCGAGATACTATGAAAGTATCTCGGATCTTTGCGTATAGCTGCATCAGGAACTTCAAACTTTTGTTCCAGGGGGTTAAAGGCAATAGTAATCTTAGTTTTGTCATAGTTCTCCCTGACTACTTCTTCACTCTTTATCACGGCATATAAAGAGGTAAGTCGTTGCTGACCATCTACGATAAGGAGATTGGGGTACTTTTGCTTTTTCGTTGACCCAATGCTTTTTGTTGATTCGACGTTTGCGTTCGCCCAGAACAGGAAGTATCCAACTGGATAGCCTTTGTACATACTATCGAATAGATCTCTCACTGTAGTGTCAGGCCATATAAAGGGGCGTTGAATATCAGGCAAACCAATTAGACCCAAGTCAATGCTCTGGATGAGGGTGGTGAGGTTGTACTTTACTTCCTTAAATAGTGTAGCCATGTGAGTTTATAGGTCAATGCCAACTTTCTTGAGATTGGTCTTTATCCTCTTTTGAAGCTCATTCGATTTTTCGAAGTGCGCCTTGAGCTTCTTGGAAATTGTGGCCACTTTCTGATCGAAGGAAACTTCGTCATCTTCAACTTCTTCAGTGCCAACATACCTCCCCGGGGTGAGTACGAAGTTGTTCGCCTCAACTTCTGAAATGGTTGCTGACTTGCAGAATCCCTGGATGTCCTCATACCTGGCTTTCTTTGTTCTCCACTTGTGATAGGCGTCTGCAATCTGTTTTATGTCTTTATCTGTGAAAGCCTTGTTCTTCCGGCTAACCATGGTCCCCAGTTTGCGGGCATCAATGAACAGGATCTCATTGCTGCGGTCGCGGAACTTGTGATTCTTACGGTCACGCGCCAGGAACCACAGGCAGGCTGGTATTTGCGTGTTGTAGAACAACTGCGTCGGCAGCGCCACCATGCAGTCAACAAGTCCGGCTTTGATGATTTGCTTTCTGATTTCACCTTCGGAGCCCGTGTTGGTGGTCATTGAACCATTGGCTAATACGATGCCCGCAGTTCCGGTGGGGTTGAGTTTGTTTATGAACAGTTGAAGCCAGGCATAGTTAGCATTACCTGAAGGCGGCACTCCGTACTTCCAGAGGTTGCTTTCCTGAAGAGACTCTCCACCCCAGTCGGAAATATTGAATGGCGGGTTGGCGAGGATGTAATCTGCTTTGAGATCCTTGTGCTTGTCACTGTGGAATGTATCGCCTAATTCAATTTTTGCGTCGATGCCCCGGATTGCCAGATTCATCTTGGCCAGCTTGTAGGTGGTTGGGTTGCTCTCCTGGCCGTAGATGGAGATGTCGCCGATCTTTCCGCCGTGGGCTTCAATGAACTTCTCGCTTTGCACGAACATCCCGCCGCTACCGCAGCAGCCATCGTAGATGCGTCCGTTGTACGGCTCGAGCATGGCAACGAGTAGCTTCACTATGCTTTCAGGGGTGTAGAACTGCCCGCCGCGCTTTCCTTCTGCATCGGCGAACATGCCGAGGAAGTATTCATAGACGCGGCCAAGCAGGTCCTTGCTACTGTGGCCCTTTTCGCGGAAGCCTACATTCCCAATGAGGTCAATCAGCTCACCAAGCCGCTTCTTGTCCAGGGCAGGCCTTGCATAGTCTTTAGGTAGCACCCCTTTAAGCGACCGATTATCCTTCTCGATGGCATCCATTGCATCATCGAGGTCCTTTCCGATCGTGGGTAACTTGGCTCGCTGATTCTGAATGTATTTCCACCGGGCAGAAGGCGGGACATAGAAGATGTTCTCCGCGATGTATTCATCCTTGTCCTCCGGATCGGAGTGCTTGTCCTTCTTGAGTTTGTCGTGGAGTTCTTCGAATGAGTCCGAAATGTACTTCAGGAAGATCAGTCCAAGCACCACGTGCTTGTACTCCGCCGCGTCCATATTGTTCCTGAGCTTGTCGGCGGCTGCCCAGAGGGTCTTTTCCAGTTCGGGAGGCATTCCAGCATTTTTCGGTTTGGGAGGATTAAGATAGCAATTTTGGTACTCGGACGTCTCAGATTTGCACTCATTAGCTCCGTATTATGAGTTCCACTGAGTTCGAATCCCGGTTTGGATAGCAGTTACTCCCATGGCCGGATCAGGAATGGCGAATGCCTTTCATGCCTTTTGTGCCCTTTGTCTCACCGAATGAGGCAAGTAAGGCACATAAGGCATAGTCATGTTATTCTCATGTAGCGCCCGTGACCTCGCTTCTCCAGGGATCTCTGTCTCCATAGCTGAGACAAGTACTTCCTCACGGCCCTGTCACTGAATCCAAGTGCCTTACCCGCTTTCTCCGCGTCAGACTTGGTGAACTCTGTTCCTGCTGGCAGTGAGTCCAACAGTCTTCGCGCGCTTACATTGGAGACATATACCTCCGCTCTCGGCAAGGATTCATATATCGAAACGGCGTGGCGAAGATAAATTTCGGCAAGCGTTTCAGCCGTCACGAAGTCTCTGTCTTCGCAGGTGACTACTCCTGAAGGGCTTTTCATTTCGTATTTTCTCAGTGTTGAGAGGATCATGCAGATCCGGTACTGAATGAGACCGAGTCTCTTGACGGTACCCGCGATGTTTTGACCTATGATAGACGTTTCTCTGATTAGGCGATCCTTTGATACAGAATCAAGTCTGGCAGCTGAGTTCAAAGACGAAGTCCTGACCAGGAGAAGAAGCAAATCTCACGGATTACATCGAAAATGCGTTTGGAATCATGTATGATGGAACTAGGACAGAGGTGCCCCAGGAATACTTATCGGCCTACAATGATGACGTGATTCAAGGAGAGGAAAAAACACGAGAAGAGACAAACAACAGACTGAAGACTGATCTAATCGAGAAGTTCGTCAATGGACCCCATTTTGAAATCGATCTTGAAAAAATGGATTATCTCGTTCGATGCATCTAACATCGTTTCACTTGATGAATATGGAACAGTTTATCCAAGTATTCGAGTAACAGATAACTGGGGAGTTCTTACGGCAAAAAAAGGTACTCTTATGAGCACTCACTGGAAAAGAATAACTATAACCTCCCCATATAGTAGTATCGGAGGAAAACTTATTAACGGTGACGGTTGGGCACTAGAAATCACAAATGACTCCTTCGCGATTAAGAAAGGTAAGGATGAGAATTACTTTTTAGAGAGAAGATGATGTTTCCCTGATAGTTCAATTTTTTAGCAGGGTGGGTTTCCAGGAAGGGATTCAGGCTTGAGATGTAAATTTTAGCACATAGGTCGAAAAGGGGCTACTTAGAAGCCTATTCTTTAGTCTCTCTACAAACAGACAAGGGTATATCCTAAGCAGGCATAATATCAATTGAACTCT
>JAEUUD010000480.1 GCA_016787625.1 Cyclobacteriaceae bacterium
GGCTGGAGCCAGGGCGGATACATTTCTGCTGTCCTCACCACCAACTCAAACGTGGTCAAGGCGATCTCAGTCGGCGCAGGCATCTCCAACTGGATGACGTATTACGTGAACACTGATATCCATCCGTTCACACGTCAATACCTCAAGGCGACCCCGTGGAGCGACGAAGCCATCTATAAGAAGACGTCACCGATGACCAACATCAACCAGGCCAAAACTCCTACCCTCATCCAGCATGGAGAGTTCGACCGCCGTGTACCCATCGCCAACGCCTATGAACTGCTGCAGGGACTTCGCGATCGCAATGTCCCAGCCGAACTAATTGTTTACAAGGGCTTCGGTCACGGGATTACCAAGCCAAAAGAACGCCTGGCCGCGAACTGGCACAACTGGCAGTGGTTTTCCAAATATGTTTGGAATGAAAATGTGGAGTTACCACTTGGGAAGTAGATGAGGAGTAATCCGCCAGGCTGAGCGCAGTCGAAGCAGGCAGTGGTTTGCGAAGTATGTGTGGGGCGAGCAGGTAGA
>JAEUUD010000481.1 GCA_016787625.1 Cyclobacteriaceae bacterium
TGCCGATGGAGAACATGGCCATGACGGCCTCCATCAAGAACGCGAGCGGAAAAATGGCGGATACCTTCATCTCCGTCGATAATTTTTCCATGATGCTGGATGGCGAGAAACTTACGGCCACCATGAAACTTCAGAACCTGGATGACTACAGCTGGGATGTGAAGGCCGCCGGAGGCGTGGATCTTGGCAAAATGACCAAGCTGTTTCCGATCGAGGGCATGGCCCTGGCCGGAAAAATCAATGCCAACCTTCAAACGAAGGGAAAGATGTCTGACCTGAATGCCAAACGTTATGACCGCCTGCCGACGAGCGGAAGCGTCGTGATGAAGGACTTCAGTTACAGCGCCAAAGGAACTCCCGCCGTGACCCTCAAGGAAGCCGTGGCATCGTTTGATCCCAAGAAAATCGATCTCACCAAAATGGACGGGACGGTGGGAAAAAGTGATTTCCGCGTCGATGGCAGGGTTGAAAACTACATGGGGTATGTCCTGGGCAAAGAGACGATCAAAGGGATCGTCAACTTTCAG
>JAEUUD010000482.1 GCA_016787625.1 Cyclobacteriaceae bacterium
ATGCCAAGGAATTTCATCACCCGGATCGGGAATACAACCTGCTGGGCCGTATATCCCTCGTAATAATGAAAACGCCCCGCCATGCAAACCACTTTTTTACCCCCCACTTCGCCAAATACCAGTTTGCCTTTATGCCCCGCCACGGTACTCACCGGGAAATGCGGGATATCTGAATAGGGTATCTCTTTTTCAATGCGTATCTCGTCGGTGAAACTTCCCATCCCGCTGCCCAGTACAATACCCACGGCGGGTTTGTGTTCATAGTGTTTCCGGATAAAATCCACGGCTTCATTGATCGCTGCTATCATGTTCTATTTCTGTTTAGCGCCAAAGGTAAGGGAAGATATGTTAAGGGTTTGGAGTTTAAGGTTTATGATTCAAGGTTCAAGGTTCAAGGTTCAAGGTTCAAGGTTTAAGGTTTGGTGGTTCAGCATTCAGACTTTTTTCCCCTTCAGGAAATAGGGGCCGAACTCAAAATCCGAAACTCCAAACTGTTCCTTATCTTCGCCGAAATTTTTCCGTTATG
>JAEUUD010000483.1 GCA_016787625.1 Cyclobacteriaceae bacterium
GACTTACCGATTACCGACCTACCGATTACCGACTTACCGCTTACCAACCCACCGATTACTCCCATGTCATGCTTCGACTTCGCTCAGCATGACCGATCTGCAGGTTATACCAATCCACCGATTACCGACCCACCGATTACCGACTTACCGATTACCGACCCACCGATTACCGGTTCTCCATTATCTTTATTAAACAAATCAAACCAAATGAACACAGGTTACATCGCTACAGCAACCGGATTCCTGGTACTTACTTTAATCATGTTTTACCTGCTGATCACCGAATTCAGGAAAGCAATCGCTCTTACCTCCTGGGATGCAGGAAAAAAACTTCGTGTGATACGTCGTATCGTCATCAGCGTCATCGGATGGGCCATATTTCTACTCCTGGTGTCGTACTCCGGTTTCTTTTCTGACTTCACAGCATTCCCTCCGAGGATCATGATTGCGCTGGCGATCCCCTTAGTGACCATTGTGTCGTTTGTATTTTCCGGCGCTACAAGCGAATTCCTTCCGTTGATACCT
>JAEUUD010000484.1 GCA_016787625.1 Cyclobacteriaceae bacterium
CAAGATTGCGGAGATGACCACCCAGGTTTTTGCATCAGAGTCAGCGCACTATCGGGCCGGCCAGAATATTGATGATGCATACGATGTGCTGGTAGCCGGAGGAATGGAGCCTGGGAAAGCCCGGTTAAAGTCATTGGAAGAATATGCGATCGAATGTGCGATTTTGAAAGTGCATGGATCGGAAGTCCTGGATTTTGTGGTGGATGAAGGGGTGCAAATCTATGGAGGCATGGGTTATTCAGCGGAAGGGCCGATGGACCGTGCCTATCGCGATGCCCGTATCAATAGAATCTTTGAAGGAACGAATGAGATCAATCGTATGCTCACCATCGATATGCTGATGAAGCGCGCGATGAAAGGCTCGCTTGATCTAATGACGCCCGCCATGGCGGTGCAAAAGGAATTGATGGCCATCCCGGATTTCGGAGCCGGTGATGACAACGCGCTGTTTGCGAAGGAAAAGAAGGCACTCCGCAACCTGAAGAAGGCAGGCTTGATGGTTTCGGGCGCGGCTGTTCAAAAAT
>JAEUUD010000485.1 GCA_016787625.1 Cyclobacteriaceae bacterium
TGCACCTCTTTTTCCTTTTCTGAATTACATGCTGCAACCAAACCCATCATAACGATGAGGAGAGCAAATGCTTTCAGGCTTTTATCAATCGCACGTTGCATATTATTTTTCCAATTGTTTTTCATAACTCACGATCATCTGATAATATCTTCTCATCACATCTAAGTATTGGGTTTGCGCCATGATGAGGGCCTCGTATGCATCAATTACAAAAGGCAATTCCTCGCGGTTCTCTTCGTATGCCAGCAGTTGCTTTCTGGTGGTTTGTATTTCCCATGCCATTCCCGCAGCCATTCCTTGTGCTTCGTTCAGAATTGCTTCGCGCCCACGTTTCATCGCTTCAATTTGGAGATTCATACCTCGCACGTTGGCCTTGTACATTTTCGAAGACCACGGAGCAATAGGAATGGAAACCATGCCTTCTATTGTATAAGCGCTGGGCATCATCTGTCCCAATGGAGCCATGTGGTTATATCGGATTCTGAAGTCTGGTTTGGCCTGATAGCCTTCCAACTTCACGGCAT
>JAEUUD010000486.1 GCA_016787625.1 Cyclobacteriaceae bacterium
GGAAGTCCATGGTGAAGCCGTAGCCCCCCAGCGTCTGCACGGCGAGGGCGGCGGCGCGGCTGCCCTGCTCGGAAGAATAGGTCTTCACGATGGGCGTGAGAATTTCCAGGAGCAACCAATGATTTCGCTGCTCTTCACCTTCGGTGGCGTGACTCAGGTCGTAGAGCCGGTTGCATTCCATCGCCAATGAGATGGAACCTTCGGCGATGGCCTTTTGGGTCAAAAGCATACGCTGCACGTCGGGGTGCCGGATGATGAGTGTCGGCGGCTTGAGTGGATCTTTCTCGCTGGCGAGTCGTCCCTGCGACCGTTCCTTCGCGTATTCCAGCGAGGCGTAGTAGGCGGCCATGGCCACCGAGGCGGCCGTCTGCCCCACGCCGATGCGCGCTTCGTTCATCATCTGGAACATGTAAGGGAGCCCTTTGTGGGCTTCGCCGACCAGGTATCCCACGCAGTCGTCGTTGTCGCCAAACACCAGGTGCGTGGTGACGTAGCCTCGCTGTCCCATCTTCTGGAAGTCGCC
>JAEUUD010000487.1 GCA_016787625.1 Cyclobacteriaceae bacterium
CATCCGGGAAAACCAGTTTTACCGCGACGTCAATACGGCGCTGAATACTGTCGCCCGGAGCCTGCATGCCATCAATAAGACGCCATTGCCTGCCACTAACCCGGTGGAACAGATATCCTCCAATTATTTTATTGTGCATGTCAACGGACCCGTAGAATCCAGCGTGCTGGAGTTTTTGCTGGTCAACGAATTCAAGAATCGCAACGTCACGGCCGGCTTTGAGTATGGCATCTACGACTGCGCAGAGAAGTGCATGGTGGGAGGGAACTACATTTCGCCGGGCAACATCCGGTCGGTGGGTCAATTCCCCGAGACGCCAAAGCTGGGAACCGATGGCTATTACTTTGCCGTACAGTTCCCCTACCTGGAGGCCAACCTCATCAGCCAAATGGGTATCTGGGGATTCTCTTCGGCCGTAACCCTGGTGGTCATCTTCTTTTTCGGGTATACCCTTTTTGTCATCCTCAAGCAGCGTCGTTTGTCGGAGATCCAGAAGGATTTCATTAACAACATGACGCATGAG
>JAEUUD010000488.1 GCA_016787625.1 Cyclobacteriaceae bacterium
GTCGTATGAAACGGGTATTCGGATTTCTTAAAAGATGTGATGCCTTCGGCATCAGGCTCCAGTACCTAAATGAGCATGCCCTCATTATAGAATCTTGAAAGAAACGTGGATTTGTGCGACCCCTTCGGGGTCGTATGAAACGGGTATTCGGATTTCTTAAAAGATGTGATGCCTTCGGCATCAGGCTCCAGTACCTAAATGAGCATAGCCTCCCGAAGGGATGCCCTCATTATAGAATCTTGAAAGAAACGTGGATTTGTGCGACCCCTTCGGGGTCGGATTGATGGTTTACCCTTTTCTTCAAGGATGTGATGCCTTCGGCATCAGGCTTAGTGACAAGTAGCAGGAGCGTGAATTGCTCATTGGGTAGATCTTGAGTAGCGAAGAACGTGGATTTGTGCGACCCCTTCGGGGTCGGATTGATGGTTTACCCTTTTCTTCAAGGATGTGATGCCTTCGGCATCAGGCTCCAGTACCTAAATGAGCATAGCCTCCCGAAGGGATGCCCTCATTATAGAATC
>JAEUUD010000489.1:0-242 GCA_016787625.1 Cyclobacteriaceae bacterium
GTTGACTTGTAAATGCCTCGATCGGGGCTCGGGCCGTGAACAGGTCCTTGTGCCGCGACGTACACGATGTCGGGATTGTTGGGGTGAACGATCACATCGGATATGTGGCGCGTCTTCTCCAGGCCGATATTCTTCCAGGTCTTGCCGCCATCGGTCGATTTGTAGACGCCATCGCCATAGGAAGTCATGACACCACGGACGGCGTGTTCACCGGTACCCACATAGATCACGTTGGGGTCCGT
>JAEUUD010000489.1:252-520 GCA_016787625.1 Cyclobacteriaceae bacterium
GTCGCCGATGGAGCCGACTTTGAAGAAGCCGTCGGAAATGTTCTTCCACGTGGCGCCGCCGTCATCAGTCTTGGCGACACCGCCGCCAGTATAGCCCACATAGTAGACCATGGGGTTGATGGGATCGCCGGCAATGGCGTTGGCACGGCCACCGCGGAAGGGTCCTATGTTCCGCCATTTCAAGCCTTTGAATTTTTCGGCGATTATCGATGGCGAGGCCGGAGTCTCTGTTTTGGATTTGGACTTTTGGGCCATGGCCGCCGGAGCG
>JAEUUD010000048.1 GCA_016787625.1 Cyclobacteriaceae bacterium
ATGATCCTGGTCAACAATCCGGGATCATGGGACTCTGTCTATTCACCTTTGCTGCACGCCCCTTGGCATGGGTGTACACCAACTGACCTCATCTTTCCTTTCTTTCTCTTCATCGTCGGCGTCTCCATTCATTTTTCTTTCCAACACAAACGGGATGATCCATTCTCAGGAAACTTCCGGAAAATTGCCCGGCGTTCTTTCATACTGATCCTGGCCGGGATACTACTGGCTTGGTTCACCCTTCCGTTGGGGCGCATGGTTGACATGGAACGACTTTCCACCCTACGGATCCCCGGCGTTCTCCAACGCATTGGCGTCGTATTCTTTTTTTGTTCGATCATATACATCCGAACAACATGGGTAACGCAAGTCAGACTGGTAGCCGTCCTGCTCCTCCTCTACTATTTATTGATGACGCTCATCCCTGTTCCTGGATTTGGATCACCCAACCTTGAACCCGGAACAAACCTGGCGGCATGGACAGACCGGTTGTTTCTTGACGGGCACTTGTGGTCTCAATCCAAGACCTGGGATCCTGAAGGAGTGCTCAGCACAATACCGGCCATAGCTACGGGAATCATCGGCATGCTCACCGGTCAACTATTTGATCAAATTCAAAATCCCTCAGAACGCGTGACCTGGATTTTTCTTTTTGGATTGCTCCTTGTAGTGTCGGGCATGGCATGGGACATGGCCTTTCCAATCAACAAATCACTGTGGACAAGCAGCTATGTACTGTACACTGGGGGATGGGCAATGCAGGTGCTCGCAGCATCTCACTGGCTCATTGATATTCGGAGATACCAATCATGGATAAAACCATTTCTTTATTTCGGGATGAATGCGATTTTTGCATTCGTTCTTTCGGGTGTCATGGCAAAGGTCTTGCTCAGGATCCGGTTGAACGTTGATCAAGGAGAGGGGATTTCGCTATGGACTTACATTTATCAACACGGATACGCCAGTTGGCTGGAGCCAAAGGTTGCTTCGCTGGGATTTGCACTTACCTTCGTCCTGATTTTCTATGTCGTGCTTCGATGGATGTATCACCGAAGCATCTTTATTAAAGCATGACCTTTACCGATAAGCTGTTGTCATAAGAATGAGATACTTTTTGTCATTTGCTCTGCTGGTGGTGTCTCTGTCGGCCTATTCACAAAAACAGGGACTGCGTGGACAGGTATTCTGGGTCTCGGGCAACCAGATGCCGGGCCCTGAAGCGGTATTGTCTCCCAACCAGGGTGCAAGCAGGGAGGTGCTTATCTATGAACTGACTGGCCTTTCGGATGCAACCCAGGTAGGTCCTTTTTTTCGTGATATCAAAACCCGGCTGGTGGCTACCGTACAATCCAAGGCCGACGGGACCTTCAAGATCAAGCTTCCGGTAGGCAACTATTCAGTTTTTACGAAAGAGCGGCATGGCCTTTACGCCAACCTCTTTGACGGCAAAGGCAACATCAACCCTGTGGCTATAAAACCCGGTGAATACGCCTGGAAAACCATCACCATTGACTACGACGTGGCATATTAGGCCTTTTAGGCCATCCTCAGCCCGTTTTTTGCGTATACAATCTTCTGACCAACATTTTCTGCCTGGTGCAACCTCTGGCAAGGGGCTTGCATCTTATAACTGATTCGACAAAATGCAATTTCAGATTTACCGCGCACGAGAAACGGAACTGATTGAGGGTTGCCGCCGCAAAGACCGGGCTTCGCAGAAAGCGTTGTATGAACGCTTTGCTCCAAAAATGCTCGGGGTATGCTGCAGGTATATCAAGGACCGCATGGAGGCCGAGGATGTATTGGTGACGACTTTTATGAAGGTTTTTGATCGACTGGATCAGTTCAAGGGTGACGGGAGTTTTGAAGGTTGGGTACGCAAGATTGCCGTGAACGAGTCGCTGACCTATCTCCGGAAGAACAAGAATATGTACCTGGAGACCGACTTGGAAACAGCGCACGGAGAGATGGACGTAACAGCCATCAGCCATGAGCTGGAGGCGGTGGACCTTCAAAAACTGATCGCCAGCCTTCCGACTGGCTACAGGGTAGTATTCAACCTGTACGCGATTGACGGTTTTTCGCACAAGGAAATTGCAGAGCAGATAGGAATATCCGAGAGCACGTCGAAGTCTCAGTTGAGCAGGGCAAGGAGTCACCTCCAGGCCAAGCTCGCACAAATGGAAAAAAGTATGTACGCAAAAGTGAATGTGCAATGAACAAGATCGACGCCATATTCAGGGACCAGCTCGCAGCCGATACCGTGATGCCCTCAGCAGGCACCTGGGAAAAAATCGAGAGCGGACTTTCAAAAAAAAATAGCCACATCCATTGGATGCGCTGGGCGGCAGCCTTGATTCCTCTGGTGGCCATCACAGGCATAATCATGTTGAACAGGACCAGCCAAACTTCCCAAGTTGCCCTGTCGCCAATCAAAGATCAAAGTACCCCACAACCCGTACAAGCACCTGTCGTGATACAACCTGCAGCAATTACCGCAAAGAGTGCTAAACCCGTCAAGCGTTACAAATCATTGAGCAACCCTTCTATGCCCATTACAGAACCCATAACGAAGATGGAAGAAGTCATTGCTGCAAGAGCTCCTGAATCGATTGCGCCGGCAGCTGAGATTACGATTGAGCCGATGGCAGAACCCCGGGTGGAAATTGCCGTGGCAAAGCCAATCGTTATTGAATTTACACTCGAGTCCGTTGCTCCTGCTCCTGCCGCGGAAGAACCTGGCAAGGTGTCGAACCTTCAACGGATGGCAGCGTTTGCACAAACGGTCAAACACAGTGACCCAATAAGTGACTTCCGTGTAATGAAAGACGGGCTGTTCGCCCGCGACCTGAGGAAGAAGCCGAAGAAGAATCAGGATTTGTAGAACTACCGAGTTTTAGATAAAAACAATTAAACATGTCATGATGACCATGACGAACAGGATAACTATGAAAACAAATATGCAAATCACCGGCCTGATCATCTCCTTGATGGTTGCAACTGTCGCTCAGGCACAGCCGGCCGATACATTGGTGGTCCGCGTTGGTAAAGAATCGAAAGTGATCTTCGCCATCAAAGACAAGCAGGATCTTGAAACTCTGAAGCACTACAATTTTCAGGCGCTCATGGATGATATGCTGGCAAAACTGGAGAAGCGTGACACCTCTTCCATGTCTAAATCTTCCAGCGAGTACCGAAAAGACACTACCCAACAGGAAACTACCATTACTCCTTCTGACACATGGGTCCGGGATCAACCCAGGGATGAAGACAGGGATACATACAGAAGAGAGCGCAGAAGAAGGGTTCGCTCCTATCACTCCTGGAACATTGACCTTGGTATGAACAATTACCTGGAGAACGGTCACTTCCCGGATGGAAACAATCAGCTCTATACGGTAAAGCCCTGGGGTTCCTGGTATGTTGGGCTTACGTCCACGCTCCGAACAAGGCTCAGCGGCAAATTTTATATCGAATGGGGCGCTGGCGTATCCTGGTACAATTTCAAGTTCACCAACTACAAGGCGACGCTGGACAAGGATGATAACGGCGTGATATTCTATGAGAAAACAGATCCTGTCGAATATACCAAGAGCAAACTGACCGTCGCATACGTCAACATTTCCATGGTGCCCATGTTTGACCTGGGAGGCTACAGCCGCAAGCCCATGGTGTTCAACGGCGATCGTCTCAACTTTGACCGCAGGGGTTCATTCAGGATCGGTATTGGCCCTTATGTAGGATACCGCCTCGACAGCTATACCAAGCAGGTATGGGAAGAAGGCGGTGACACCAAGAAGTCGCACGTCCACGACAATTACTATCTGAATAATATCCGCTATGGGTTGCGTGCGCAAATGGGCTTTCGTGACACCGATATATTCTTTGCCTATGACCTTAACGACTTATTTATCGAAGGCAAAGGACCAAGGCTCCACGCCTTCAGCTTCGGAATTACGCTGTAGGCGGCTTTCGGTACAGGTCACGATTGTTGATGACCAGGTCACGTTCACTACCACGCAGGCCGAGATGATCGCAGAATGAAGCGGGTCTCGGCCATTGCATGATCAGCGTCAAGGCCAATAGTAGAAACATGCCGGTAAAGTACATGCTCTCCGTCATGAAGAATCCCAGGGCCATCATCAGGGCACTTAGTGCGTAGGCTGCATTCTTAACGATGACCATTCGGAAGTAGCCATCCATCTTTCTTGCCAGTTCAGGCAGCCGTTTGAGGCGGTTCATTTTCACCCACCACAACCAGTGAACGATCGTTAGGTCTACGATAACGACTGCCGTTAGAATCATCAACAAAGCATTGAGTTGACGCTCGTCACCGATTGCGGGATCGGTGGCGAGTGCACGGAAGTACAAAAAAACAAACACCATCAGGGGCATCAGTAGGAGGATGAAGCCGATAGTATTAAGTTTGTAAAAGAATTCTTTGATCGAGAAAAAATTCATTTCGATTTCTTTCGTTCAAAGGTACACGGAAAGCTGATGGAAACGGTCGCCACCCTATCGAGAAAAGAACAGGTCATCCGAATGGCCGCTGAGCTTTTCCGTGAAAAAGGGTATGCGGCGTCATCCATGCGTGATCTGGCGCAGAAACTCGGCATTGAGGCTGCCAGTCTCTACTCACACATCAGGTCAAAAGAAGAAATCCTCCAGAATCTTTGCTTCGACATGGCGGCTGAATTCAGAAAGTCACTGCAAGAGGTTGAAAAACAACGTGGCCCCGCCAGTGAGAAACTTCGCAATGGCATCGTCGGACACATCGAAGTGATGGCAAAAGACCTCACAGCGTCAGCGGTATTCATGAATGAACATCGCCACCTTAGCCAGCCGTACTTACGGGAATTTCTGCTCCTCCGCATCAACTACATCAACCGCTTTAAAGACATCATCGAGGAGGGCATTACTTCCGGAGAATTCAAGGAAAACATAGACAAGAAACTTGCTGTGATGACACTGTTTTCATCCCTCAACTGGATGCCTCAATGGTACGACCCGCACAGCAACATGGTGCCTGCCGACCTTGGACAGCAATTGGCCGACATGTTGGTCAATGGATTAAAGAAGTAGTTTCCTTGGGGCCTCAGGCCAACGCTTCCCTTACTTATTTTGAATGAGGCTCCTACCAGCTAGCCTGCGTCCCATTGCTTCGTATATCAATTTTCTTTATAATGAAGGAAATTTAACTGCGTTTGGCTTCTCCCGGCTTTGGACATACTGCTCGAAAAGATGCCTGGTGGGTTCGCAGCCTCTTCGTATTCCTTGGCCTAAGTGGATTTATCGTGTATGCGACCTGGGCCGCCTTCCAGGGGGATCACTACGCTTTCGGACCTTACCTTTCCCCCTTCTACTCCCCGGAAATTTTTGGTGATTCGCCGCACAGCTGGTTTGGACCCAAGCCAGGATGGTGGCCTTCCATCATTCCATTTTCACCTGCTCTTCTGATCCTGTGGGCTCCAGGTGGGATGCGATTCACTTGTTACTACTATCGTGGCGCATACTACAAGGCTTTCTGGGCCGACCCGCCTGCATGCGCTGTCTCAGAACCAAGAAAGTCATACTGGGGTGAGAATTCGTTTCCGCTGGTCATGCAGAACATTCATCGCTACTTCCTCTACCTCGCCATCATTTTTGTTATCCTCCTTGCCTATGATGCCTACAAGGCACTGTGGTTTGTCGATCCAGCTACAGGAGAAGAGCAATTTGGTATGGGCATCGGCACGCTGGTGCTGGCGCTCAATGCCACCTTGCTGGGAGGATATACGTTCGGCTGTCATTCCTTCAGGCACCTCGTCGGCGGATTTAAAGACCAGCTGTCCAAGTCGCCTGTCAATCGCGTCGCGTACCAATGCTCCAGCTGCCTCAACCGTGGCCACATGAATTGGGCATGGTGCAGTTTGTTCGGCGTGGCTTTCGCTGATGTCTATGTCAGAATGGTCTCGATGGGGATATGGACAGATATTAGACTCTTCTAATGGAAAAGTTCGATACCATCAAGCACGATGTTCTTGTCATTGGATCCGGCGGCGCCGGACTTCGGGCTGCGATTGAAGCTTCGGCATTGGGTGTTTCAGTGGGTGTGGTTTGCCGGTCGTTGCTTGGAAAAGCCCATACCGTCATGGCTGAAGGTGGTGTTGCGGCGGCACTGGCCAATGTAGACGACCGCGACAGTTGGAAGGTCCATTTTGCAGATACCATGCGTGGAGGTCAGTACATGAACAACTGGCGTATGGCCGAGCTGCATGCCAAGGAAGCCCCTGCCCGCGTACGTGAACTCGAAGCCTGGGGAGCGGTGTTTGATCGAACAGAAGATGGCCGCATTCTTCAAAGAAATTTTGGCGGACATAAATATCCAAGGCTGGCTCACGTCGGTGACCGGACTGGGTTGGAGATGATCAGAACCCTGCAGGACCACGGCATTCATCAAGGCATGGAATTCTATCAGGAATACACCATCATCAGCATCCTGAAAGAAGGCGACAAAGTTTCTGGCGCTGTCGGATATGACCGGGAAAAAGGATTGTTCAAAATTTTCGAAGCCAAGGCTGTCATTATTGCAACGGGCGGCATGGGGAGGATTTACAAGATTTCCAGCAACAGCTGGGATTGTACCGGCGGCGGCATTTCCCTTGCCTATCATGCCGGAGCTGAACTCATCGACATGGAGTTCGTGCAGTTTCATCCTACCGGGATGGTGTGGCCACCCAGTGTTCGCGGTCTGCTGATAACCGAAGGCGTGCGTGGAGAAGGCGGAGTGCTCAGGAACAGCGAGGGAAAACGCTTCATGTTTAACGACATTCCCGATCTGTACAAGTCACAGACGTCAACAGACGAAGAAGAAGGCTGGCGTTACACGCAAGGCGACAAAAACGCCAAGCGCCCACCGGAGTTACTCACCCGTGACCACGTAGCACGCTGTATACGCAGAGAAATCAAGGAAGGCAGGGGTTCACCCCATGGCGGCGTATTCCTGGACATCGCATGGATCAAGGAGAAAATTTCAAACGCCCCTGAGCACATTAAGAGAAAGCTGCCCAGCATGTACCACCAATTCAAGGAGCTTGCAGGTGTCGATATTACCAAGGAGCCCATGGAGGTAGGTCCGACGACCCATTACATCATGGGCGGTGTACGGATTGATGCCGACACGCAGATGACATCGGTTCCAGGACTGTTTGCCGCTGGCGAATGCGCCGCGGGCCTGCACGGTGCCAACCGCCTCGGCGGAAATTCATTGTCGGATTTGCTGGTTTTTGGAAAACTGGCCGGAGAGCATGCAGCGACGTATGCAAAGAAAAATTCGTCGTCACCAATCAACCAGGCCCAGGTAGAGGCTGTGATAAAAGAAGCCCTCGCGCCTTTTGATCGTGATCTCCAGCAGGACAAGGAAAATCCATTTCAGGTACAGTCCAATCTGCAGGACATGATGCAAGAGCTCGTTGGCATTGTAAGAACAGAGCGGGAACTGGATGATGCCATATCAAAAATCGAGGGCCTTCAGCGTGTGGCTGCACGGGCAGCCTGTGGAGGAAACCGTGGATATAACCCGGGCTGGCACACGGCCATGGAATTGACACATATGCTCACCGTGGCTGAAGCCATCGCCAGGTCTGCCAAAGAGCGCAAGGAAAGCCGGGGCGGACACTTCCGTGAAGACTTCCCTGACAAGAGTGAAGAGTTTTCAAAGAAGAACATATGTCTTAAGAAAGGTGCCGACGGAAGGATGCATATGGAGTTTATTCCCAAAGCAAAGATGCGGGAAGACCTTCAGCAGATCATTGATGAAATGAAATAGTGTTCACGAACCATTACTTATGGCCGCAGTGAAATTCAATATTTGGCGCTCTGAAGGAAGCTCAGGCGAATTCAGGGAATATGTGACAGACATCACCGAAGGCATGGTCGTGCTTGATGCTGTTCACCAGATTCAGGCCGAGAGTGCCAACGACCTGGCCGTGCGCTGGAACTGCAAGGCGGGCAAGTGCGGTTCTTGTTCGGCTGAAATCAACGGTCGCCCCAGACTGATGTGCATGACCCGTATGGAAGATCTTCCAAAGGAGAAGCCGATTGAGATTCATCCTATGCGCGCGTTTCCTGTTATCCGCGATCTGGTCACGGATGTCTCTGTGAACTTTCGTACGAAAAAGAAAATCAAACCCTTCAAACCCCGCAAACCCGACGCGCCGGATGGAACCTGGCGCATGGCCCAGGGTGATATTGATCGGGTGCAGGAGTTTCGCAAGTGTATCGAGTGCTTCCTCTGTCAAAATGTATGTCACGTGCTGAGGGAACACAACTTGCATGAAGAGTTTGCCGGTCCGAGGCACATGGTTTATGCCGCAGCATTGGAGATGCATCCACTTGACACCGAAGACCGCAGGGAGGAATTGAAGGACGCTGGCGGCATCGGATATTGTAACATCACCAAGTGTTGCACCACCGTTTGCCCCGAGAAAATCACCATTACCGACAATGCCATTATCCCCCTCAAAGAGCGTGTTGCTGACAAGTTTTATGACCCTCTTTTGAAAATTTTTAGGATATTTAAGTAGTTATCCCACTTAATCATCGCCAGAGCCATGAATACGCCCACCACTGCCCGGAACGCATTCAAGATAAAGCCACTTTCCCGTGAGGGCGTTGAGGCTGCATTGGCCAAGGCTGAGCACTACCGCCTCCTCAACCAGCCAAAACTTGCTGAAAGCATTTGCCTGGATATCCTTGAGGTGGATCGCGAAAATCAAAAAGCCAATATCATTTTGCTGCTGGCGTTGACCGACCAATTTGGATCAGCTCTTTCATCAGCAGCCAAGCAAGCGCAGGAAATTGCTAACAAGTTGAAAGACGAATTTTCACGAGTGTACTACTCAGGAATCATCCATGAACGCCAGGGCAATGTTGCACTCAATTCAGCTGTGCATGGCTCTGACTGGGATGCCTATGAGTGGTATATGGAGGCCATGGAGTTGTTTGAGCGCGCCGAGAAGCTCAGCCCTTCCGGCAACAACGATGCTGTCCTTCGGTGGAATACTTGCGCCAGAACCATCATGCAGTACAACCTGCAGGAAAGACCTTCGGATGCCATTAATCCGATTCTGGAATAATCATCTTTTTTCAGGCAACTCACCTACATGAACAATTCCGCTGCTCCGATCCGAAACTCGGTGGTGGCCGCATTGGGCGGCTTCCTCTTTGGCTTTGATACAGCCGTTATTTCCGGCGTAGAACAGTCCATCCAGACACTCTGGTCCCTCGACAGCTTCTCACACGGCTTCACTGTTGCGGCAGCGTTGATTGGTACTGTCCTTGGCTCATTGATGGCCGGATGGCCGGCAGAGCGGTTCGGAAGAAAAAAGGTACTCCTTGCCATCGGTATTATCTATGTGATCACCTCCCTCGTTACAGCCTTGACAGCGTCCTGGGTCCCCTTTGTGATCTTTCGCTTCCTTGGGGGCATCGGGGTTGGCGCATCCTCCGTGGTGGGTCCGATGTATATCTCTGAAATATCCCCAGCGCACTCCCGCGGAAGGCTTGTTGCGCTCTTCCAGTTTAACATCGTGTGCGGTATTCTGATTGCATTCATCTCCAATTATTTGCTGAATGGCGTCAGTGAAGAATCCTGGCGATGGATGCTTGGTGTTCAGGCTGTGCCGTCAGTCATTTTCTTTGTGCTTGCGCTTTTCATCCCTGAAAGTCCAAGATGGTTGATGAAGCAAGGCCTTGAGGCTGAGGCGAAGGTTGTCCTCAACGGCATCGGAGAAAAAGAGCCGGAGATGGCGTTGCAGGAGATTCGGACCTCCCTGCGTCATGAAGCCGGTGAAGAGAATCTGTTTTCAGGAAAGTATGCCAAGCCGATCATGTATGCCGTCGGACTGGCCGTTTTCAACCAGTTCTCCGGCATTAATGCCATCATGTACTACGCCCCCAGGATTTTTGCGATGACAGGACTTAGCCAGGACTCAGCATTGCTGCAGGCAATTTCTATCGGCGTCACCAACCTGGTTTTCACCATGCTGGCCATCCTGGTTATCGACCGATACGGGAGGCGCACGCTCCTGATTGCGGGGTCTGTCGGAATGACCTTTTGCCTTGCATTGGTTGCGCAGGCTTTTTACACCGGGAATTTCGGCGGCTACTTCGTCATGCTGTGCCTGGTAGGATTCATTGCTTTCTTTGCCTTTTCTCAGGGCGCTGTGATCTGGGTATTCCTCGCAGAAATCTTTCCCAACAAGGTGCGGGCTAAAGGACAAACCCTGGGGAGTTCAACACACTGGGTTATGGCAGCTGCCATTTCCTGGACTTTCCCGGTGTTTGCCAGTCAGTCAGCTATGGGCGGCGCATATGCCTTCACATTTTTTGCTGTGATGATGTTTATGCAGTTATTCTTCGCGTGGAAGGTGCTGCCCGAAACGAAGGGCCTTTCGTTAGAGGAGATTCAAAAATCCCTTGGTATTCACTAACAACTATTTCTTCCTGTCCTTAACAGGGATGACCAGCTTAAGCCCTGACCACACCTCATCTACTGCACATACCTTAACATCCACCAATCCGTTCTTCAGCGCAAAATCCCGTATCACGTTCTCATCCAGGTCTGAAACAACACCTGACGATTTTTTGGGCCAGGATATCCACACCTGGCCGTCCTGCTTGAGAAGCTTCTTCAGCCTGAGTACTTCTGATTGATAACGCTTCTTTTCTTTTACGAACAGATGGATAAAATCAATCGTTGAGGCAGCGCCTTTGGTTTTTACAGTTGCATCCTCCGGAAGAGGGCTCACCCATTTCCAGTACGCATCCGGTTCATTCAAAACCAGTATTTGGTGTCCTGGTTTGATACCAAGTTTCTTAACCAAGGGTGTTCCAGAATATCCTGCCATAAGCGTTGCGATTAGCTTTGACTGATCAAAGAAAAAGCCCCGTCTTTCCGGACGGGGCTTTCTCAGATACCGGTTGAACTTAATTGTTCTTCCGCTTTTCCATTTCTGCGTTAAATGTATCCTTGAATTTTTCGTAGTCGTAATCAATTTTCAAGGCTTCGTCTTTTGATATCCTGGAGTTGTATTCCTTCACCAGGTCATCAGCTGAGAGCTCAAGAGCGATGTAGGTCTTGTAGTTTCCATCCTTGGTTTGAACAAGTTTCTCGCAGATCGTGCGGACACCTGTCAGAGTTTGGTCAACTACTTCCCGGTTCAACTGCTCAAACTTTTGCTCCAGCGACTCACGCTTGTCCATGGTGCGTGAATTGGTGTAGTTATCCGTTACCGTCTTCACAGTCGTCTGGATGGATTGCGCCAGTTCATTGCGTGCATTGGTCAGCGCCTTCTTTTTAGAAGTCACCTGGTCCATGCTTTCGCCGATGGAGTTGGCACGAAACACCTTGTTGGTGGTGAAGAAATCAGGTCCCGAGCAGGGAACAGACACTTCCTTTTCACCGGTAGGCATCGGTTGCTTTGATTTACATCCGGAGATCAGGATGGCTGCCACAAGGGTCAGCACAGTCGAGAGGCGCATGAGGGTTTTCATATTCTGTTTTTCAAATTTTGGTTACGCAATGTACATAATGCAATTAACAGGCCACATTGTTTTTCGCTTGATATGATGCGAATATAGGTCAAAATCGAGGATTTTACTGAAGGATGGCATTGAGCAACTCGGGCATCTTCTCTGTTTCAAGAATCTCCAGCGACTTGTTATAGGCCTCCTGACTGGCTCTGTCGTGATCAAGGCTGTATCCCTTGATTCGCTCCAGCGTAGTGGCATAAATCTCCTTGTTCTCCTTCATGGTGCTAACATGAATGACACTCGTCACGTAAGTAATATAGATGCTTCCGGAGACGGCGCCTTTTTCAGAATCAGAGCTGATGTCGACCCATAGTTCTGCTTTGGCCTTTTGATCAGTAAACTCAAATCCCTCCCTCGCCAGGTAATTCTTGACTTTGTTGGTGATCTGCAGGTTGGCCCTTGCTACTCCAAAATTCTTCTCTACAGAACTGATATAGACGACGGGGCGCTGGACTTCCATAACGATAGAAACCTTGGGAACTGTCATTTTAGAGGAGACCAGGGCAAAAATGGGGGAAGGATTCGCGCCGGCGAATGTGATGAGATTAACGCTGACACCGACTGCCTGTTCCAGTTCGCGTGAGCCGATTTTGGTCAGGAGGATCTTTGCCTGGCCGTCCGTGGAAGTCTTGTAATCAGGAAACACATCGCCTGAGCCTTTGTCAAACTGTGCCTTCAGAGGCAAATCAGACAAAACCTGTTTTGTGCTTTTCGTGATGGCGTGCACCATCACCGACTGGCTGCCTTGTGCAACGCGCCGATTGAGCGACAACTGTGAAGGTGTTGCGGTCAGTTGAATGTCATCCAGCAGCTTCTGCATACTGGCGTATATCTCATTGGTGAGGATGATTTCCTTCCCTTCAAAAGTGAGTGTAATGGGTTCCGCCAGATACTTTTCAACCGCACGGAAACCCTGATAGTAAAACGTAAGGGCCTGGATGCTGTTTTTTTCGCGTTCCGACTGCTTGGCTTTTGTGAAATAATCGAGGGCCAGGGTCACGGCATCGCGCTTTTGCTGCTCTTTGATTTCCCGATAGCGTTGCTTGGAAAGGCGGTAGTAGACCCAGTAGTTTTTATCATCTTCCCATGAATCCGCAGCCTCAAATTCTTCAATTTCATCGGCAGCAGTGGTTTGCACCATCTGCTCGTATTTCTCCCTGAATTCCTTGTTGTTATCGATTTGCGTGAGTACCGATGTAGAAGAAACATTCACCTTGATTTCAGACACGAGGTCTTCCAGGGCGCTTTTCTTGGCCTCCTGAACATAATTATTGTTCGACCCCTTCGTTGAATGTCCAATGCCGACAAAGTAGCTATCCGTCTGGGGTTTCATGCTTAACCACGATGGGCGCTCATTTTGGGGGTTTCCAGAGGAGCCGGTCTTGGTAGACGAACTGCAGGCAGTGGCCAGCAGTAGAAGGAAAAGGTATCGAATTGAAGTCTTCATGATTATGAATACGCCACATTCATGCCAAAATATGGGGTATTTATCCTTACAAATCCATATCAGCTTGAAGCGGGGCAGCAAATTGACACACTTTTTTTAAATTCACAGAAATTTGAAGGTTATGAAGCGGTTTGGTTTTGCAATACTTGTCTTGCTGTCAGCCTGGGCTTGCCAGCCTTCTGATGCGGTTTCTGACTTTACCGGCAACGAAACAACCTACGATTTGCAGGCGGGTTCAACCTACAACGTTACAGGAACCGTCGTGTTCAAGGAAAGGAAGAACGGCACCATCACTGCCGTCATTTCATTAAATGGGACGGATGGTAATGCCAAACATCCCGTGCATCTTCACCTCGGTGATCTGTCAACTCAGGATGCGGCTGTGGCACTACTACTGAATCCTGTTCTGGCCAAAACCGGAAAAAGTGAGACAACATTCTCCGCTCTTGGAGATCAATCATCAATAACCTATAAGAAGCTGACCGAACTGGCAGCGTGCATTAAGATTCATCTCGGTGATACGGGGGCTCAGCGCGATATTATTCTCGCTGCCGGTGATATCGGGGTGTCATTTACAAACGCTCATGCCACATCCCGCTTAGCGGGCATTGCTACGTGCAAGAGCGAATGAGGCTAATCTCCTCCGCCTCCTGAAGCAATCTGATAGGAAGTCACCATCGCCGAGAAGTACTCGCGATTCAATCGGGCTATGTTGGTGATTTTGATGGCCTTGGGACACTCGGCTTCACAAGCCTTTGTATTGGTACACGCTCCAAAACCTTCCTGGTCCATTTGTGCCACCATTTTCTCCACGCGTTCCTTGCGCTCAGGCTTACCCTGTGGTAACAAGGCAAACTGTGAAACCTTGGCACTCACAAACAACATGGCAGAGGCATTCTTGCACGCTGCTACACAAGCTCCACAGCCGATGCACGTTGCTGCATCCATGGCTTCGTCTGCAATCTTCTTTGGGATGGGAATAGCATTGCCATCGGGCACGCCCCCGGTATTGACTGAGACATACCCTCCGGCCTGCTGAATACGCTCAAAAGCAGAACGGTCAACCACGAGATCCTTGATCACGGGAAATGCGCTCGCCCTCCATGGTTCCACAACGATTGTATCGCCATCATTAAACGAACGCATATGCAATTGGCAGGTCGTCGTCTGAAGCGGACCATGAGGTCGTCCATTGATGACCATGCTGCACATGCCACAAATTCCCTCACGGCAGTCATGATCAAATGCGACGGGCTCCTCGCCCTTCTTAATAAGGTCTGTATTGAGAATATCGAACATTTCCAGGAACGACATATCCGGTGAGACATGCCCAAGCTCATAGGTTTTGAAGGCCCCCTTTGTTTGGGTGTTCTTTTGACGCCAGACTTTGAGTGTGATTTTCATGTCGTTCTATTTATAACTTCTCTGCGTAAGCTTTACATTCTCGAAAATGAGCGGCTCTTTATGAAGTTGTTCTTCTTTGTTTTCGCCGAGGTATTCCCAAGCGGAGACGTATGCGAAGTCATCATCCTTTCGCATAGCCTCACCATCGGGAGTGGATGACTCTTCCCTGAAGTGTCCTCCGCATGACTCCGCCCGGTCGAGAGCATCATCAATCATCAGTTCACCCAATTCAATAAAGTCAGCCACACGTCCGGCTTTTTCCAACTCACCATTGAGTTCATTGGCGGTGCCGAGTACATTGACGTTCTCCCAAAATTCTTTGCGAATGGATTTAATCTTCTCCTTGGCTTTCGCCAATCCTGCTGCACTGCGTGACATACCGCAGTACTCCCACATGGTCAGACCCAATTCCCGGTGAAACTCATCTACCGTCTTCTTTCCTTTGATGGAAAGGAGTTTGTTCACACGATTCTGGATATTGTCCATCGCCTCCTTGAACTCCGGTCGGTCTGTGGTTATCTTCTCCCACGACATACCTGCGAGATAATCGCCAATGGTGTATGGAATCACGAAATAGCCATCAGCAAGGCCCTGCATCAATGCGCTGGCGCCAAGGCGGTTAGCACCGTGATCGGAGAAGTTGCACTCTCCCAGAGAATAAAGACCCGGAACCGTCGTCATCAGGTTATAGTCAACCCAGAGGCCGCCCATCGTGTAGTGTACAGCAGGGAAGATCATCATCGGCATTTCGTATGGATTGTCGCCGGTGATTTGTTTATACATATCGAAGAGGTTCCCATACTTGGCTTCAATCGTCGCACGGCCATCTCTTTTGATCGCATCCGCAAAATCAAGAAATACGGCCAGGCCTGTAGCGCCAACGCCGCGCCCTTCATCGCAGACCATTTTGGCATTGCGTGATGCAACATCACGGGGAACAAGGTTTCCAAATGAGGGGTAACGTCTTTCGAGAAAGTAGTCACGATCGCCTTCAGGAATTTTTGTCGCGTCTTTTGCCTTCAGTCCTTTCACAGCCACCTTAGGCGCCCAAACGCGGCCGTCATTGCGGAGTGACTCCGACATCAGGGTAAGCTTCGATTGATGATCTCCGGAAACAGGGATACATGTCGGGTGAATTTGCGTAAAGCAGGGGTTGCCGAAAAGTGCTCCTCTTTTATGTGCCCTCCACGCTGCCGTTACATTTGAATTCTTGGCGTTGGTAGAGAGATAGAAAACGTTGCCATAACCTCCCGTGCACAGGAGAACAGCGTGTGCCGCATGGGGTTCGATTTTTCCCGTCACGAGGTCACGGGTAATGATGCCGCGTGCTTTTCCGTCTATGACAATGACATCAAGCATTTCGGTGCGGTTGTACATTTTCACTTTGCCTGTGGCAATCTGTCTGTTGAGGGCTGAATAGGCGCCCAGCAAAAGCTGCTGACCTGTCTGACCCCTGGCGTAGAATGTTCTTGAAACCTGCGATCCGCCGAAAGACCGATTGGCCAGATTGCCGCCATACTCGCGGGCAAATGGAACACCCTGAGCAACACACTGGTCAATGATGTTGACGCTCACTTCCGCAAGGCGATAGACATTGGCCTCACGCGCACGGTAGTCCCCTCCTTTTATGGTATCGTAGAAAAGCCGGTAAACGCTGTCACCGTCGTTTTGATAGTTCTTGGCCGCATTGATTCCACCTTGCGCAGCAATAGAATGGGCACGGCGGGGGCTATCCTGAAAGCAGAATGCCTTGACATTGTAACCAAGCTCACCCAATGATGCTGCCGCTGACGCTCCGGCCAGTCCGGTTCCCACAACGATGATGTCATACTTTCGCTTATTGGCGGGATTAACCAGCTTGAGGTTGAACTTATGCTTCGACCACTTTTCGGCGAGTGGTCCTGCTGGAACTTTAGGATCTAGTTTGGTCATTCAGTTTAGGTCTTTACATGCTCAGGACAAAAACATCCAGATGGGTATCAGAGCGAAAAGGGCTGGTACAATAATGGAGAAAGTCTTGCCAACGAAACTTATCAGGTTGTTGTACTTGAGGTGATTGAAGCCCAGTGTTTGGAAGGCGCTGATGAATCCATGCCACAGGTGGAACGCAACACCGATCATACAGAAGGCATACAATCCTACATACCATCCCTGATTAAACCAGTAGTCAACCACCGTATAGATATCCCTGACTTCTTTGCCTTCATAGTTGACGGTAGGAATTCCGCCATAGTGCATCTGAGCCCAGAAGTCTTTGAGGTGGATGACCAGGAAAACCAGGATGATGGTTCCCAGGATACCCATATTCCTTGATGACCAGATGGAAGATTTTGAATTGTTCACCTGATAGCCAACACCTCCACGGGCTTTTCTGTTTTTAGCTGTGAGCATGGCTGACCAGATGATGTGAATCAGGATGAGGGCAAAATTGACTTTTGAAACCGTTTGGATAAGCGGATTGGTACTCATGAACTCCGCATACACATTGAATGCATGGCCGCCGTCATTCTTGAGCAATTGAAGGTTTCCGATGAGATGAACCAGCAGGAAGGTGATGAGGAAGATACCTGTTAGGGCCATCACCAGTTTTCTCCCCAGCGTGCTGGAGAACATGTCGAGAAACCACTTCATAAGGTTATTTAGGGGGTTTTCAGGTTAACCAAAATTACTTCCATAAGCCTTAACAAGCAAACGCGCACTTTATCAGCAATACCTCTGTTAAATACTTGGGCTTTCAGACGGCACGACTAATTTTACACCAACCACTGCATTCATGTATTTGATTTTCGATACGGAAACCACCGGGGTTCCGCACAATAAGTCTGCACCCATTACTGACCTTGAAAACTGGCCACGAATCGTTCAGATTGCCTGGCAGTTGCACGATAACAAAGGCGCTCTCCTTTCTCAATACAATTCCATCATCAAGCCTGAAGGATTCGACATTCCCTTCAAGGCTGAGCAGATCCATGGTATCTCAACACGACGTGCCACGGAAGAAGGAAGGCCGCTGGCCGAAGTCCTTAAGGTCTTCAAAGCGGACCTTGACAAGACATCTGTTCTGATCGGTCACAACATCGAATTTGACATTAATATTCTTGGTGCCGAGCTCATCCGCCAATCCATGCCGACGGAGCAGCTCCTTGGCGTCACCAAGGTGGACACCGGTCTTGCCTCCATCGATTTCTGTCAGCTTGCCGGTGGCATTGGCGGTAAGCTCAAGATGCCGCGGCTGGAGGAGCTCCATCAAAAACTGTTTGGAAAAGGATTTGACGACGCCCATGATGCATCGTATGATGTAGCAGCTACTGCACGGGCATTCTTCGGCCTTATCAGCCAAAGGGTGGTCAAGCCATTTGATACAACGGCCCTGAGCGACATCGAGTACGAGGAGCCAAATCTGGAGGCCGGCAATCAAAGCAAACGAGAACGAAAGAAGGACGCGGGCTATCAACTGGAAAAAGGAACAGCCATCGGTGCTGACAAACCGTTTTGCCATCTGCATCTTCATTCTCAGTACTCTGTACTTCAGGCAACGGCTGATGTCGAGGAGATCGTCACCAAGGCAAAAGAAAGCGGAATGAGTGCGGTGGCTATTACAGATCTGGGGAATCTGTTTGGGGCATTCAAGTTTGTTCAAGAGGCCTTTCAACAAGGCATCAAACCCATTGTCGGCGCCGAGCTTTATGTTGCTGAGGAGCGAAAAAAAACAAAGTTCACGAAGGACAATCCAGACAAGCGTTATCCACAGGTGTTCATTGCGAAGAACAAAGAGGGATATCACAATCTGGCACGACTCAGTTCCCTTGGGTTTATGGAAGGCCTTTACGGAATTCACCCCAGGATCGACAAGGAGCTTGTACAGCAATTCCGCAAAGGACTGATTGCAACGACGGGCAACATCTATTCAGAGATTCCTCACCTGATCCTCCACGTTGGCGAGCGTCAAGCCGAAGAAGCATTCATCTGGTGGCACAAGACATTCGGGAAGGATTTTTATGCTGAACTCAATCGTCATGGCATTCCTGAAGAGGATCATGTCAATCAGACATTGCTGCGCTTCTGTGAGAAGCATGGGGTAAAGTATTTTGCAGCCAACGAAGTGTATTACCTGGACAAGGAACAGGCGAATGCACACGACGTACTGCTTTGCATCAAGGAAGGTGAATTTCAATCAACACCCATTGGCGAAGGGCGGGGCAAGCGCTACGGCCTGCCCAATAGCGAATACTTCTTCAAGTCGCAGGAACAAATGAATGTCCTCTTTCGCGATCTGCCTGACGCCCTGGACACCATCTCGGAAATCGTAGATAAGGTAGAGGCGTACAAACTGGAAAGGAAAGTAGCGTTGCCCAAGTTTGATATCCCATCCAATTTCAAAACAGAAGACGACTACCTGAAGCACCTGACCTACGAAGGTGCCAAACGACGATATCCAACGCTGACGGCAGAGATCAAGGAACGGCTTGATTTTGAATTGGAGACCATCAAGAAAACAGGATACCCCGGATACTTTCTGATCGTTCAGGACTTCACTTCCAAGGCCCGCGAAATGGGCGTTTCTGTCGGACCTGGACGTGGCTCAGCCGCGGGTTCGGCTGTCGCCTATTGCATCGGCATCACCAACGTCGATCCAATA
>JAEUUD010000490.1 GCA_016787625.1 Cyclobacteriaceae bacterium
CGACGAAATGAAGGAGGAATTGGAGAAAGGAAATGCCGTAGATGCTAAAGAAATTGCCCGCCATGTGATTGAGAATCTCGAGAAAATAAACTTTCATGGTAAGCGAGCGGATGGCATTGTAAAAAGCATGCTGCAACATTCACGCAAGAGCACTGGACAGAAAGAACTCACCGATATCAACGCACTTTGTGACGAGTATCTCCGTCTTGCCTACCATGGTCTGCGGGCAAAGGACAAGTCATTCAACTCAAAATTCGAAACCGACCTTGATCCCACAGTCGGCCAAGTGCTCGTGATGCCGCAGGAAATCGGGCGCGTTGTACTCAACCTCATCAACAATGCCTTCTATTCGGTCTCGGAAAAAAAGAAACTGAATATCAACGGGTATGAACCAACGGTTACGGTTGCTACGAAGAAGGCCGGAACGCAAATTGAAATCCGCGTCAGAGACAACGGCACCGGCATACCGCAGAAAGCAATAGACAAGATTTTCAATCCTTTCTTCACAACCAAGC
>JAEUUD010000491.1 GCA_016787625.1 Cyclobacteriaceae bacterium
CATCAGATGTTCAAATTACTTGTCATAATGTAATTGGCGAAATTGTTTACACAGGCGATTTCCAAATGAGTAATGGCCAGATGAAAACAGAATTAGATTTGACCACAGTAGCGAAAGGCGTTTACATTGTAAACGTAAAAGCGAACGGTAAAACTACATACAGAAAAATCACTATTGCTGAATAATAGCAACAGAGATAAGTAATACAAAAGAGTCGCACTATTGTGTGGCTCTTTTTTTTGTGTATTAGCAAAGTATTGTTGTTTAGGGAGCTTGTTTTAGGATACATTAAACTAAAAAAGGCTCCAGTTTCCTGAAGCCTTTTTTATGTACCCGGGGCGGGAATCGAACCCGCACGACATTTAAGTGTCACAGGATTTTAAGTCCTGCGTGTCTACCAGTTCCACCACCCGGGTGACACTGTTTTTAATCAAAAAGGTGTGCAAGATCGCTCACACACCTTTTATGTTTGAGCGGGAGACGAGGCTCGAACCCGCGACCTCCACCTTGGCA
>JAEUUD010000492.1 GCA_016787625.1 Cyclobacteriaceae bacterium
CCTGATCAATTCCCTGATGCACTGGCTGTCCCGACTGATCTTGCGCCTGCTGGGCTGGCGGATTGAAGGCAAGGCACCCGCCGTTCCTAAATACGTTTTGATCGCGGCGCCACACACCAGCAACTGGGACTTTCCGTTTACCTTGATGGTGTGCTTTGCACTGCGGATGCAGGTTCACTGGATGGGCAAAGCCAGCCTTTTCCCGCCCATCCTTGGCGGCATCATGCGCTGGCTGGGCGGCATTCCGGTCGAGCGCTCACGCCAGGGCAATTTGGTGCAAAGCACGGTTGACGCCTTTCAGCGCAGCACTCGCCTGACGGTCATCATTCCGCCGGAAGGCACTCGTTCCAAAGTCACCCACTGGAAAACCGGGTTCTACTACATTGCCCAAGGCGCCGGCCTGCCCATTGCGCTGGGCTTCCTCGACTTCAAAAGAAAACTGGCGGGTATCGAGCACTTATTCGAAGTGACAGGCGATATTGAAGCGGATATGGTCAAAATTCAGGCGTTTT
>JAEUUD010000493.1 GCA_016787625.1 Cyclobacteriaceae bacterium
CCTCTTCTACCGGCACCGGTGGCCTGTATGCAGTAAAGGTAGAAGTGCCCAAAACCGCCGAACTCCTGCCCGGCATGTACGTGAATGTTGCCTTTCCCTTCATCAATAAAAAAACAACCAGCGCTGCGGGCAGCCAGTCGGTGATGGTACCGCTTTCGGCGATCACCGAACAGGGACAGTTAAAAGGAATTTACACCATCAGCGCAACCAACACCGCGATCCTTCGCTGGATACGCACCGGCAAACAATCGGGTAACGAAGTGGAAGTACTATCGGGTTTGAGCGCCGGCGAAAAATACATCGTGCAGTCCGACGGACGCCTGTACAACGGGGTGAAGCTGAAAATAAAATAAACGGATACGTAAAGCCAGAAAATATGCAACAAGGAATATCAGGAAAGATCGCCGGAGCCTTCATCAACTCCAAGCTCACCATCCTGCTGATGGTGGGATTGATGGTGATCGGTGTGTACAGCTCCACCCTTATCCCCCGGGAAGAAGAGCCGCAG
>JAEUUD010000494.1:0-254 GCA_016787625.1 Cyclobacteriaceae bacterium
AATCATCTCATTCATTGCCGTATTGGTGGGGATAATTTTCGGTACCTATCCTGCGATACGGGCATCTAGGCTTGACCCGGTAGAAGCTATACGGCATGAATAGTATAGCGATAAAAAAACAAAAGGCTGTTCTTTTGAAACAGCCCATGTATGTATGAGAGAGAGTGGTGAAAATAATGCTTACGCTTCTTTTTCTTCCAGCACTTTTTTATCGCCACCCGAAATTTTATCCTTGATCTTTTTCTCCAGTTCTT
>JAEUUD010000494.1:264-506 GCA_016787625.1 Cyclobacteriaceae bacterium
CCTAATTTGTTACCGCTATACGAGAACCATGAACCTGATTTTTGAATTACTTCAAGTTCAACACCCAGATCAACAATTTCACCTGACTTTGAAATTCCTCGTCCATACATGATATCAAACTCCACCACTTTGAAAGGTGGTGCTACTTTGTTCTTGACGACTTTTACCTTCACACGGTTCCCGGTAATGTCATCAGCAGATTCTTTAATCTGGCCAATCCTGCGGATGTCCAATCGAACAGA
>JAEUUD010000495.1 GCA_016787625.1 Cyclobacteriaceae bacterium
GATCCGAAACATCAACAATAAAGTCTGGTTTGATAAACTGACTTTGAATGAAATGATAAACGGCTTTAGGTCTCCAGGCTTGTTGTTCTTGATCATTTCTGTCAGTTGTTAGAATTTTTGCCAGTCCTGAAAGGAAGCAGGCATCAGCAACGAGCGAAGCACCCTTTCCATGATCGGTGTGACGATCGTAAATAGCGTTTGTTAAAACAATATCAGGCTGAAACCTGCGCAAAGCCTGAATAACAATTCGCTGTGTATCCGCATCGTTACATGACTGACAATTGTTCCACCAGCACCCAGTTCGGCATCATCAGGATGAGCTGCGATGACAAGAATATCTACTTTCATGCGTGGGCAGTCTCCATTTCTTTAGCTGCCAAAAATTTCTCGGCATCAAGAGCTCCCATGCAACCTGTTCCTGCGGCTGTAATTGCCTGGCGGTAAACTTTATCTGCAGCATCACCTACAGCAAAAACTCCTTCAATGTTAGTTTTGGATGAACCC
>JAEUUD010000496.1 GCA_016787625.1 Cyclobacteriaceae bacterium
GTTTTCGAAATGATAGGAAGGGATCGCTTTTTTGCCATAGCAGGCTTCGTTGGCCAGCAGCATGCCGGCGTAGCTCACGGCATCGTACTGCACGTGGCGGCTGCCGGGGTATTTGGCGATGAACTCATTGATGATCGCCAGGGTTGAGGGAGAGTTTACCGTAGACGTAAGGATCACCACGGGTTTACCGCCGGTACTTAACAGGGAACCGGCGACCAGTTTATCAAACGCGTCGAAACTCGTTACTTCTTTGAATCCTTTACCGTCTTTCTGCATTGGGTAACGCAGGCGGGTATTATCGTACAGGTCGAGCACAGAAGCCTGGGCCCGGGCGCTGGTACCACCGCGGGTGATGGAAGACAATTCATTTCCTTCGATCTTGATGGGGCGGCCATCGCGTTGTTTTACCACAACCGAGATCGTATCGCCCCCATTGACGTAAGTAGATGCGTAGTAGTTGGCAACACCCGGCACCAGGTCGTCCGACTTTTTAAGATACGGAA
>JAEUUD010000497.1 GCA_016787625.1 Cyclobacteriaceae bacterium
CATGCCAAGAACGAGGCAGACACCAACCACCTCAACCTCGTCGTGGAGAAGTCGATCATCAGCCGGATGAAATTCCTGGGGTACCGCCAGGTGAGTCACCGGCCGCACCTGCTCATTTCGTTCAAGATGTTTACCGACAGCTTGCGATTTACGGGCTATGCGCAGCCCGACATTGAAGACTGGATTGAAAGCCAGAAGGAAGACCTGACTTATGACAAGCAGCGGTACGACCTGAAGACCGGCACCTTGCTCATCCAGTTCTTTGACCGTCGGCAGAACCGGTCCATCTGGCAAGGCTATGCCACCACCTTGTATGGCAGCATCGATTTCAACAACAACAGGCACCTGAAAAACGCCGTCATTTCCATCCTGGACAAGTACCGGTTCTGGGCCGACGGGTTTGTGGAGGGCACTCAGCCTGCCGGCGAGGAAAAAGGCCTCCAGTGACCCAATTTCTTCGGGTTCCGGGTTTTTCTTTATCAAATTAATCCTACCTTTGCCC
>JAEUUD010000498.1 GCA_016787625.1 Cyclobacteriaceae bacterium
TGAATCCCATGGACTCCAGTGCCACATTCCCCGTGAGAATCATCAAATCAGCCCACGATATCTTGTTGCCGTACTTCTGCTTGATGGGCCAAAGCAACCTTCTGGCCTTGTCGAGGTTGGCGTTGTCGGGCCAGCTGTTGAGCGGGGCAAAGCGCTGCTGTCCTTCCCCGGCGCCGCCGCGGCCGTCACCGGTACGGTACGTGCCCGCACTGTGCCAGGCCATGCGGATGAACAGGCCGCCATAGTTTCCATAGTCGGCAGGCCACCAATCCTGGGATTGTGTCATCAAGTCGCGCAGGTCTTTCTTTAAGGCGGCGTAATCCAGGCTATTGAATGCCCTGGCGTAATTGAAATCTTCGCCCATCGGGTCAGACAGGGAAGAATGCTGCCGAAGCACGTTTAGATCAACCTGATTGGGCCACCAATGCTGGTTGGTCGGTTGCTGTTTGGTCCCCACATGGAAAGGACATTGTGACTGCTCATCCCCCTTGGTCTGTGTGTC
>JAEUUD010000499.1 GCA_016787625.1 Cyclobacteriaceae bacterium
TGCTCGAAGTTCGCCACGCTTTCCATCAAGGCTTTCTTTTGCTCGTCCATGGGAAACGACTGGATGGCTTCCGCTTCGCGCTTGATCGGTTCCAGGCTGTAGGTTTTCAGCTTTTCCTTCTTGGCGGTAAGCAGCAGCTCGATGTCGTAGTATTTCACCTTTTCGCCCAGCGCCATTCGGGTCATGTTGATGGAAAGCGCCAGCGGGATCAGTTTCCCCAGGTCCTTTTCAAATTTAGCCTTGGGCAGATGAAATTCTTTTTCCATGAAGGCGACAAGCCTGGCATAGTCTTCGGGCGACAATTCCGTGGCCAGCGACTTGCCTTTGGGGAAGTGCAATGCCTTGTTGATTTCCATCTGTGCCTTGTGATCGACCTGGTCTTCGATGGCGAAGATCTTGCACTGATCCATTTTCTCCTTGAACTCCTTGGGGAAGTAGAATTCCTTGGCGCCGATGAACTTCAGGGTGCCCAGGAGGTAGGACGGTGATTGCAGTCCGTT
>JAEUUD010000049.1 GCA_016787625.1 Cyclobacteriaceae bacterium
CAGGGTTATTTGGAATCGAAAGCTGCGATAGAGACGGCCAATGAGGGAGCCGTCTACAATGAATTGCGCGCTTCAGCAAAAGCTGCATACTTCAAATGGATTGTACTTGAAAAAAAGAAATCCATTCTCAGGCAAAATGAGGAGATCATCTCCCTCGTACTGAAAATCGCTCAACTACGATATCCTTATAATCAGGGCAAGCTTGGGAATATCTATAAAGCAGAAGGACGGCTGCAGGAGGTGAAGAACATGATGCTGATGAATGAGAATGAGATTACACAGCAAAACATCATCCTTGATCAGCTGATGAACATTCCAAAGGATATTCGCTTTTCCATTGATACAACAATGGTCCCGGTATTCACACCGGATGAGAACGACACGTCATCCATCGCAGGACGACGGAGCGATATCAAAAGTATCGACAGGAGCATCCAGTCCATGAGGCTCAACCAGGCCATGGAAAAATATCAATCCAGGCCTGATTTTAACATCAGCTTCAATCACATGATTGCCCGAAGTAGTGAAATGCCCAATCAATTCATGTTGCTGGGAATGATTTCTATCCCGATAGCGCCCTGGTCTTCGAAAATGTACAAATCGAACATCCAGGGTATGGATCGGGAAATTGAAGCCATGAAGAGCGAGCGGATGGCCATGTTGAATGAAGCTCAGGGGATGACAGCGAGCATGGCAGCGGAGATATCCACGCTTCAGCGTCAGCTTGATAACTACGAGAAAAGAATCATTCCGGCCCTACGAAAGAATTATGAGACACTGATGCTTGCCTACGAAGAAAACAAGGAAGAACTGCCGATGGTCATTGACGCGTGGGAGACCCTTAGCATGACGCAGCTGCAAAATCTGGAAACGCTTCAAAAATATTATGACGGAGTTGTCAACTATGAAAAGCAATTGGAAAAATAAAGGTATGCGGGCACTCAACATTTTGTTGATTGGCATGATGGCATTAACTGCCGCGTGCAGCAACAAGGACAAACATGCTGAGCATGTTGAATACATCTGTCCTATGCATCCCACCGTCAATCAGGATCACCCTGGAAGTTGTCCCGTTTGCGGAATGGAACTGGTGCGCAAAGGACAGCCAGGTGAAGAGGTTAAGATCACATCCGAACTCAGCTACTTGCTGAAGCCAACCAACGCGATCATCACAAGTGCCATCAAGACCGTTCAACCCAGACGTGACAAAATGAAGGTTAAAGTGGAAGCTTCCGGGGTTGTATCCTATGATACACGAAGGTTGTCGGTGATCTCTGCAAGGACCAGAGGCAGAATTGAAAAGCTCTATGTGAAATACAATTTTCAGCCGGTTAGAAAGGGACAGCGGCTGCTTGAACTATACAGTTCGGACCTGGAAACGGCGAAGAGGGAATTAAACTACCTGCTAAAGGTTGACAAGGACAACACATTACTGATCAACGCTGCAAAGGAAAAGCTACGACTGCTTGGCGTTGGTGAGGAGCAGATGGAGAATTCTTCCACCAACACAATAACAATATTCAGCCCTGTTGACGGTTACATCATCGAAGAGAGCACACCAGCACCACAAGTTCAGCAGGTAGCATCGGCTGGCAGCGCCATGGGCAGCGGAATGTCTTCGCAAACTCCGGCTTCGGTACAAGGCACTGCAAGTAAAGAACTCTCCATTCGGGAGGGCATGTACCTTTCATCAGGTCAGGCTGCGTTCCGGGTTATTGACACCAGCATTGTTTGGGCCGAGATTGACCTTTATCCCCCTGACGCTTCATCCATTCAACGAGGTGACGCGATTAAGCTCGCGACATCACGAGGCACAGACAGCATTACTGCACGGATTGATTTTGTTCAACCCTTCCTTAAGGAGGGACAAAGTTTTGTAAAGGTCAGGGCATACCTCAAGGGTGTTAACCGAACGTGGAGCATCGGTCAACTTGTTACGGCTTCTATTCAATTTGATTCCAAAGAGGCCTTGTGGATACCTGCTTCAGCCAGTTTGGATCTTGGCACAAGGACCATCGCCTTTGTCAAACGACGCGGCGTCTTTCGTCCCACAGCCATAACCACGTCACATCGTTATGGGCAAGTGATCGCCGTGGTATCAGGCCTTCATCCAACCGACAGCGTTGCCTCCAATGCGCAGTTCATGATCGACAGTGAGAGTTTTATTAAAGTGAGAAACTAGTTATGAGAACCATCATCCCGGTATTCATCATTCTTTTGTTCGCGTCCTGTCAGTCAAAACCTGAACAGACGCAGACAATAGCAAAGTACACGTGCTCCATGCATCCGCAGATCATCCAGGACAAACCAGGCAAGTGCCCGATATGCGCGATGGACCTTGTCAAAATGACGAAACCCACCGCCAATGACAATGCCATCATGCTGAATGAGACTCAGATAAAACTGGCCAATATCGCTACAACATTGACCCGTCATGAGCCAATTGGTGAGACTTCACTGGTCACAGGCAGGCTGACCATCGATGAAAATCAAACAGAAATTATCAGCAGCCGGATACAAGGCCGCATGGAAAGACTATACATTCGGGACGTTGGGCAGGAGGTGATCAAAGGCCAAAAATTGTACGATGTGTACAGTGAGCAGTTGTTGACGTTGCAGCAGGAGTACCTATTATCCATTCGTCAGTCTGAGGAATTGAAGGGCGATCGGTACAAATCACTTGTCGCTTCATCTGAAAAGAAACTCCTACTGTATGGAATGACAAAAGATCAGGTGCAGCAACTTGCTGCGACAAGGCAGACCCATTCGGTCATCTCCTTCGTAAGCCCCGTTTCTGGTACTGTTGCCCGCATTGACGCAACGGAAGGTCAGTACGTCAATGAAGGAAGTGCACTGTACCGAATTGAACGATTGGATAATCTCTGGGTGGAGGCCGAACTTTATCCTGGGGAAAATCAATGGGTCCGCATGGGCGATAAGGTAAAGGTTCAGGTCAGTGGTTTTGAAAATGACGCGGTTGAGGGTACTGTCACTTTTAGCAACCCGGAGTTTCGGCCGGGCACACAGATTACATCGTTGCGTTTAACGATCAAAAATCAACACAAACTTTTCAAGCCCGGCATGCAGGCGACCATTCTCATCAACCACAAGCAGAAACAAGCGCTGGCTCTGCCCATCGATGCGGTGGTAAGGGACGGAAAGGGAGCACATGTGTGGATTCTGGGAACTGATGGGGCATTCAGACCCAGGGTAGTAAAGACTGGTATTGAGAATTCTGAAAAAATTGAAATAGCAGAAGGAATTGCTGAAAAGGAGAACGTTGTTATTTCAGGGGCTTACCTTTTGTATGGCGAGCTTGTTCTCAAAAGAGGCGGTGATCCGATGACAGCGCAAAAACATAATCACGAATAATACTCAACAATTAAAACAACCATGTTATGAAAACTAAATCAATTCTCGTTTCATTTCTCTCAGCAGCCATCCTGCTTGCCTGTTCCGGCAGCAAAAAAGAAGCACATGAAGGCCATGATACCGCTCAGCCGGCAGAAAGTGCTACAGTTGCCGCTGAAATCAAAGTGTTTGACAATGTTGATCCGTCGGTAAAATCCCAGCTCACGGGATTTCTTTCAGACTATCTTGCCATGAATCAATCATTGATCGAAGACAATCATGACGGAGCAAAAGCAGCCGCCAAGAAGTTGTCGGAGACTGTCAGCAAATTCGACATGTCCAAACTGGAAGGTGAGCAAATGGCCTTCTATCATATCCAGGAAGCCAAGCTCAACAGCGCTCTGACCGAAATTGGCAAAGCATCGGACATCGAAGAAACCAGGGTGGAACTTGCGGGCGTCAGTGAAGCCATGTACTCCCTGGTAAAAGCATACCATGCGAATGACACAGAGTTGTACTATCAATACTGTCCCATGGCGTTAAACAATGAAGGAGCTAACTGGCTGAGCTCAACAAAGGAAATCATCAATCCATACATGGGCCAGCGGATGCTGAAGTGTGGCAAAACACAAGAGACGCTTTAATTGTCCATCCATGAAGCGTATCCCCTTCCTCTGCGTCTCCATCCTGATCGCTGCTTGTTCAGCGAAGGAACAAAAAGAGTCAAGCCTGACTATTCAACCCATCATTGTTCCAACGTCCGGATCGAGCGCAGAACCTTTTCTGTACACCGACGACAGCGTCACCTATCTTACCTGGGTTGAGAAGGGCGACTCTGGCGCTTCGCTCAAGCTCTCCCGCCTTGGCAACTCCGGTTGGACCGCACCGATCACCGTTGCAACAGGTTCAACCTGGTTTGTCAATTGGGCAGATTATCCCATGGTGGCGGCGAAAGGAAACAAGATGATGGCACATTTTCTTGACCGTAATGGTGAAAGCAAATATGCCTATGATGTGAAGCTTACGATGTCAGGCGACGGAGGAGTGAGCTGGAGTCATCCAATCGTACTGCATGATGACAAGAAGCAGGCCGAGCATGGCTTTGTTACTCTGCTGCCGTATGGAGAGAATTTCTTCGTGACGTGGCTTGACGGCAGAAACACCGTGATGGAAGGCATGGAAGACATGGATCATGGTCATCCAGGTGCGATGAGTCTTCTGGCAGCCATCCTTGATCCCTCAGGAAACAAAATCAGTGAGTGGGAGCTGGATAACAAGACCTGCGATTGTTGCCAGACAACAGCGGCCATATCCGACAATGGACCTGTTGTCATCTATCGCGACAGAACGGATGATGAAATTCGTGATATGTCCATCGTAAGGCTGGTAGATGGTGCGTGGACAAAGCCCGTTCCTGTTCACATGGACAACTGGAAAATAGCGGGATGTCCGGTTAACGGACCACGGGCCGCGTACAAAGGAAATACCATGGCCGTTGCGTGGTTCTCCCTGGCTGCTGACACCGCCGCTGTCAACGTAAAATTCTCCGACGATGGAGGCAATTCATTTGGACCGCTTATCCGCATGGACGAAGGAAATGCCATTGGAAGGGTTGATATCGAGTTACTTGATACGAACTCAGCGGTGGTGACATGGATGGAAGGAGGCGAAATCAAGCTGGCCAAAGTCAATGTTAACGGAGAAAAAACAGATACAGTCACTGTAGCAAAGTCAACGGAGGCGAGATCGAGTGGATTTCCACAGCTCGCTATTGCCAAAGACCGGGTTGTGGTGGCATGGACAGATGATAATGAAAAGACAGTAAAAACCGCGATTATCCTATTATGATGTCACGCATAAGTCGAACAACAATACTCATTGCAACAATCATTCTCTCTGCATGCACCCCGAATAAAGAGAAAAGCGCGCAGACTGGTTCGTCACAGATTGTGTCAAAAGAGCAAAGTGATTTCAGGATTATTGCCGATCAGCAAGAGCAGGACACCATCAAGGGGAGCATTAAAGCAAGAGCCATGGGCACCGTGGGTGATGCTATATCCATCAACTACTACTCACCTGCCGTAAGAGGAAGAATAATTTGGGGTGGATTGGTCCCCTACGACCAGGTATGGGTCACAGGTGCTCATCGGGCGACCAATATAGAATTTGATGGGGACATGACAATCGGTGATACGTCCATTCCAGCTGGTCGCTATGCTATTTTCACTATACCCGGTAAAACCGAGTGGACCTTCATCCTCAACAAAAACTGGGATCAGCATCTGGCAGATGACTATGATTCCAATCAAGACATGGTGAGAATCAAAATCACACCGATAACCAGCCAGCAGCCTCAGGAACGACTGCAGTATACCATCAACACCCTTCAGGACAGGAAGGGGACAATTAAACTGATGTGGGAAAAGGTCGCCATTGAAGTGCCCTTTTCCGCGCAGTAAGGATGGTGAGCTGATATCTGAATCTCCCGGGGCCGTAAAAAATCAAGTAAAATTTTGCGAAACCGATTAGTTGCATATATATTTGCAACCGTTCGGTTTCATTAATTCAATCAAACCACAATGAGAAGAGATATTTTTCAGGCCATCGCAGATCCGACAAGAAGGGCGATTATTACCCTCATTGCCATCCAGGCCATGACACCCAATGCCATCGCCGACAACTTCAATACCACCCGGCAATCGGTTTCCAAACACCTGCGCATCCTTACGGAATGTGAACTGGTCACCCAGAAGCAGCAAGGAAGGGAAATCTTTTACTCCCTCGAAGTTGAAAAAATGAAAGAGGTGGACAAATGGCTCAATCAATTCCGAAAACTCTGGGAGACCAGGTACAACCAACTCGACAAACTATTATCCAACATTAAAAAACAGAAAAAATGAGCAACACAACATTGCAGTTTGACTTCCGTGTCGACAAAGCCGCAAAGACGGTGTTCATCACCAAGGAATTCAATGCACCCCTCCCGCTGGTATGGGATGCCTACACAAAAAAAGAAATTCTCGACCAATGGTGGGCGCCAAAACCCTGGACATCGAGGACAAAAGTCATGGACTTCAAAGTTGGCGGTCGAAGGTTCTACGCGATGGTCAGCCCGGAAGGCCACGAGCGGTGGGCGATTCAGAAATATACCTCGATTACTCCCAAATCAAATTTCAAGTTGTTCAACACCTTTGCTGACAAAGATGAAAATGTTGACCCTGAAGGTTCTGACTGGGACTTGAGCTTCAGCGAAAAAAACGGAAAAACCACAGTGACCATCGTTATCAAAAATGAGTCCCTTGCCCGTATGGAGAAAATGATTGCCATGGGCTTCGAACAAGGATTCACGATGACGTTGACAAGCCTGGAAGACCTGTTGACAACTTTATCGCAAAGGAAATAGCGTTCCTTATCGTTTCAACATCTTACCGAGTTCTGCGGCGTAGGCTTCACTGACGGGTATCTCCTCCTTGCCAATGACTACCTGGTGTCGCTCTACCTTGTCGATCTTGTCGATGGCAACAATATAGGACCTGTGCACCCGAATGAATTTCCCTGCGGGTAACAGACCCAGCACCTCTGCAACCGTGCTCCGGGATAGAATCTTCTTCCCGGATAACACAAAAGTCACATAGTTGCCGGATGCCTCGAGAAACAGGATGTCGTTGTACAATACCTTCACCTGCTCGTATCCTGTCTTTATATAGAGGTGATCCCTGCCAATCGACTGATCACGGAGATTATGCAGCTCGTAAGCCTTGTTGCAAGCCTTAATGAATCGCGCCAAAGAAAAAGGCTTTAGTAAATAGTCAACAGCGTCCAATTCAAAACCAGCGACGGCATGTTCCGAGTAGGCCGTGGTGAAGATGACCAGCGGTTTCTTGCTGAGGCTGTTGAAGAACTCGATGCCGGAGATGTCCGGCATTTTGATGTCGAGGAATATCAAGTCGATCTCTTCACGCTGCATGTATTCGAGCGCCTTGAAAGCATCGGTGAAGCAGCCCTTCAGCTCCAGGAAAGGAACTTTGGCCGCATGGGCATTGACTATTTCCAGTGCCAGGGACTCGTCGTCAACAGCAATCGCTTTCATGATGGCTGCAAAGATACAGGGATAGAGAGCTTGATGGAAAATGTGTTGATCGTATCCCGGATGGTTAATTGATGCGTCCCAGGGAAGAACAACTCCAGCCGTTGTTTGACATTGGTTAGGCCAATTCCACTCTTCTGTTTCTCGGGATCGTCCTTCGTCAATGGATGCTGACCATTGTCCACACTAAAATTCAGGACACCATCGGTTACAGCAAGGTTGATGCTAATGAATGACCTTTCACGGAAGCTGATACCATGCTTGAAGGCATTTTCTACAAAAGGAATGAGGAGCATGGGTGGAACGGATCCCAATGTCAACACTTCCGGGATGTCTGTTTTGATTTCAATACCTGCATGATTGCCCACGCGAAGGCTCTGCAACGCGATATAATTCTGCAGATATTCAACTTCGCGGGCCAACGGAATCTTCTCCTGCATATTTTCTTGTAACATGAAGCGCATCATATCGCCCAGGCGCTGGATTCCCTCTGAAGTCCGTGATGCGTTTTCCTGGATGGCCAACCCATAAAGGCTGTTGAGCACATTGAACAGAAAATGCGGGTTGATCTGGGACCGCAGAAAATCAAAGCCCGCCAACGATTGACCGAGCTCCTTTTGCAATGATTGCAGTTCTTCACGCCCTTTACTGAATCGTTTGTAAAGCATCCAGGAAAAAGGAACTGTCACCAGCATGTGCAGAAAGAAATTGACTACCGGTATTGCCATCGGCGGATCTTCCTGGTTCGTCAGAAAAAAAACGAGAAAGCCAAGAGGAAAAGAAATGATGACAAGTATTGTTGCTGCTTTAAAAGCAAAGCTCAGGAAAGGTCGCTTGTTGCTTAATGATGACGGAATGAGTTGGTAAAAAGAGTACGAGAATAGGGCAATTCCAATGGGAATCAAGGTTGCCCAGAGAATGATATCAATAATATCCGCGTCATTCATCCACAAGAACAAAGAACTGAGCAGCCAGAGAACGGAGGCGAGGAGAATTCCGGGTGAGATATAACGGTACCTGGCATGAATGGCATCTGCATTTCTCCAGAGGTAGATGGCTGTATAACGAACACCCGTGTAGGCGAGAAAGGCAATGAATGAGATAGGGCCCAGGTAAAGATCGCCAAGTATGGCGGCGGGCGCCGCGAAAAATGCCACGGTCACTACACTGTTGAGCGTGATTGATTCGCCCCGGATCAATGCCGGAGCGATCATGTAGTTCATCACAAGGCACACTGCATAAAGGATAAAAACGGCAGCAAGTCCTTTGTAAAAGGAAAAATCCCGAACAGGATTCTCTTCCATCAGGGTCAGTACCACCATGCCCATACCCAGGGCGGAGACAATGATCTCGGTACGGTACAGCCAGCCCGGCTCGCTGTTCCAGATTTGTTTCAATCGTTTCACAATGCAATGCTACGCCAGTGGCTTTTGCAGGTGATGCAAATGTGACGAACAGGCGGAAAAATGGGACGGATTCGTCGACAACCGATGATTGCACGATGGCCTATGGAAGATTGTTGCTCCGGGAAAACAACCGACACTAACAGGGTCGCATTGATCACAATTTCTCCACGACCAACAGCCCGGAGTCTATCCTTGCATCATGATTTCAAATACAACAACACCGGCGATCAGGACCATCGGTCTTGGTCACCAATTCTCGTCAGGAACACCTACCCTGCACGAAGTAAACCTCGAAGTTCCGCATGGAGAAATCTACGGATTTCTCGGACCCAACGGCTCCGGCAAGACGACTACGCTGAGTCTCCTGCTCGGACTCTATAAACTGCAGCGCGGAAAGATTGAAATTTTTGGTCAGCCATTGGCTTCCAAAAGAATGGAAGTACTGAAGAAATTGGGTTCACTGATTGAATCGCCCTCTTTATATGGACATCTCACGGCTCGCGAAAACCTGGAGATCTATCGGGCCATCTATGAGATGCCAAGGGAAAGAACCCGCGAAGTGCTTGCCATCGCCGGACTTGAAGAAACAGGTAGTAAAAAAGTGAAAAACTTTTCACTGGGCATGAAGCAGCGGCTGGCCATCGCCCAGGCACTCCTTCCGCGGCCCCAATTGTTGATCCTCGACGAACCGACCAACGGTCTTGACCCCAATGGCATCATTGATTTGCGCGAATTGCTGCGAACGTTGAACCAGACTCATGAAGTGACCATTCTCATCTCCAGTCACATCCTTGCCGAGGTAGAGAAAATTGTCAGCCATGTGGGGATACTTTCAAAAGGAAAGATGGTATTCCAGGGAACCCGTGAGCAATTGATGAAGATGACCAGTGCGAAACTGGTGATCAGGACATCCAACGACGACAAGGCTCTTTCTCTGCTGGAGGTCTACAAACCTGAGAAGCAAAACGGCACGCTCTCGGTTCCCATCGTTGATGATTATCGTGCCGGACATATCAACCGTTTACTTGTTGACCACAACATCCAGGTCTTTTCCATAGGAACACAAGAAACCAATCTTGAACAACTCTTTATCCAACTAACAACAGCATCATGAACTACCTGTCTACCCTTCGAGGCGAGATCATTAAAATCAAAAGGACTTCGCTTCTCTACTTCACATTCCTTGCGGCTGTATTTACGCCGGCCATCATGCTGCTTGACAACATCGATGGAACACCCGACAAGGATTTTGGCCTGGTTGATCCATACAAGGCATTTTACCTGGGGACCTTCCCGTTCATCGCGTTTATTCTCCTCCCCCTTTTCATTGTGCTCATTACAACACTGCTCATTCAGATTGAGTACAAGAGCAACACATGGAAGCAGGTGCTGGCTTCACCACAATATCTCCATTCCGTTTTGTTGTCAAAATTCGTCGTGGTACAGGGATTAACCATCCTCATGCTGTTGATTTTTAACGCGTTCATGATTGGTGTAGCAGCTGCTATCGACTACAACTACCCTCAATTCAGCATCCTTAACTATCTTAAAAGTTTTGACCGTCTCTGGTACCTGAATGCGAGAACATATATTGCTACCTTCGGCATGAGTGCGTTGCAATTTTGGTTGGCCCTCCGTTTCCGGAATTTTATTGCCCCCCTCGGGATTGGCCTGGTGTGTTGCGTGATGAGCCCGATTCTCCTGCTCGAATTGAAATGGGAGAATGTGATGGACAAATTTCCCCATGCCTTGTCCATCGTCGTTGGCGTTAAGCAATTTGAGAAAATCCACGTGTGGGCTCAATGGATCTCGGTGATGTATATGGTTATCTTCCTCGTCCTCGCTTATCTGGATTTCAACCGGAAAACAATGAAGGTGTAGATCCACCCGATGCAATACGCATCATTTTTTGTAAACTGAATCCGAAAGCAGAAGATTATGTCAGGACTCAGCTTCGGCAAGTACACAAAAGACGCCGTTCTTATTGTTTTCAGCATTCTGCTGGCATTGATGATCGACAAGTCTGTCGAATCCTGGCAGACCAGAAAGAGAAAAAACAGCGCTAAGGAAGCCATCCAACTGGAACTCAGGCGAAATGAAGAAATCGTCAAGGCCATGCATGAGACCCATCTGGCCATTCTGAAGCGAATTGACGACCTCTTTGTTAATGATTCCCTGCGGAAGGCACTCAGGGGCAATGCTTATTTCGACTTTGGAACGATGACAGACAAGAAATCCATTGCCCCTGAATTTGCGTCCAACACCGCGTGGGAAACTGCCCGAACAACTGGCATTATCACGGAGTTTGAATATTCGGAGATTGAAAGTTTGACCAGAATCTACGCTCAACAGGATATCGTCTTCAAAGGAACCCTGATGAGCATTGTCGATGTCCTCTTTCAAAGGGAAACGAACGACATGAAGAACCTTGATGCAACCCTTGTGCAGTTCAAACTGCGCTTTGAAGAAATCTCTGCCCAGGAGGCCACCCTCCTGTGGTTGTATGAAGGGCGAAGAAGTCCCAAACCTTAATTTTATTTGATTTGCTCAGTGAAACGCAACCAAGTGTTGCTGGTATCGTTACTATTCCTACATTTAGAGTAAAGTATTCGAAAATGAAGAAATATCAACTTGGGGAATTTGAGGAAATCGTCATCCTGACCATCGCCATTTTACAAAAAGAGGCCTACGGTGCCTCCATCAAGCATGAAATCGAAACCCGTCTTTCGCGGAAAGTGAGCATGGGTGCCATGCATACTGCCCTTATCCGGCTGGAAAGAAAAGGATATGTAAAGTCCTTTTCAGGTGAGTCGACTGAAGAAAGAATGGGTCGGCCTCGGAGGTATTTCAGCATCACCGGTGCAGGGAAAAAAGCCATTGAGGCGTCACGGGACGCACGTATCGAGTTGTGGAGCGCCATACCAAAAATCGTGATGGACCTGAAAGTGGTATGAAGCAAAGACCACAACCACCCTCCTTCGCACAGCGGCTCTTCCGATGGTTTTGTCACCCTGACCTCGTTGATCACATAGAGGGAGATCTCTTTCAGGAATACAATCAGCGGATTGGAAAGGTGGGAAAACGAAAAGCGGATCTGGCCTTCACCGTGGATGTCATCAAACTCTTCAGGCCTGGCATTATTAAACCGGTAGAAGGATATAGACACTTAAATACTTACGGCATGTACAAAAGTTATTTCAAGATCGGTTGGAGAAACCTCGTGCGCAGCAAGGGTTATTCTTTGATCAATATCGGTGGGCTGGCCATCGGAATGATGGTAGCCATACTGAATGGCTTGTGGGTTTGGGATGAACTATCCTACAATCAATCCTTCGACAACTACGACCGCATTGCTCATGTAGCCGAAATAAGCAACAACGATGATGGAAGCAGAGGCATAGGCACAACGATGACGTATCCATTGGGGACTGCCCTGATGGGTGACTATCGCCACGAATTCGACAACATCACCCGTTCGACATCTTTTCGTGATCGTATTGTAGCCAATGGCGAAGTGGCATTTACGGCAACAGGCCTTTACGTGGATCCTTCCGCACCGGCTATATTCTCTCTTCACATGCTGGCCGGTACACGAGAAGGACTGTCTCAACCCAACTCCATCATGCTGTCGAGAAGCCTGGCCGAATCCCTGTTTGGCTCTGAAGATCCGCTCAATCGTGTGCTGAGACTTAATAACAAGTCGGATGTCATGGTGACTGGCGTGTACACTGACTTTCCACAAAACTCAGAGTTCAACACCATTCGTTATCTCACCACATGGGACCTCTACCTCGCCGAGAATAAATGGATTGAACAGCGTGCCCTTACAGACTGGCGAAATCACTTTATTAAAATCTACGTCCTTATTCCGGAAGGCAAGACCTTTGCTGAAGTAGCTGATAAAATTAAGCCAGCACTCCAGTTCGATCCGTTGGACGAAGAACTGGCCAGAAAAAAACGAGAACGGAAACTTGGGCTTTACCCGATGAGCGACTGGCACCTCCAACCGCCGTGGGAACCCGATGGCCAGGTCAATCCGTTGGTGATGGTCAAACTGGTTGGCATCATCGGTGGGTTTGTGCTGGCCCTTGCCTGCATCAACTTCATCAACCTAAGCACGGCTCGAGCAGAACGTCGGGCGAAAGAAATTGGCATTCGCAAAACAATTGGCTCGGTACGCAGTCAGCTGGTGAGTCAGTTTCTTGCTGAATCATTTCTTGTCGTAAGTTCTGCCTTCATCCTGGCTTTGGGATTGACCGTACTTGCTTTGCCCGGATTCAACCTGATCGCATCGAAGAGCATTCTCATGCCCTGGAACAATTTATGGTTCTGGGCAGCCGGTGCATCACTGGTGGCCATCACAAGCCTTGTGGCCGGATTTTATCCCGCTATCTATTTATCATCATTCAATCCTGTGAAGGCACTGAAGGGAAATTTGAGGATGGGTCGGCTGGCCTCCATCCCCCGAAAGGCGCTCGTTGTCTTTCAGTTTTCCATTTCTGTTATGCTGATCATTGGTACCGTGGTTGTTTACAAGCAGATTCAATTCGCCAAAAACAGACCTGTCGGCTATGACCGGAATGGCTTGATCATGATGCCGAAGCGAACCGAGGCATTCAATGGTAAGTACCAGGTACTCCGCAACGAGCTGAAAAACACGGGCGTCGTGTTTGAGGTCTCTGAGTCCATGGGCCCTATGACGGATGTGTTTTCAGGAAATGGCGGCTGGGACTGGAAGGACCGTGACCCTTCCTATGACAAGAGTTTTGGGACGTTGGCTGTTTCTCACCTGCATGGGAAGACCGTCGGATGGCAATTTTTGCAGGGCCGCGACTTTGACATTGACAATCCAACGGATTCAAATGGACTGGTGATCAATGAAGCCACACTCAAGATCATGGGCCTGAAGGATCCCATTGGCGAGGAGGTGTCCTGGACATGGTGGGCGGACAAGGGCCGGGTGATGCACTATAAAATCATCGGCGTCATCAAGGATCCGGTGATGGAGTCTCCCTACTCGCCTACCAAGCCTGTCGTCTTCTATGTGAAAGGTCTTAACGGCACTCCGAGTTGGATGAACATCAGGATTAATCCAAACATCAGCGCCTCCGAAGCATTGCCAAAGATCGAGGCTGCTTTCAAGCGGGTGATTTCAGCTGTTCCTTTCGACTATAAATTTGCTGACGAAGAGTATGCAAAGAAATTTGGAAGAGAAGAACGTGTCGGCAATCTCGCAACGGTATTTGCTATACTGGCCATCTTTATCAGTTGCCTTGGATTGCTGGGGCTTGTTTCCTTCATGGCGGAAACCCGAACAAAAGAGATTGGTATCCGCAAGGTCCTTGGCGCCTCTACGTTGCGACTGTGGCGTATGCTCTCAAAAGATTTTGTCGCCCTCGTACTTATTGCCTGCCTCGTGGCAGCTCCCGGGGCGCATTACCTAATGTCGGAGTGGCTGCAGCGTTTCGAGTACAGGGTCACCTTGTCGCCATGGGTCTTTATCCTGACCATTCTGTCTGCCGTCGGCATCGCCTTGCTGACCGTCAGCTACCAGGCCATCAAGTCGGCGACGATGAATCCTGTGAACAGCTTGAAATCTGAATAATCGAGGATTACTAAAAAAACATGCCAGGTGGTTAGACCTGGCTTCGTTTTCCCCGGAAGAGACTCCCAGGCAAAAGGGTCGGGGCTCTCCGAGGCATACAACCATTTTAAAAAAGAAAAACCAGGTGGTTAGACCTGGCTTCGTTTCTCCCCGGAAGAGACTCCCAGGCAAAAGAGTCGGGGCTCTCCGAGGCATACAACCATTTTAAAAAGAAAAACCAGGCGGTTAGACCTGGCTTCGTTTTTCCCCGGAAGAGACTCCCAGGCAAAAGGGTCGGGGCTCTCCGAGGCATACCACCATTTAAGAAAACAAAAAACCAGGTGGTAAGACCTGGCTTCGTTTTTCGCTAGTGACCCCGGAGAGACTCGAACTCTCGACCCGCTGATTAAGAGTCAGCTGCTCTACCAGCTGAGCTACGGAGTCTGGTTTGTCAAAATGGTCGGCAAAAATAGCAATTCGCAGATAAGTTACGCGAACGAAATTTGTACACCCTGAATTTTCATTCAGACAACACCCGCCATTCGCAGCGATGGCAGACAGGTTATCGCAAAAATCAGCGCAAAATCACTTAAATTGGTCACCCATCTCCACAACTATCTGATAAAGCGTAAGACACCAAAACCATGAAAAAGCTCACCGCCCTCATCATCCTCCTCATCCTCTTTGGCTGCGGCGCCGAAAACAAGGAATCTTTGGACTATGTCAAACTGCTCAAAATCAAGGAAGCCATTGAAAGGGGTTCAGGAAATGCCATTCAGCGCTATCAGGACATGATCGGTAGCAGCCAGCTACAAAACATCGAGTCTGATCCTCAGTTCATTCAATTGAAAAACGAGGCTCTTGAAGATCTCAATAACCTGATTGTAAAAGCCCTAGAAAACGGTGTGGACACCGAGGCTCTCGTGGAATGCATTAAGATCAACGGTGCCGACAGTCCCAAGTGCTCCGAACTTGTTAAACAGGTGAGAACAAACACGGTCCCGAGGCTTCAGAAGTTTGATGCCGACCTGAGCAAGTTTATTGCCAACCACCTGGACAAGAACAGCCACCTCCCTACCCCAACAGGAGACTGTAGCGCGGTGAGGATTGGTATCTTTCAGTTGCTCATCGAGGGTGACACCATGCTCATCAGTCGTGACAAGGACACCCAGATCGAACAGTTCAGGGGTGAGATGAGAAAAGAAAAGGTCACCTGGATCAACGAATGTGAATACCATCTTGAGCTGATCAAAGATCAGTCAGACTCTACCATGCTGAAGGGTCCGGGTGGATACCTCGATGACAGCTTTGTTGAAATCATCCGTGTCACGGACGAGTACTATATGTACAAGATTTTTGATGTTGTCAACAAGGAAGAGGGTGAACTCGTTGATGTCGGCAAGGTCTTTTTCAAAAAGTAGACCTACTTGGTTTGATTATCTTCAATCTGGCGTTTCATGACCAGCGAGCAGAACATCTTCCTCTTTATCTCCGGATTTGGGATCATCCAGGCGGTGATCCTGGCTGGAATCCTCTACTTCCATCCCCGGGCCGACCGTCGTGTCAACAGTTTTCTCGCACTTTACATCACCCTGCTGTCGGTCACCATGTTTCTGCGGCTGATGCAGTATACCGTATCATGGCAAAGCCTTAGTGCACTCCAGACCCTTCCTCTACTTACACCACCTGCCCTTTACTTCTATGTACGGAGTTTTCGGGAGCCCATCACCTGGCGAATTGCCTGGCCTCACTTGATACTCTTCCTTCTGTATTTTCTCCACTATATCTGGCGAATCGCCACCAACGATGGGCCCGGAAATGCAGGTATTGAAAGCGCCCTGCAAAATCCGGTATCCATTGTAAAATCAGTGGTGCGAATGATACAGGCCATTGGCTATTACTTTCTGGCCCGGCGTGAACTAAAAGCCTACCAGACCTCTATCAACAACTTGTATTCAGAAACAAGTCGCATCACTCTTTCTTGGGTGTCATGGCTGATCCATGGCAATCTCTTTATCGTCGTCGCCGTGAGTCTGATGTATTTTGTCATGATGCGGTTACCTGAATCCATCATGATCCTTGTTACCATCCGGGTTGTACTTCTTACCCTATTCATTTATGGTGCGACCTTCCTTGGTATAACGCAACCTACCGTCTGGCAATTGCACCCAGAACAAAAAGGCAAACCCCTGGAAGATCCTCCACCGCGACCAGAGGCATCCTCGGCGACTGTCGAGAAAAGCGCCCGCGATGACGAGAAACTCAACCAACTGGCTACGCAGGCAACCGCGTTGATGGAAGGCGAAAAAATATTCCGGGAACCAGAGCTCACCTTGCAACAACTCGCAGACCGTCTCCAGGCACCGGCTTACCAGGTCTCACAAGCAATAAACGAGGCCATGCGGAAGAGTTTCTAAGAACTCGTCAACGGATACCGTGTTGAAGAAGCCAAGCGATTATTGTTAGACCCCGGCAACAAGAACTACAAGATCATTTCGGTGGCATTCGATGCCGGCTTCAATTCGAAAACAACCTTTAACACTGTTTTCAAGAAGTTCACAGGGCTTACACCCACCGATTTTCGCGACCGGCAAAAGGGGCAGTGATCCTTTTTTCTGTCGAACGTCCACCGTTTCAATCAATTTCTTTCAAACAGGCAATTCTGCTCTAGTATGCTGTTTATCAGTGTGTTAGGACGTTAGCACCGTCCCGACTTATAAGTTCGAACGCCTACCTCTCTGACTATCGGGTTCCGATCTGCCAATCCGAACTCCGCCCTCTCCTTGCGCCCGTTCCTTTGCATCGTCGCTCAACAAAAAACGCGACCGAAACAAATGAACTAAACAACCCTGACCTCCGGAGTCACCCCACATCCGGACTTGCCTGTCGGCGGGATCATGAAGCAAGGGCACACAAACAAACGGCCATGCGCCACAACACCCTTCGTCTTTTTGATCCTTCCGCCGGCCTGGGCAGGGAAACACCGAGAAACAATTCAAAAACAAAAACCCTACATACCATGCGTAAACTAGCTTACTCCCTCCTCCTCACCATCGCCGGTACCACTGCCTTTGGCCAGTCGCGTACCCTGGAAGATTGTGTTGGAACCGCGCTCGCCTCGAACCTCCAGGTGCGAAACAGCTCCCTGGATATCACAGCAGCTGATCACAAGATTCGTGAAGTGAAGGCGGCTCTCCTGCCGACCGTAGAACTGAACGGACAATACCTGTACTATCCCAACCTGCCGTCACAATATGCGCAGGCATCTGCCTTTGGCGGGCCGGAAGGGCAATACACGAAGATGACCCTGAGCATGCCGCAGACAACATCGGCTACCATCCAGGTGAAACAAAACCTCTTCAACAAAGCTGTCCTTACGGGACTGCAGGCAGCAGAGGCCTACAAAGAGACAGCACGTTTTCAGTCGGCGCTCACCCGTGAAAACCTGGTGTACAGCGTCACGGCCACCTATCTCACCATTCAGGTTCTCAACGACAACCTCCAGCGGCTCAAGGAGAATATCCAAAATCTTGAGAAAGTGGTAAAGATCCAATCGTCACTGAAGCAGAACGATTTGGTGACTGAGAACACGTATAACCGTCTTCTCATAAACCTTGAAAATCTGAAAAACCAGTACGAAGCGACGCGCATGAGCCAAAGCAGAAACATCACGATGCTTCAGTACCTGATGAACGTGAAGGACACGGTCATCGTCGAATCCTTGCGATACAACGATCCGCTGGTACGACCCGACCTTGGCGACATCGCTTTCCGTTCTGACATCCAGCTGCAGCAATCCCAGGTAGAACTGGCACAACTGGAAAAGAAAAGCATCACCGCAAAGTATTTCCCGGTGCTGACGGCCAGTCAAAACTATACGTCGACGAGCTACTACAAAGAGTTCGCTCCTACGAAGCAGATCAACAACGACTGGATCAATAGCAACAGCTTCTCTCTGAACCTCAAAATCCCGCTTTTCGATGGTTTTGAGAAGAAATACCAGGTAAAGCAGAAAGATGCAGCCATCCAGAAAAACCTCAACACACTTTCCCTGATGAAATCGGATGCCCGGCGACAGTTGCAGGATGCTTCCATCAACTACGATGTATATCAGGCACAATTCATCAGCAACCGGGAAAGCCTGGAACTCGCGACCCGTCTCTTCGAGACCTCGCAAGGTGAATACGGCAACGGCTTGACGAGCACGACCGAGTTTTTGAATGCGCAAAACGATCTGTCGAATGCGCGAAACAACTACACCAATGCCCTCCTCAACCTGAAGCTCGCTGAGCTGGATTTGCGCAAGGCTAACGGAACACTTCTATCGAATAATTAAAAACAAATCGAATACAAACCATACAAACCAATCAACTCACATCCCATGAAAACCAAGATCATTATTGCCAGCGTTGCTCTGCTGCTTATCGTAGGAACTACGATGAAACTGAAAAGCAACAAACGAATCGTAGAAAGTAACCTGTATCATCCCGACACAACGCAGCGTATCCTTGTACATGCCGGGACGGCAGAACTGAAAAACCTGGAAGGTACGTTTACCTACACTGGCGCATTCGCCCCGAACCGTGAAGTAAACCTCATCCCCCAGGCACATGGCC
>JAEUUD010000004.1 GCA_016787625.1 Cyclobacteriaceae bacterium
CAGGGGAAATCCATTCAAAATGAAAGAACTGAACGCGGTAGTGTCATCACTGGCTGTAATCATCCCAAGAAAATCATTACCTGTGCCATTGACAGCCACATACAATTGCCCGTCGGGTGCCAGCTGAATAGCACCAAGTTCGGCAGGCTGCGTGATGCGTTGTTTGAAGTGCGGCATCCTGACCGAATCGATGAAGTATTCGAAAATGTGTGATGTCGCTGCTCCACGCACCGTGGCGAATACCTTGTTGCCACCAGGCGAAAACTCCACGCCGTACACCTGACCGGTAGGCTCATTCAGGTTAATTCGTCTGAAGTTGGTCAACACACCTGATGAATCGATGAGGTCAAACAGTTCAACAAAGTTGCTGGTGCCAGGTGTCGAGAGGGTCACAGCGAGAATGTCACGGGGTCCCAGTTTCATGTAGCCTTCCGAATTTTCTACCGGTGTGGCGAGGTGGTCAGTGCCAATGGCCGTCAGCGTTGGGTTGCCGATGCCATCAGGAGTAATGGGATAAGCGCGGAAGGTATTGTTCCCAAATTCATGGATGATGAGCCACCTGCCGCTGGCGGTGATTCGCTCTGTGCTTCTTGCAAAGAGCGGAAGGTTGGATTGGGTAACGGCACCGAGTCCGCCATTTTGCTTGAGGTCAAACAGGGAGTAGCGAACCATGTTTCCGGAACCGGAATTGACGGCTTCATTGGTGAATATATAATAGAGTGTCTCGTCGCCTGGAACGGGTACAATAATGGTGGATTGGGAAGCCAGCGGGTCGCCACCAATGAGGGTGGCGATCTGGGTATCGGTTCGGTCATAAACACTACTACCATCAGTATAGAAGATGGTCTTGCCGTTGCGATCGCAAATGATGGAGCAACCCTCCGGGGCATTCATAGCACTATTGCTTAATGCTTCCGGTGGAGCCTCGTTGAAGTCAATGCCGGCGTGATTGCCGAAGTACCAGATATTCGATCGCTGATCCTGCAAGCCATATTCCTTGACATTCACACCTGCATAGCTTGAGCAACCTGAGCCGTCGCTGACAACGACATAATAATATCCGGCAGAGTCGGGGGTCAGTGTATCACCAGTATCTCCGTTCGACCAGTTGTAGCTTGTTGCAGTTCCTCCCGTTACGGTTACTTTGACCGAAAACGCCTGCGGGTCTGAAGTACCGCGCGGTGCAGGAAACTCACTATGGCATGCGGTGGTATCCTGAACGAGTTGCAATTGAAGATCAAAGGGCTGGATTGTGACCGGCTTTGAAGTTGACTGAGATTGATTCTGGTAAAAGGCTGTCAGGGATACATTGAATGTGCTGGCGGTTGTGAAGGCGTGAGCCGGGCTCCAGGCGTTTGATCCGTTACCATCACCAAAGTTCCACTGGACGCTGTCTGCTCCGGGTATGACATCCGGGAAAAACACGGTGTTGTTGTTCTGGCATGATCCCGCGAAGGTGAAGTCAACCAGCAAATTGATTCGGGTGCGTGGCGCGAACACGGGGAATTGGCGACCATTAAACGATGCTGGACTCAGCACAGCAGATTGATAATTCACGGCTGCAGCAACTGAATCAGGTCGGGTAATACGTCCCAGCAGAAAAGGTCCGGCAGCGACAGCCTGATATAAGTGATACAAACTGCTGTCAGGTGCCATCTGTACTCCGTAGCTCCTGAAGATCGACCCAGGCAACACAGTGGTTAATGATGTCGTCGGGTTCAGATAGTCAAACTGAAGCAGGTTGGCTGGGATGCCAGGCTCTCCATGTCGTGATAAGTAAAGGAAGTCACCGTTCGGTGACCACTCAATATCATATATAGACTGGTTGGTCGTTGTGGCCATTCCAGAATTAAAGATGAACTGGTCAAAGGTGATGATGCCGGTGGCCGGATCAACATTGAGGATGGCCGCGTTGGTGTTGTCATTTTGTGGAGAAACAGCAATCTTGTTCTTGCCCGCGTGATAGGCCAGGTTAGCCGCAGCGGTGGGAAGTCCGATGTTGTTGAATGTCGTTGTATTGAATGTGCCGGTATAACTGGCGGCATTGATCAGTGTCGATGAATAGTCAGACGTATTAAGTGTTTGCGTGATCAGCCAGAAATCAGTGCCGTTGGTGTGAGGCACGATGGTCATCCCTTCAGCAAGACCTACAAGTCCTGGGACGGCAACGTTCTTTGATTCTATATCACCCGTTGCGGGCATCGGGAATACTGCGTTGCCAAACAGGTTCATGTTCACAACGTTAACACGCATAAATCCTGCTGCCGGGAAATTCGCGTTGCTGGTAAATATGAAGTACTTGCCAGGTTGTGCTGGTACAGGACAAATCAGGGTTGTTTGATTGCCAGACGTATTGGCTGTGAGTCCCCCGCCATTGGGCATGATGAGGTTCCTGTTGTCGAAGACATTGCTTCCGTCGGTATAGAAAAGGAGGTTTCCGTTGACAGGATCAGACGCTGTCGCACTACCACCCGTACCAAACGGCACGGCTTTATTGACAATGGACGGTATCGTGGATGTTCGGTTGAACCGGATGGCCTGGCTGGAGTTGCCAAAATACCAGTTGTATCGTTCGAGGTTTTGGGAAAAACCGGCGATCGTCAGCACATTCAGACACAGGAAAAGCAAGAGTTTGCGCATGCGTACCAATTCGATCTTTCGCTCCATCACTCAACTTCCTGATTCATAGTTATAAGGGCAATCTTAAAACGATCAAACCACACTAAAGTATATAATTTGACTGAATTTGTCGTTAGGTAAACGTGTCAAGCTCGCTTTCATAAGAGACTCAAATAGATTTACTTTGCTACAATGAGGAAACTGTTTTACCCCAGTTTGGTGTACCGGATCTTTCCGTTACTCGCTGCATGGATGCTCGCAGATTCCCATTCGGTAACTGCCCAGGATCCTCAGTTCTCACAGTTTTATGCGGCACCGTTGTATCTGAATCCGGCATTCGCCGGTTCTACGCAGCAAGGACGTGTTGGAATCAACTACCGGAACCAGTGGCCATCGATTGATGCCAACTTCACAACCGTATCTGCTTATGCTGACTTCTTTATTGAAGACAAAAACAGCGGTGTTGGCGGAATCCTTACACGCGATTATGTAGGCATCGTTGGGTTGCAGTCCATCAGCCTGGGCTTGCAGTATGCATATCAATTTCAGATCACCAAGGACATTTCATTCAGGCCGGGTGTTCAGGTCGCGGTTGTCAATCGATCCATTAATTTCGATGACCTTCGCTTCGGAGATCAGTTCGATCCCAATACAGGACAAGTGATTAACCCGACATCGGAAGCCCTGAACACCGGACAGAGTAAGTTTTTTCCGGATCTATCTTTTGGAGGGCTGGTGTTTTCAAAGAACGCATGGCTTGGTGTGGCTGTTCACCACATCACCGAGCCGAATCAATCCATTCTGGGAGAAGCTGACAACCTCGACAGGAAATTTTCTTTGCACGCCGGATGGAAATTCTATTTCAGGCCAGGTGTTCTGGGGACGGGATTTTTTGCACGACCAAGGGAACGAAGCCTGGCACCTGTCATTCAGTATCGCAACCAGGGTCCTTTCAGTCAGGCTGACGTAGGATTGTACTACACCTTTGAACCACTGATCATCGGTACGTGGTACCGCGGCATTCCTTTCCAGGAAGTCAATGGATTTGCCAACAATGAATCGATCGTGCTCCTTCTGGGACTCACCCTGAAAGGTGAAAAGGATATTCTTAATATCGGCTATAGTTACGACTATACCATATCGCAGCTTGGCGTAGGTAGCGGTGGTGCGCATGAGTTCAGCCTTGTGTATTCCTGGCCGATCCGCAATCCCCGCAAACCACCCAAGGATAAACTGATTATTCCTTGCCCGGATTTCTAATACATGTAACCACTACCTTGCATCCATGAAGGAAGTGACCATTGCTGGCACCAGCATTCGTCCTGGAGAATTCAAGGAAGTGAATATCAACATCGCCCGACTTCCGTCGCGCACACAGATCGACACTCCTATATATGTGTACCGCGCTCCGGTGGATGGCCCCGTGCTCGCCCTGACGGCAGGAATGCATGGTGACGAAATCAATGGAATGGAAATTGTGCGCCGCATCATCGATGCGGGCCATCACAAAGTGCTACGGGGAACGACGGTGTGTATGCCTATTATTAATGTGTATGGCTTCCTCAACTATTCACGGGAAGTGCCGGATGGCAAGGATGTGAACCGTTCCTTTCCAGGAAGCAAGTCGGGCTCCCTGGCTTCAAGGGTGGCCTGGCACCTCACGCATGATATCATTCCGTTTATCGACGCTGGCATTGACTTTCACACAGGAGGATCAATGCGAACGAATTACCCCCAGGTGCGATGCGTGATGCAGGAGCCTCGCAATGTCGAGCTTGCCAATGCCTTTCATGCGCCATTCACCATTGATTCACCTTTTCGCCCACACTCACTCAGGCAGACAGCAGCAAAAAAAGGAAAGAACATTATTGTCTATGAGGGCGGTGAATCTCTTCGTATGGACTTTCAAGCCATCGAAGAAGGTATCAATGGAACACTTCGCCTGATGAAGTTTCTCAACATGATTGATGAGGCTCCCAAAGCAAAGGTGCCTTCGAAGATTGTGTGGAACTCATCGTGGATACGCGCACGCACGGCGGGGATCTTTCATCCTCACATCCAGGCGGGAGATCTGATTGACAAGGGTCAACTGGTCGGATCGATCACCGATCCATTCGGAGAATTCCGTGAACAGATCAAGTCACCGGTAACAGGCCATGTCGTTGGCCTCAACAACAATCCTGTTGTCAACGCCGGCGATGCCCTCATGCACGTGGGTATGGATGATCACTGCAAGATCGGAGGGGAGGCGGATTAAGGAATGAAGAATTAAGAACTAAGAACGAAGGGAGAAGAAGATTGAGAGAGCCGCGTCAACGAACAAACCTAAATATAGAACAGCACGATAGCTATCGTGAAAAAAATCGTCGCAAGGATGATGCCGTTGCGCGGGATGCTGAACCAGTATTTCTTCCCCAGGTACATGTAGTATGCCGAGTTGATTAGCACAACAACCTGAAGGAGTATCGAAGTCTTGAAGACCGGCATAGCGGCCAATGAAAAGTACAAAGCCATAAAACCAAAGAACATTGCTCCGGTGCTGTGACTGCCGTTGAATCCCATCCACGCTTTCCACATGGTAGTCCGTTTCGTCAGTCGTGGAGTGGTAGCCTTCATGCCAGCTTCCACAGACTCATCATACGGCCGGAATCGTGGGGTATAAAAGGTGTAAACCCAATGGAGCGTCCCCAGAACAAGATAGATGAGACCACCAGCACCAAGTAATATGTTGCTCAATACTTCCACGATTCAATCACTGACTCCTGACTTCTGCCTCCTGACTCCTGACTTCTGACTCCTGCCTCCTGACTACTGACTCCTGTTCACGCATTCACCTTATCCTTTTGGATCTTCATCTTTCCGGCATTCTTTTCCAGGTAGCTGATAATTTTTCCGCCGATGTCAACTTTTGTTGCTCCCTCGATGCCTTCCAGGCCGGGGCTGGAGTTAACTTCGATGATGAGGGGACCGCGTTTGGAGGGAAGCATGTCTACACCGGCGACGCCCAGGCCCATTTTTTTTGCTGCGGTGATGGCAGCATGCTTTTCCTGTCTCGTCAGTTTGACAACCTGGGCATGACCGCCACGATGAAGATTGGATCTGAATTCCCCGTCGCGTGCCTGCCGCCTCATGGCCCCGACAACTTCGCCATTCACGATAAACGCACGGATGTCCACGCCTTTAGCTTCTTTGATAAACTCCTGGACAATGATTCTCGCCTTTACGCCGTGGAATGCTTCGATCACCGATTGTGCTGCTTTTTTGTTTTCTGCAAGGACCACACCAAGGCCTTGTGTCCCTTCAAGAAGCTTGATCACGACGGGAGCTCCACCAACGGCTTCAACCACACCTTCCGTGTCGCGGGAGTAGTCCATAAATATGGTCTTGGGCAGCCCGAGGCCTGCGCGGGAGAGGATTTGCATGCTGCGCAGCTTGTCGCGTGAGCGGATCAGTGCTTGCGACTCGATCGCTGTAAAGACTTTCATCATTTCAAATTGTCTGACGACCGCGGCTCCATAGAAAGTTACGGAAGCGCCAATACGGGGAATGATGGCGTCGAAGTAATCAAGCCGACGTCCGTTATACCAGACCATCGGGTTTTTCTTTTCAATGACCAGCATGCATTTCATGTGATCGATGATTTCCACCTTATGCCCGCGTGCTTCACCAGCTTCCTTGAGCCGGCGTGTGGAATAGAGCTTCGAGTCGCGTGACAGTATGGCGATATTCATAAGGAATCAGTCGTTGGGAAAGCCTGGGAGGGAGGATTGATTTTCTGATTGAAAGATAAATCTTTTTTGGTGACGTCGATAAGAAACCTGTGACGCAGGATTTTTCTCCCCAGCAGCACGGGAAATTTCAGGTTGCCGCGATTGCTGAGCGAGAACTCGGCCCGGATGACTTTACCTGCGATCTTCACTTTGGTCCTGATGACAAAGCGGAGTTCTGCTTCGCCGAACGAGTTCTTGATCTCTCGTTGCTCAAATTTCTTGACGCGGAAAGGCATGCCCGTAAATTCAGGATGCTCCTCGTCCAGAAGAATAAACTCCAGTTCCTTTCCTACAATCTCTGCGCGACTGCAGTGCAGGCTGCACGTGTAGGCACCTGTATCGATTTTCGCGTGAATATTCTCAAGACCAAGACCGGGAAGATCTACGCGGTCAGAGCGTCCAAGCAACAGCATCTTTTATTGAATATGGATAAGCCTTTGTCAAAGAAATACAATTCAGGATCACACTGTTCACAGTTATTTACCGTCTGCGGAAGTTGAATGACAAATCGTCCGTCGGGGTTTACAGGTGCTCAATCGTGGTACTTTCTGATCACATCAATGGAAATTGGTTGAAAATAGGGGTTTTTCCATGTCATTTTTGATCAAAAGGTCATAGAAATTAAGGAATTATTAAAAAAATGAAATGAAGGTGTTCTTATTGGGAACGCAGTTTTTTAACTTTATCGCTTTCTAACCTAAACCAAAAACTATGAGGAAGTTTTTACTAGTACTCTTCTCGTTTGCTTTTGTTGCCAGTGCCTGGGCGCAAGAGCGAACAATCTCTGGAAGGGTTACCTCCACTGAAGATGGAGGTGGTCTGCCAGGGGTTAACGTTTTGCTGAAAGGCACTTCCAACGGTACAGTGACTGACGCCGAAGGAAATTACAAACTGGCGGTTCCCGCGGCTGGCGGTACGCTGGTGTTCTCCTTCATCGGCTATGCTTCGCAAGAAGTGGAAGTCGGTGAGCGGTCAGTGGTAGACGCAGGAATGGCTTCTGACGTCAAACAATTGACTGAAGTGGTGGTAACGGCACAAAGTATCCAACAGGACAAACGAGCCCTCGGATACTCGGTGACCAGTGTGGGCGGTAACCTCGTGGCACAAAAGCCCGAAAGTGACCTCGCTCGTTTGCTCCAGGGTAAAATCCCCGGTGTGAACATCACCAATACTGGGGGTGTTTCAGGAACAGGTACCAACATCATCATTCGTGGTTACACGACGATCACCGGCAACAAGCAGCCGCTGTGGATTGTTGATGGTGTGCCTTTCAACTCAAGCACCAATGCTCAGGGAGACTTCCTTGGTGGTAACCAGGCTACTCCTAGCCGATTCCTTGATCTGGACCCCAACAACATCGAACGTATCGACGTGTTGAAAGGCCTTTCTGCTGCCGTACTTTACGGTGAGCAAGGTCGCAACGGGGTTATGATCGTAACAACCAAAAACGGCCGGAAGAAGAAAGAGAAGATGGAGGTCAATATTAACCAGACCTACTTCGCTACAGAAATTGCTTCGATGCCAGAACTGCAGGATAACTATGGTAATGGATTCGACCAGAACTGGGGTTTCTTCTTCAGCAACTGGGGTCCCAAGTTCGGCGCTTTAGGTTCACCGGATTCAATTCCGCACCCGCTGTCGAACGCGCCATCGCAGATTCGCAATCAGTTCCCGGAATTCCTCGGAAAGAATGTTCCTTATGTCGCTTATCCCAATAACGTGAAGGACTTCTTCAAGAATGGATTTTCTTCCAATACTTCACTCAACGTGAACGGTGGAAGTGAAACAATCAGCTACAACGCATCCCTCAGCTACCTTAAGGATGAAGGGTTCATACCCAACAACAGCCTGACGAAGCTGAACTTTGGTATCGGATTTAATGCGGCTGTTACTGAAAAGTTCACGGTCAGCACCAGCTTCAACTATGCTGGCACCGACCAGGCCACACCGCCTATTTCGGCTGCTGCTGGTAACTCAACATCAGGACCTGGCTCTTCAATTTTCTCCAATGTGTTTTTTACACCGAGAAACATTGACTTGATGGGATTGCCTTTTGAGACGCCTCAAACACACGAAAGCGCTTACTACCGTGCGGGTAATGACATCGAGAACCCACGGTGGACAGCCAAGTACTCCCTGTCAACCAACGAGGTGAAACGCTTTTTCGGACGGACTTCCTTCAACTATAAACTGATGGAAGGCCTCGATATTACCTATCGTGTGGGCTTGGATACCTATACTGAATTGCAGGCTTATCAAATCAACAAGGGAGGTCCCCAGAACATTCCTGGTATGTACCGCACAGTGACAGGTCAGAACACGATCTGGAACCATGACGTATTCCTTTCCTTTAACAAGGACCTCAACGAGGACTTCAACCTGAACTTTGTTGTGGGTTGGAACAACCGGAGAGATGAGTATATCCGCGATGGTATGGAGAGCACTCAGCAAATTGTGTTTGGATATATGAACCATGAAAACTTCCTCACACACTCCAACATCAATGCATTCACAGGTCTCAACATTAATTATAGAGAGAATGTGATTCTCTATGGTGTGTATGGAACGGCCAGCCTCGGTTACAAGGATTTTGCCTATGTAACTTTCCAGGGAAGGAACGACTGGAAATCTACTGTTGAAGTAGACAACCAGAGCATTTTCTATCCCAGTGTAAGCTTCTCATTTATTCCGACTACCGCCTTCGGCCTGGAGTCCGACGTGATCAACCAGATCAAAGTGCGTGTTAACTACGGTACATCAGCAGGTTTTCCGACGCCATATGCAACACGCAATGTGTTGAACCTCGCGGGTCGTGCATACCTCGACGATGTGGGTCTACCTATCTCTTCCAACAACTTGTCTAACAGACTCGGTAACCCGAATCTGAAGCCTGAGTTGCAGTCTGAGATTGAAGCAGGCGTAGAGGGTAGCTTCCTCCAAAACCGGTTAGGTGTCGACCTTTCACTCTATACACGTACAACCACAGACTTGATTACGGATGCGCCGCTTGACCCGACAACAGGGTATACGACGATCCGTGTTAACGTCGGTGAGATTTCAACCAAGGGTATGGAATTGTCACTGCGTGGAACTCCGGTAAAAGTAGGTGCATTCCAGTGGGATGTAACACTGAACTGGTGGGCATACCGTTCCGTGGTTGAAAAACTCGGAAGCGGATTGGGCCGTGTACAAATTCCAGGTGGTGCATTTGCCGATCTGGGTAACTACGCTGTTCCTGGTGAGCCATACAACGTGATCTACGGATCCTATGTACCGAAAGATCCCGCTACAGGCGAGCGCATCGTTACCAGCACTGGTGACTACCTGTTCTCCGATGATATCAAGCGTATTGGCGACCCGAACCCGATGTGGAATTCGTCGTTGTTCAACACCTTCATGTACAAAGGATTTACACTGAGCGCACAGATGGAATATCGCCAGGGTGGCGACATCTGGTCTGCAACGACAGCAACACTCATCGGTCGCGGTGTATCGAAGTTCGTTGACTTTGATCACGACCGTACCTTTGTGCTTCCTGGTGTGAAGGAGAATCCCAATGCTGGCGCACCTGGTGAAGCGGATTATATCCCCAATGATATCCAGATCACGTCTGCTGCGGTTTATTTCAATAACGTAGCATTCGGTCCCAGCGACCTGCAGATTTATGACGGTACGACAATCCGTTTGAGGGATGTCAGTTTGAACTACGACCTCCCGAAATCAATCCTGTCGAAGACACCATTCAAGCGCGTGACTGTGGGCATTTCAGGTCAGAACCTCTGGTTCAAGGCCGTAAACTTCCCTACAGGAATGAACTTTGATACGGATGTGCTCAGCACAGGTGTTGGTAATGGTCTTGGATTTGATTTGTTCACAGGACCAAGTGCCAGACGCTTTGGCGGTATGGTTAGACTTACCTTCTAAGCCCTAAAACATGACTACTATGAAAAAAACAACGATATCCAATTTTGCCAAGGGGGCAATCCTGTCGGTGATACTGATCATGGGTAACTCCTGTAAGCTTGAGGACGATTTGGTGAACCCAAGTTCACTCACAACCGATCAGGCTGGTAACGAGTTCATTTTTAATGGACTCCAGCTTAATATGGCTGGATTCTTTATCACGGCAACGCAGTTTGGTATGGACAATACCCGCATGCTCGCCATGTTTGGAGCGACGTACGAAAACGCATATACAGCCAACAGCTTCAATGCATTATGGTTTAGCGCATACTCTGATATCATGGTCAATGCCAACCTGTTGTTGGAGAAGACCGCAGAGGATCCCGCTACACCTGAACTGGAGTACAATGCCTTCTATCAGGGTACTTCCAAAGTCATGAAGGCCTATGTGCTGATGACCATGGTAGACTACTTTGGTGATATCCCGTATTCTCAGGCGTTCAATACACTGGATTTCAATGCACCGGTTGATTCTGGAGAAGATGTTTACCAGGATGCCCTTGCATTGCTCGATGACGCTATTGCTGATTTTGACCTCGTGGATGCCACAACGGTGAAACCCACCAAGGACCAATTCTACAATGCGGACGAAGCCCTTTGGAGAAAGTTAGCCAAGACGCTGAAGTTCAAATTCTATCTTCAGACAAGGCTTGTAACCGATGTGGCTTCGGAAGCGGCGATGGATGCGCTCCTCCTGGAAGGGGATATGATTAGCGACCGGTCGGAGGACTTTGTGTTCAGATCGTTTGGTAACAGCCAGAGCAATCCGAATACGTACCACCCCTGGTTCTATGGCAATTACCTGACCAGCGCCAACCAATACATGTCCAATTCCTATATGAAGGAATTGTTTGATGCAAAATCGTATGTGGACGACGGCACACCGGTAACCATCAGAGACCCCCGTGTGAGGTTCTATTTCTATCGACAGACCACATCACCGACGACAGATGTGAACGAACTCACATGTTCATCAGCGACCAGCCCTCCTCCACACTATCCTGCGGGAACGGCTTATTGCCAGTTGCCCAATGGATATTGGGGACGTGACCACCTCAACTTTGAAGGAACTCCTCCCGACGGATTGCGTCGTACCATCTACGGGCTTTATCCTGCAGGTGGAGCATTTGACGCAAGCCAGGGTGTTGGTGTAGATGAACTTGAGCCAGCACACTTAGGCGCCGGCGCCAAAGGCAAAGGAATTGTTCCGATCATGCTCTACTCATATGTACTGTTCATGCAGGCAGAGTATGAGTTGGTGATGAAGAGTGATCCAGTTGCCGCAAATGCTACCATGATGGCTGCCATCGATGAGTCCATTGGGAAGGTGATTGCATTCGACCCTTCTGTATTACCAACATCAGGAGCTGTGCTGAATACGTTCAACCCTACAGCAATTTCCAATTACAAGGCTGCTGTGCAACTCCGTTATGACGCAGGCTACGAAACCGATTATTTCCCTGGAGGTACCCCAGTGGCGGCCAACGCAACGGCTGACGAAAAGCTGGATGTACTGATCCACGAATACTGGGTGGCACTATGGGGTAATGGTGTAGAGGCTTACAACACGGTTCGTCGGACCGGCAAACCGGGTAATCTACAACCTGCTCTGGCATTGAACCCTGGGCAATTCTACCGCTCATTTACCTACCCTGCGGTGTTTGTCATCAGGAACAGCAGTGCGACACAAAAGCCTGACAATACGGTAAAAGTCTTCTGGGATACCAACCCTGCAGGATTTGTTAAGTAACCCAATAATGAATAAGACCATGAAAAAAGCACATATATTGATCACCCTGTTTTTGGTGGGATTGGGTTTTTCGTGTACTGACGAGAGTAAGTACCCGGTACCTTTTGATCTCATCAACAACTCCAACGCGGGCATTCTGAAAATCATTGCAACGAATTCAGTGTTGCTGACAACAGAGGTTGCGACTTCAAAGTATGAAACGACCTTTGAGGCCAATGACCGCGAACGCGGAAAGTTGTTTGACCATGTTGACCTGTTTGTATCGTTCCAGGACCTTACAGACAACGGTCTTGGCGAAGACAAAGCGGAGAAGCTGCTGACGACCTATACTCAGGCGGATTTTACCGATGACCCGATTACCGGCCTGCCTCGAATCACCATGACTCACACCATGACTGACCTCATGACGTTTATGGGTGTGAACCTGGCGGATATCATCGATGGCAAGGACCAATTTACATTCCGTCAGGCGATGGTATTCCCCGATGGGAAGACCTACACCAATTCGAATGTGAATACGGCCATCGCCGCAACAGGCGGAGTTTACAAGTCACCTTTTGCCAATGTCGTCACAGTAAACAAGTGCCCTTCCGAACTTGGAGGTACCGTGCACTACGTAACAGTGGTGACAGCATCTGGTAATCCAGGCTCATTTCCGATTACCCCCTGTTTACCACAAGTGGAAGGGGACACTGAGTTTACAAAAGTTGGACACGGTCAGTGGGCTATTGGTGACTCAACCTTTGGACAGTACGATTGCGTATGGTCCGACACGGATGCCGATGGAACAGTTTGGAACGACTTCTGCGATGAATTGACTGTTACAGGTTCAGACAAGTATGGTCTGGTGTACTCGTTCACCATTGTCACCAATGACGGCACCACGCTTGTTATTGACTGGGAGAATGACTACGGTGATGCCGGCACGTCATCGCTCACACGTACCGGAGGCTGGCCGACTGGCTTGATCTTCCTGTAGACCCAATTGTTTTTCTACCAAAAAGGCCTGGATTATTCCAGGCCTTTTTTTTGAGAATATTTTTTTACGACCGCACCTATAGACTGATGAAAGCCGTTTAAAGAAATGCGCTTAAATCTTTACAGGCATTTCTTATTTTTGCAAGCATGAAGAGTACCCTTATTGTTCTCTTGTGCTGGCTACCACTAGGTGCGGTATGCCAGATTAGCAATGAAGACCTCAAGACCATCTCTATGGTGCGTGACCTCGAGCGCGAATCCAGGCCGTTCCGATCAGCGAACTTAGGCCCTCAGGTTGTTGGCGACCCTTATTATGACAAGAATTGGAATCCTGGTAGGATCACCCTCTTTCGTGAGGAGAAGACGTACAAGCTCAAAGGAATCAAGTACGACATGCTTAACAACGGCCTTGACGTGATGATTGACAACAACATCAAATCGCTTGACGGCACGCTGGTCAAGTCATTCGATTATACGGATTCGCTGACCAGTCTTCCCCACTCGTTTGTCAACGGTAAGGATTTCATTGTGGATGGCACGCCTCTGAGCGGATTTTTGGAGGTGCTCTGTTGGGGAAAACTCGATGTCTATTCGTACACGCAGACAACTTTACTCAGGCCCAACTATAATACCGCCATGCAGTCGGGGAGTGAGAATTATACCATCTCCAAGAAGAAATCAATGCTCTATGGGCCAGGGAAGGAATTGCGCGCCCTGAACAAGAAGGAGTTGACCAAGATTTGGGCCGAGAAAGAGTCTGAAATGAAAGAGTTTCAGAAGATCAACAAGTTGAGTCTTGGTAAGGAACGTGACCTGTTGCTGATGGTTGATTATTTCAATACCCTTGGTGCGGCTGAAAACTAAAAAATGGAGGTTAAATCGGAAACCGATCCAACCCCCATTTCTATCTCCTAAAGATTTTCCTTACCCTTTCTTCACATTAAATGCTACCAGGGAGTTTTCCCATTGCAGGGTAACTTGATTTTTGACGACGTTGATAGCAAAAGTCTCAACGAATGATGGTGTTTTACCCGCTTTTACCTTTACGCGCAACACATCATTGCTTTCCGAGTACTTGTAAGCACCCCACTGGTCACCGTACTTCTGGAAGATGATCGTCCATTCAGATTCACCTGGAATAGTGAATAGTTCATATTTGCCGCTGGCCAATGTTTGACCTTCTACCTGGATGGGCTTGTCGACTTCGAAAATGGTCGCCTTGTTAGCACCTGTCCGCCATACTTTCCCGTAGGCTTCAATACCGCCAATCATCTTTCGACCCCTGGCCGAAGGAGCTGAATAGGCCACTTTGATTAAGGCACCATCAATGCTTCCTTCTACGCTAACACCCGGGCTAAGGGGTTTCTCCTGTCCGAAGAGGCTCGTAGCAACCAGTGCCAGAGCAAATACTGTCATAAGTCGTTTCATGGTTTTTTTGTTTTTAGGTTTCAAATACTGTGAAATGCTAACGCAACGACGGCTGTTATGGTTTAGCTAACCGTGCGGTTGGTGGAAAAATCAGCGTCCGAAGGGATTTAAGGCGGATAAGGCGCGCTTGCCGCCACCCATTTTGTTCATGGTCTTCATCATTTTGCGAAGCTCGGTAAACTGTTTGAGCAGTTGATTGACCTGCTGTACGGATGTTCCGCTACCCCGGGCAATGCGCTCCTTGCGGCTGCTGTTGATGATCTCGGGATTCTCACGTTCATCCATTGTCATTGACCGGATGATGGCTTCCAATGGTTTGAAAGTATTATCGTCAACGTCGACATCCTTTATGGCTTTGCCAATGCCTGGCACCATACCAAGAAGGTCTTTCATGTTGCCCATCTTCTTGATCTGGGCCAGCTGGTTAAGAAAGTCATTGAGGTCGAACTGGTTCTTTCTGATCTTCTTCTGAAGCCTGGCGGCCTCATCCTGATCGAATGCTTCCTGTGCCTTTTCAACAAGCCCAACTACATCACCCATTCCAAGAATTCGTCCAGCCATCCGGTCAGGATAGAAGCGGTCAAGCGCCTCCATCTTTTCACCATGGCTGATGAATTTGATGGGCTTCTCCGTTACTCGCCGTATGGAAAGGGCGGCACCACCGCGGGTATCGCCATCCATTTTGCTGAGTACAACACCATCGAAGTTGATCCGGTCATTGAAAGTCTTTGCGGTATTCACGGCATCCTGCCCTGTCATCGCATCCACCACAAAAAGGGTCTCCGAAGGCTTAAGCGAATCTTTCAATGACGCGATTTCCGCCATCATCGCCTCATCCACGGCAAGCCGTCCGGCGGTATCCACGATTACCACCCTGTGGTTGTTTTTCCTTGCAAACTCAACAGCCTCGCGGGCGATTTTAAGCGGATCTTTTTCTTCGAGATTGGCAAAGACATCCACGCCAATTTGAGTGCCCAGCACCTTCAACTGGTCAATGGCGGCAGGCCTGTATATATCGCACGCTGCCAGCATTACCTGCCGTCCCTGCTTCTTCAGATAGCTCGCGAGTTTACCGGAGAATGTTGTTTTACCAGAACCCTGCAGTCCTGCGATGAGAATGACAGCCGGACTTCCTTCAATCCTGATATCTTCACTTTCGCCACCCATGAGCCTTGTCAACTCATCGTTGGTGATCTTCGTCAGGAGTTGGCCGGGTGAGATGGCAGTCAGTACATTTTGACCCATGGCTTTGACCTTGATCTCATCGGTCACCTCTTTGGCTACCTTATAGTTGACGTCGGCATCGATGAGCGCTTTTCGGATTTCCTTGATGGTCCCGGCGACATTGATTTCAGTAATCCGTCCCTGACCTTTAAGGGTCTGGATGGCCTTCTCGATCTTTTGATTCAGTGATTCAAACATAGCCTGGGTCTGTTGTTGCCCTTTGAAACGGACATAAGGAATGCCCGGGCCGCGAAGTTAGGCGGACAGGGGTGCCCTTGCAAATACTCCCTTAGTTAGTAGGCTCCGCGAAACGGAATGTAGGGATAGGCCTGCCCGCTTTTGTATTCAGTCTGACCCATCGGAAGTTCAAGAAAACCGTCTGCCTGCCTGAGGTTGGCAAAGTCACCTGATCCGCCACCAGGCCTTGGATAAGCCAGCTGACGCCCACCTTCAAAGGCAACATGAACCTGAAGAAAATGTGTCAGGTCGCCTCCTTTCAGCGTGATGTCTTCGGCGAGGATGGCACTGCTGGGAACGGATTGAATACCCATGCCTGTCAGCAGCCATGGCCGGATATATCGATAAAAGCACATGAATGTTGAAACCGGATTGCCGGGCAGACCAAATACAGCCTGCTTTTTGGTTGTTCCGAAGAAAAGCGGTTTACCAGGCTTCTGACTGACCTGATGAAACACGGTGGTTACACCGAGAGAATCAAGCACGGCAGGAACGAAATCGAACTTGCCCTTTGAAACACCGCCCGTGAGAATGATGACGTCGTATAAGGGAAGGATTTTTCCTAATTCCCTTTCCATGGCATTGCGTTCGTCGGCTAGATGGAATAGATCTGCTGAGCACGCCATGGATTGAAGAGCTGCCTGAAGGGCATAACTGTTTGACCTCCGGATCTGGTGTGGCTGCGGTCTGTCATGAATATCAACAAGCTCGGTACCTGTTGAAACGATGGCGACCTTGGGGAACCTGAATACATCGGTTTCCAATCGCCCGACGGAGGCCAGCAAAGCCACCTCACTGGTAGAGATGCGCTGACCAACATCGAGAATGGTATCGCCTCGTCGTGCATCCGTTGCCCGCGTATGTATGCTTTGGCCACGCTCAATCCCCTTGACCTTTACCTTGGCAATGTCATTGACGAGAATCACGTCCTCATATCGTATGACGGTGTCACAACCAATAGGAAGCATGGCTCCCGTCATCACTTCGATGCAGTTCTTATCATTTTTGAGGGTGAGGCGCGGCTGGCCTGCCGGCTGAAGTCCTTCAACCCTGAATCCTTCCCAACCCTCCTCAATGGCGGAGTAGGCGACGGCAATACCGTCCATGGCCACACGGTCAAAGGGCGGGAAGTCCCTGTCTGCTTTGACCTGTTCTGCCAATACACGGCCTTCCGCCTGCTCAATCTTGATACGCTCCATTCCGGGGCGGTAGATCACTTCGTGAATAAGACGGGTTGCCTCGGGGACGCTGACCATGAATTGGCTATTTTTGATTCAAGATAAAAATATAAATGAAGAGGAAACTAAGCCACGTCGATGCAAAAGGAAATCCTGCCATGGTCAATATTTCCGCCAAGGAGCCATCGCGAAGGAAGGCGGTGGCGCAGGCGAAAGTCTGGCTTGGCAAGGACATCATGAAAGTGCTCAAAGAGAAAAACGGGAGTACAGCTAAAGGGTCGGTTTTTCAAACCGCCATCCTTGCCGGGGTAATGGGAGCCAAGCAAACATCAACATTGATTCCATTGTGCCATCCGCTTACCCTGGATCACTGTGAAGTAACGATTCGAATTGAGCGGGAGCATCTTGTTATCGAGGCGTCGGCTTCTATTGTGGCCAAAACCGGAGTGGAAATGGAAGCCCTCACAGGAGTGGCTGTTGCAGCATTGACGGTTTATGACATGTGCAAAGCGCTTTCTCATGATATCCGTATTGAGTCCATTTGTCTTTTGGAGAAAACCGGCGGAAAGTCAAGTTACAAGCGACAAGCTTAGCTGAGTCGGGGCTGGTTGATTTCATCACAATCGCAGCAGAATATTACATCCGCATTTAGTCCCCCTAATGGATATGGTATAGGCTCGTGATCATCACGCTATGAGCCATTTACACCGAACAGGTTTAATGTTAACGTAAAGCCTAATTGCTCATTCGCCGCCAAAATCATACGGATACCGGGCTGAGACATTGATTCCTGGAAAAGACCAACGGTTCTGTCGGACCTTTGTAAGGAATCAATCAAACGATCATGCGGGCATTGAGATTTCATCCCCCAGCCATCAACCCCATATTTCGCGACCTGATCCTTGTCGTGACGGCCGCGTTGCTGGTATCGATTGTATTTGTCACCGCGGGCTACCTCGTGTTGGCCCAGGTGCTGGGCGAGTGATGGTCAATTCAACTGTGCAGTAGGTTGCGCCTCTGGTCTGGCGCCAACCCATTCTTCGCCGTCTTCAAATACTTCTTTCTTGAAAATCGGGACGTGTTCTTTGAGCCGGTCGATAATAAATTGACAGGCTTCAAATGATTCTTTTCGGTGTTTGGTGGAAACGGCGACAGCTACAGCTACCTCACCGGGCTTCAGGGTTCCAATCCGGTGACTGACGGCCCACCCCAGCAAAGGCCACCGTCCGGCAGCGTCATCAATAATCTTTCTGGTTTCCGCAACGGCCATTGCTTCGTAAGCTTCGTATTCCAGCCAGACGACATTCTTGTTGTGTGCATGATTCCTAACGGTGCCAATAAAAACGTTAACGGCCCCTGCGCCAAGGCTGGAGGCCGTTTCGATGACTTTTTGAACGTCGATCGTTTTTTCGGTGATTTTTATCATATGGGTAAGGCGTTGGTGGCGACGAAGGGTGAATGAATGTAATTATTCACTACGGCAGAAGCAATGGGTTTGATCAGGATTTTTTGACGGAAGAATGATATGCGGGCGCTGATGCTTTCAGGGTCCTCCTCAACTTATCCACCACTGACAGGCGGTATCAGAACAATTTCATCGTCGGCATGCAATGCTACTTCATTGCCGGCATACTGCTGGTTGACCGCAACCATCATCGAGGCAAGCCCTGAAAGTGCAGGATAACGTTCATACAAAGATTTCCTTAGGTGTGCTACCGTTTGCCCATCAAACTCCAGATCCAGCGTGCCTCCTGTAATATCTCTGGCGATGCCATATGCTTTTATGCGTACCTTCATGTGCAAATATCAAAGCCCAAATTTAAGAGGTCATTGAGTATATTTCGTTTTCTGTGATGCTTTTCGACAACCACAACCGTCCTATTACCTATTTACGACTGGCTGTTACAGACAGGTGCAACCTCCGTTGCTTTTATTGCATGCCAGAGGAGGGTATTCAGTATGTAGCAAAGAAGAACCTGCTTTCATACGAGGAAATAGAGCGCCTGGTAAAAGCGATGGCCTCCCTGGGTGTATCGAAAGTCAGAATAACAGGCGGAGAACCTTTTGTGAGAACAGACCTGATGAAGCTCCTGAAGGCCATCATCAACATTAAGGGAATCGATCAGGTGCACCTGACAACCAACGGCGTACTGACCAGAAAGCACATTCCAGCCCTGAAGGCTATGGGCATTGCATCTGTCAACCTGAGTTTGGACACACTTAACCGGGAGCGATTTGCTGCCATCACAAGGCGAGATGATTTCGATAAGGTTTGGGCCACTTTTGAGAGCTTGCTGGTGCATGATATTCCCGTGAAGTTGAACGCGGTGGTCATGGATGGCAGGAATACGACAGACATACCTGCGATGGCTGCATTGACGAAAGATCACCCCGTTTCAGTTCGGTTCATTGAGGAGATGCCGTTCAATGGTGATGGTTCGCATTATCCGAGGCTGGTTTGGAATCACACAAAGATCCTTCAGGTACTGAAAGAGACTTTTCCCAACATACACAAGAAGCCTGATCCGGCTCATGCCACTGCATCACACTATGCCATACCTGGGCATCAGGGAGACATCGGCATCATAGCCGCTTACAGCCGTACTTTCTGCGGTTCATGCAACAGGATTAGGGTGACAGCGCAAGGTGAATTGAAGACGTGCCTTTACGATCATGGAGTAATGAGTATCCGTGACGCAATGCGTGCCGGCACCTCTGATGAAGCGCTCCTGGATATGCTCACCCATGCATTCCGTCACCGTCATAAGGACGGATTTGAAGCAGAGAAGGCGAGGGGCGCTGCGTTACCGATCCATGAATCTATGTCGACCATTGGCGGTTAAAGCATCATGGAGTATTTCCTGCTGATCGCATTTTTTCTCATCGCCATGGTGTATGCCTCTGTAGGCTTTGGAGGAGGCACAAGCTACTTGGCACTGATGGCCGTGCTGGGTGTTTCATTTGAAGTCATGCGTCCAGCGGCGCTCCTTTGCAACATCGTTGTGGTTACCGGCGGCACATTGATTTTTTATCGTGAGAATTTGCTTGACCTGAGAAAGATATGGCCGTTTCTTGTTTTCAGCGTACCGATGTCATTTCTCGGTGGGTATTATCCGATTCGCGAGACTACTTTTTTTGTGATTCTGGGAGTGACATTGCTTGTCGCTTCAGTGGTGCTCTGGTTTTACGACCGCTCCATGGATTCACCACAATGGGCGAAGTTGAAGAACCCCACGATGCTTGCGGCATCCATTGGCGGAGGAATTGGATTTCTTTCCGGTCTCGTGAGTATTGGTGGTGGGATTTTTCTATCTCCCTTGCTTCACTTCATGCGGTGGGATGGAGCCAGGAATATCTCGGCCCTTGCCAGCGTATATATCCTGATTAATTCTGTCAGCGGGCTTGTCGGACAGTGGTCGAGAGCGGCCACCTTTGACTGGTCATTTATTGGGCCACTCCTGTTGGCTGTTTTTCTCGGCGGCCAAATTGGATCGCGATGGGGTTCGAAGAAGTTCAGTGCCGTTCACATCAGAAAGATTACAGCAGTTCTCATCTTTATAGCCGGCGTCAATATCCTAATCAATCATTGATATGAAGAAGCTACTTGTCCTGACAATCGTCTGTGCTGTCAATGCAACATCCGTATTTGCCCAGGGTTCACGGGTCAACCCCGTTATCAAAAGCCATGGTGGAATTTTTGAGATTCCTTTTGCTGAAGAGCGACCCGATCCGTCGATGGTGTATAACATTATCATCGAAGTTGAACGGGAAAGTGAGAAGCCTGATACGATCAACTGGGCGCTCAACAATGTCGCACGTCTGCTCAACCTGCATGCCGTAGGCGGAGTACCCTCCAGCAACGTGAACGTTGTTCTTGCCATTCATGGCGGCGCCACCTATACGACGATGAACAATGATCAGTACCGGGCGAAATACAATGTTGATAATCCTAACCTCAAGCTCTATCAGGAGCTTCAGGCGGCGGGAGTCCGGATGTTTGTTTGCGGTCAATCCATTGTCAACAGGAAAGTGGATCGAAAGCGCATGGTGCCGGAGGTAAAACCTGCGGTTTCTATGCTGACGACGGTGACGACCTACCAGTTGAAGGGATATGCTTATCTGAAGTTCTAGCGCTAGACGGGCTTTCCGTCAAACCAGCTTTTGAACTCGCTGACTTTTTCGCGGCTGACAATGATCTCCTTATCCCATATGGGCTGCATGGCAATCTTCAGCCTGCTGTTGGAGTAGACGACGACATCCTGAATACACTGAATATGGAGGATATAAGTCCGGTTGGCCCTGAAGAATATGGCCGGATCAAGTACCTCTTCCAATGATTCGAGTGTAAAGTCAATGATGAATTTTCGCGATTGCTGAGTAACGAGATAAACATCACGGCCATCAGCGAAAAACAAAAGGATCTGATCTGACGTGATGGAACGTATGTGGTCGCCAACCTTGACCATGAACCGGTTCTTATAGGTTCTGCCAGCGCCTTCAGCGGCAAGATTTTTCAGCTTATCAAGGCTTGTATCCTTGATAACGAATTGAGACCGGAGATTTTCGAACTTCTGTAGGCTCGTATGCAGGTCGTCGAATGTGACAGGCTTTAAGAGATAGTCAATACTGTTGACCTTGAAGGCCTCGAGGGCATACTCGTTGTATGCTGTAATGAAGATGACAGGCTTGGTCACCTTCACCTGGCTGAAGATTCCAAAACTGACGCCGTCTTTGAGCTGAATGTCCATAAAAATCAGGTCCACATCTGCCTGTTGGGATTCCAGCCAGGCCACCGACTGTGCCACGCTGTCGCACACCCCGGCAACCTTAATATCATTGCTGTATCGCTGCAGATACCGTTGAAGTTTCTCTACGGCAGGTGTTTCGTCCTCGACAATCAGGACTTTGAGGGATAGGCTCATGCGATGGCGGCAGTGGTCTGTTGAACAGTGATCTTGGGAAATTTAATATAATTTTCCCGGCCTGCCTTTACCTGAACAAATGGGCGGTCACTATAAATGGAATAAGACCGTTGCAGCTGCTGGAAGGCCAGCTGACTTTCAGGGTGCTGCTGCAGCTTGTCGTTGAGGCCGTGGGTCAGCACCAGGTAATCTTCTTCCTCCAATGACAGGATGAGCTGAAGGGGTGAGTGTTCAGAAATCAGGGTGTTGCGGATAATGCTGTCCAGGGTGGTGAGCAGGGAGCCCTGCATGATTTGTATATCAAAGGAAGCAGGCACCTCTTCTTTCCAGATGATCTGACCCCGGTGCTTGGTATTGGCCAGTCGAAGCAAATGACGCAAAGCACCCAGTTCTTCTGCAAGGGGTACAAACTCCTTTTGACGATTGATCAGTTGGTACCTGTACAGCGCGGCAAGGCTGTCGATGAGCTCTTCTGCCAATTCTGATTGCGTATGCATGCAGAGGATGAGCTCTTCCAGGCTGTCGTACAGAAGGTTTGGATTGATTTCCTGGCGGAAAGATGAGAACTCGGCCTCGAGATTTTCGCGCAGTTTTTGTTCCTGCTCCAAAAGTTGGGTGTTTTCCCTTGACAAGTACTGATTGCCAACATAGAGGGCATTGTATAGCAGGGCGCTCATAAAAAAGATCGAACCAAACAGATAGATTTCCCGAATGCTTATATCAAAGCCGATGACCCAACGATAGTACTGGCTGATCGCCAACGATACCATGGCTACGCAGACGATGGAGGTGGCCGCTGTTTGAATCAGGAGTTTCCTTCTTTCGGGAACCATCATGCGGTCCAGCAGCACAATGGTTATTCGCATGGATTCAAAGGCCACAAGGCTCATCAACATGCTTACGTACACCTCCTGGTTGCTGATGAGCGTAGTAATCTGCTCCACATTATTGTTGATCAGCAGTATGATCAGGTAGACGAGAATCCCGAACACCGGCGGAGTAAGGATTCTGAAAAAGGGATTATGTATGAAGAGCCTTTTCATAGTCCAATTCCTTCATGGTTGGCACGACGAATCACCGGCAATTGCACCTGAAACTTGTCGGTATCCTTTATCACTACCTTTTCCGGTGTGAAGAATGAGTAGCGTTTGTGAATGTTCTCGAGTCCCACGCGAAAACTGTTGGCGGGCTTGATGGACTGGGTCTTGGTGTTGTAGACGATGATGTGGGTGTTATCCTTGGCTCCTATATATACAAGCAACGGCTGATCTTTGCTGATGGCGTTGTGCTTCACGGCATTTTCAACCAACAACTGAAGGGTCATGGGAGGAATCTGTGTGTCGAGCAAGCTTGCAGGAATATTGGTTTCCATCTGGAAGTGATACTCGTACCTGACCTGCAGCAGGAAGTAGTAGGACTTTACAAAATCGAGCTCGTCACGGAATGTCACGAGTTTACGCTTTTGGTTGCCGAGCACATATCGAAACGTGTCAGCCATTCTCCTGACAAATTCCTCCGCGATTCTTGAGTCTTTGTAAAGAAGAGACGATACGGTATTGAGGCAATTGAACAGGTAGTGCGGACTGATTTGTGCTTTCAGTGACTGGAATTGCAGTTCGAGCTGCCACCGGTCTGACTGAAGCTGCTCAGCCTGCGTGACAGCATAATATCTGTAGGAATAGAACAGTCCATAAAAGATCTCATAGATAAAGACGGCGATAATGAAGAGGATATTCAGCTTCAGCGTGTCTTCAGTGTTGATTTTGAACCAGTATTTGGCAGCAAGGGTGAAGAACATGATGACAAGCACCATGTTGGTAACGAGCCCGGTGATGAAACGCAGGAGGAAGTTGGTTTTCCAGTTGATAAGCTTGTCCAGGATGCCATCGATATTGAGGGCAATCAGGCCGAAGATCGTTGTACTGATACAGGCCAGAATGATTTCCTTTCCCTGCATGCTGAATGACGGCAACTTCCCTGTATTGCCATAGTGCATGAAAAGAAAGAACATCGTGCCAACAGCAGAGCAGCCTGCCACGAGAAAAAGATACTTTCTTACGAATGCAGATGGAATCAATGTGCGCACAAGCATGACATGTTGAAGCTACTGAAATTTAGATGGTTGGAGAAATGGCGCCAGCCATCAATCAATAGCCCGTAAGGCCCTGCCATAATACGTTTCTGATCCAATCTTTTTCGCGGCAGCGCGATATGCATCCTTGAGTGACTGGTCATTCAGCGCACGTAGTGATGGAGCAAGGTCGACAAGTACTTCTGTCATATAGTGATCAGAGTCAATCGAACCCACTGCATTGAGGATGGTCTGTATATTCTGCTTCGACAGTCCGGGCCTGTCGGCAGCTGTTTTCAGGAACTCAGACATGTAGTAATCACTCTGATTGGAAGCCATCACCTGAAGCAGGTTCTGAAATGCTTCATCGGTGAGATTCTGGTTCTTGAGAATCTTCTTTCCTACGACCGAGATATAGTGATCAGAGTCAATCGATGATGTTGCGGCAATCAGAATGGTTTGAAGGTCAGGTCCAACATTGTTTTCAAGCAAATGGGTCATCACCTCGGTCTTGTAGTGATCACTGTCCATCTCTTTCACTGCTTCCAGGATCTTCTGGAAGGAAGTGGAAGACAAGCCTTGTTTGGAAAGCGCTCTGGTGAGGATCACTGTTTTGTAGTGATCGGAATCCATGGATTTGGTGACACCGATCATTTCTGATACAACGTTTTCAGTCAGGTTGTTCTGTCTAAGGAGAGAGGTGAGCACTTCGGTTTTGTAGTGATCAGAACTCATGTTGCTGGTTGCCAGCAAGGCGCTCTTGACACTTTCCGGAGAAGCGGGACCTTCACGAAGAGCCTCCTTGATGACTTGTGTCTTGTAATGGTCGGAGTCCATATTGCGGGTTGCCGCGTAGACGGCATCCGCAGCATCTTTCGAAGCCATCAATCGTCGTATGTTCTTTGTCAGGAACTCAGTGATATAGTGGTCGGAATCCATTCCGCCGGTGACGCTGTTGACGATCGTGGAAAGTTCTGATGCCTGCACATTTTGTTCGAGCAGCAGGTTGGCATAGTGCACTTTCACGTAGTCGCTTTCAATCAACTTGATCTCGTCGAGTACGGCACCTGATCCACCCTTATTAAAGAACCGCTTCACCCTGCTCTCCGCAGCGATATGCGTGCTGCGCACAATTTCAGGCAGAATTTCCCCTAGCCACTTGCGGCCATCTGGTTCAAACGGCATGAGGGTCCGGCCCTCATAGTATTCTTTCTTAAGGCCGTTCCCCTGAGGAGATATAACAATGGTCCTCTTGCTTCCAAAGACTGTCTTGTTGATCTCCAGGTACCCGTCTGGTGACATGCTCTTAATGTCCTTGTCATCGTCGGTGATTTCCATTTTGCCGCGGGTCTCCACGTTAAAGCTGGACATGCCGCCCCGGTTATAGGTGATACGCTGATTCCCCTCCCTGGAGGAGGAAATGGACAAGTTCTGGCCTGAAGCCATGATCAGGCTCACGAAGGCAAAAAATACGGTGACAACGGCTTTCATAAGGTTCTTTTTGTCAATTGGACGGGCAAAGATCAGGTCAGGATACACCCTTGCCAACGGCAATGCCATGAGTTGTGGAAATGATGTAGTGAGCCGGTAGGGTAAGCGCTAGGCGGTTTTACCGCCATCCAGCATATTGATCCTGTAGATTTCCAGGGGCTGGGGGTACCAGTCGACCGCGACAATGCCGGCATAGTCCACCGAGTAATGGCTTACGTCCAGCGACAGTGCTGAAGAGAACCGTGCAAAGGCATACACAGCTCCTGTAGGTATCAAACGGTGGAGTTCGCGTAGTTGTGATGCAGGGAGGGGAGCGAGCGCCTTTCGCCCGCCTTCAGAAGTCAGCAGGGCAGGACTGGCGTAAAGACTCATTCTTAGTTTTCCGGTGAGGTTTTGTGACTGCATATACCGAAGGATAATCCTGGCGAGGTCCATGGCGCCAAGTATTGACCGGAAAGAGATGATCATCACATCGCTCGCGTCGATGGTCACAGGAGCAAGAATGGGGAAGTCCATTCTCTTCTGAATTTCTTCAAACACCTTTTGTTGTTCCCCCGAAGTCACGCCAGGAAGATCTGCACAAACAGCAAAGAGAACCGGCCTGTCGATGGCAGGATGGGTCCTCCTGATCTCCTCTGTTTTAAGAGAGGGTGGCGTCGCGGTTCCGGGTGAAAGAAAATTGTCGGGATTGATATTGATATGACGACCTGCGTAAGGCCAAAGACTTATTGTATCACGCGTACCGCCTTCCTTTTGCCGGAGGTCTGTCTCGGACAGCACGGTAAGCAGGGTAGGTTCGGTGTGGTTCATCACACTGCGGATGATCGCCGAACCAAAAATCACGCGATTCTGAAAAGAGAAGAGGTCATCATATCCGGCATAAGCATCATGGGTGAGATAGGTTACCGGAAAGCGATTGATAAGCGCCTCAAACCGTTCGAGCCAGCTGCCGCCGGCAAAGCGCACGCTGGCCTCTATAAAATCTGCCTTGGCAAACGGAATCCAGATGTTCACTTCCCCGCCAACAGCGGCAATGGCTTCGGCGAAAAGGATATCGCTGCCACAAGCCAGTGAGCAGAATCCGATTCTGGCATTGATCGTATTGATGGCGCCCACGATGGCGTCTTTTACTTTGGCCTCTATGGAAGGAGGGAACCTTGGGTTTTCCCGGTTCGGATGATCAATCATGTGACCGATAAAGGAAACAACACCGGGAGGATGAAATACACGGAGGATCTCCTTGGGCACGGGAACGTAGTGGCTGAGGAGCCAAAGCTGATTGTAAACCGTTGTCACCTTACCCCAATCCGCGCCGGCCATCTTCTTGGCTTCAAAATATCCTGCCAACGCCTTGTCGCGTTCCTTGGTGAGCAGATATGCCTCAGCAAGGGTTACCTGTTGCCAGAAATCCGATGGATGATCGCCAATCAATTGGATGACCTCTGCAGCGATCTCCCGGCCACGACCAGCCTGCCCGGCAATGGCAGACATGGTTGCGGCATTGATGCCGGTATAATAGCTGCGCGTTGTGACGAAATTCTTCAAGTACGTATCCCGCGACATTAATGCATATCGTGTGTCTTGCTCCTTCCTGAAAATCTCTTTATAAATGCCTCCCATGATGCCGGCTGTTTCCTGATCATCAGGGTGTTGTTTGTATACCGGTTCAAGAAACTCCATGGCTGCCTTGGGGACTCCTGATTTTGATACTGCCAGCGCAAACAATTGCTGAAGGCGCAACACAGAAGATGACTTTAGCGTTTCCTGAGCCATGGCCCTGGCTTCAACGTAGCGACCTTGATTGATCAGCGTTTCAATATGAGTCAGGATGTCCTTCACGCGCTGGGTTTATTGACAGAAAGTAAAGTTAAAATTAATGTGTATTCATGCGGCGGCAATCGGTGTTTAATAAGTTTTGTATCTTCACCGTGTAAGAATGAAATCGACTAACGACATGTTCACTGGCATCAACTCACGAATGATCAGCTCCCGTTATGCCTGGTGGGTTTCGACCCTGATCCTGGTGATGATGTTTGTCCCAGCCCTTTCATTCGGTCAGGATACAGCCAATGAGGCTGTTCGTACACCCATCGTAAGGCCCCAGTTGTTCACTCAATTTTTCTTTACCAGAATCATGATCAACACCATCGCAGTTATCCTGCTGGTGCGATATGTTTATTACCCGATGAACCGAAAGAAGGAATTCTACTTCACCTTCTTCCTCTTGAATTTCCTGGTCTTCGTTTTGGTGTTTTTGCTGAACAAGTCTACCTCCATGGGCACCTATTCAGCGGTGGGCTTACTTGCTGTCTTTACCTTCCTGCGATTGCGTACCGAAACGATTGGAATGAAGGACATGACGTATTTGTTTGTCGTACTCACCCTGGCAACGATCAATGCTACCATGACAGGACCATATTACGAACTCATATCCCTCAATGTCTTTATTGTTCTGATGACCTTCAGCCTTGACAAGGAATGGCTATCTAGAACAATTCATGTTCGTACGATGGAGCTGAACTCTCTTGATAATATTATCCCTGAGAAAATGGATCAACTCAAGAGCGACCTGCTGACCCGGACTGGTCTGAATATCCAGCGGGTTGAAATTGATTCAGTCGACCTGGTTCGGTCGAGGGCCGTGGTAAGGGTGTTCTATTGCAACTCCTGACTTCAGGCTTTGTATTCCTTGAACATTTCCCGCAAGGCTGATTTTTTGAACTTGCCCACAGAGGTCTTAGGAATTTCCTTCACAAACTCATAAGCATCCGGAAGCCAGAACCTGGCGACCAAAGGCTCAAGAAACCTTGTCAGCTCTTCCTTGGTCACGGCCTTGCCTTCCTTCAGTACGATGGCTGCCATCGGGCGTTCCATCCATTTCTCGCTGGGAATGGCGAACACAGCTGCTTCGGCAACGGAAGGATGCCCCATGAGCATACCTTCCAGTTGAACAGAGCTGATCCATTCACCGCCGGACTTGATCACATCCTTGCTACGATCTTTTATTTCAATGTATCCGTTTGACTCAATGGAAGCGATGTCGCCGGTACGGAACCATCCGTCTTTAGTAAATTTTCCATCATCGTCAGGTGTGTTGTAGTATGCCTTGGCAATCCATGGTCCTCGCACCTCAAGTTCACCCATGGTCTTCCCATCCCATGGGGCGATACCTTCTTCATTTCGTATTCTCATCTCGACAAACGGAGCAGCAAGACCCTGCTTGGCACGGTAATCATATTGGAGGTCAGTGGCCTTTTTACGGATTTCACTTGTGAGTCCACACACACTGCCTAGCGGTGATGTTTCAGTCATGCCCCACGCGTGAAGAATGCGAAGGCCGTGGCGCTCCTGGAATCCGGCAATCATCGATCGTGGTGCAGCAGAACCGCCAACAAGCATGCAGCGGATTGACTTGAGATTGTACTTTCCCGGGTTGGCATCGAGGATACCAAGGATGCCAAGCCAGATGGTAGGTACGCCGGCAGACACCGTTACTTGTTCCTTTTCGTAAAGCTCAAGCAAACTTGGAGGATCAAGGTGCGGACCAGGGAACACCAGGGTGCATCCCGCCATGGTACAGGTAAATGGAAGGCCCCAGGCATTGACGTGAAACATGGGCACAACGGGGAGGACAATATCCGCTTCTGAAATCGCCAGGGCATCTGAGAATGACGACAACATGGAGTGCAGGACAATCGAACGATGGGAGTATAACACGCCCTTGGGTTGCCCCGTAGTGCCTGACGTGTAGCACATGGCGGCAGCGGTATTTTCATCTCCTTCGAAAGGAGTAAAGCCCGATGGACCGGCTTCTGCCAACAATGCTTCGTAGTTGAGCATCCCCTGAGGCAAAGGCGTTGTTCCGTTAGGCACGACGATGATTTGCTCTGGCTTGATGCGCTCTTTGAACTTGTCGAGCAACGGCAAGAGTACCTGATCAACAATGATCACTTTGTCATTGGCATGATTGACGATATAAGCGAGATCTTCCGGAGAAAGGCGAAGGTTGAGGGTATGAAGCACAGCACCCATGCAAGGGATGGCAAAGTACATTTCGAGATGCTGGTAATGATTCCAGCAAAGGGTGGCAACGCGGTCGCCTGATGATACGCCGAGCTTGTGGAGGGCGCTGCTCAACCGTCTTGACCGTGCTGCCATCTCGCGGTAGTTACATCGATGGATGGATTTGTCGGGTAGCCTCGTCACAATTTCCTTGTTTCCAAACAATGTCTCGGCACGACGGAGCAACACCGGTACGGTAAGCGCAAAATCCATCATCAGTCCTTTCATGGCAATAGGGTTTGTGGGATGATGAAGAAACGGAAAATAATCTTATTATGGAAGGTGCTTGAGTGCCTTGTCCTGGATAAAACCCTTGCTACCTTGAATACATGAGCCAACAGCATTTCGCCACACGGATAACCACCATCCTCACCATGGTTGGCATTGCCATGGGATTGGGCAATGTGTGGCGCTTTCCTTACATGATGGGAAAGTATGGTGGCAGTGCATTTCTTGCCGTTTATCTTTTGCTGACCGTGTTGTTTGCCATTCCGGCCATGATGGCCGAATCGACGCTGGGCCAAATGAGCGGCAAGGGTACGGTTGATGCCTTGCGAATGTCGCTTGGCAAAAAAGCCGGTTCATTTTTCGGATGGATGCTCATGGTAGTCATTTCAATTGCCGGGTCATACTATGCTGTGATTGTTGGTAATGTGGTTTTTACAGCAGCCTTTTCCGTATTTCCCGGTTTCTCCGATACGACACAATCACTTTACCAGAGCAACCTTGGTCTGCCGTGGCTGCAGTACGTTGTCACCATGGCCGTGGTGGCCCTCTGCCTGTACATCATTCATCGCGGCGTTGCCAAAGGCATCGAGCTCCTCAGCAGAAGGGTGGTGCCGCTGTTCTTCCTGACGTTGACGTACATGATTGTTCATGCGCTCACGTTGCCGGGAGCCATTGACAAATGCCTCGAGTTTCTTAAGCCGGATCTTTCCGTTATGGGATTTCCGGAAGTTTTTGCCGCATTGGGTCAAGCCTTTTTCTCGGTAGGCCTTGGTGGAACATTTGTCGTCGTATACGCCGGATTTCTCCGAAAGGAGGAAGACATTCCGATGATCTCCATGTTCACTGGATTTGGAGATGTCTTCTCGTCCCTGCTGTTTGCTGTGTTTCTCATTCCTTCGATCCTTGTTTTCGGCTTAGACATGACATCTGGTCCCAACCTGATCTTCAATACCCTTCCTCATCTTTTCGCGGTGATGCCTGGTGGGTGGCTTGTAGGGACTTTCTTCCTCATGTCCATTTCTATTGTTGGCCTGCTTTCATTGGTGGCGGCGTATCAGGTTCCGTTTACCAGTGTGATCAACGAGTGGCCGACATTAAACAAGGGAAAGATCCTCCTGACCATTGGCATGGCGCAGGCGATTCTGGTGCTGCCGAGTTGCTTCTTTCCGTCCATCATCGGCCCACTGGACATGATATTTGGTTCCGGAATGCAGGTATTTGGCAGTGTCCTATGCATCCTTGCCTTGACCTGGGGTGTGAAGCGAGGTTTGGTCATGCAGCGGATGTTCAAAACGGGGCCTGAGTCGTCCTTCCGGAAGATGGTTTATTTCTGGATCAAGTGGATCATACCGCTCGCCCTGTTGTCCGTGCTGTTGGGATATTTGTATGATGTCATTCTTTAGAATTCATCGTATCTTTTAATGGACATTGATAATTCCTAAAACCATGAAATCATTCAAGAAAGACAAAGACAATGTCGACCTGCAGGCCGTAGAAGACCATGACGGCATTCTGACCATCCGCGGTGGCGGCGGCAAGCGCGACTGGAATGGCATTCACTACAAACAAGGAATGTCATCCAAGAACGTGGGTTCGACCAAGCTGTCGGTTAATGTGGCGACCATCCCTCCGGGTGGAGTAGCCTATGCACACATTCATGATGGATTTGAGTTGATGCTGTATATTCTTGAGGGCAATGTGCGACATGAATTCGGTGACCATTTGAAGAAAGTTCTTGAGAACAAGGCCGGCGACTTCATTTTTATCAAGTCAGGGGTTCCGCATGAAGTCTTCAACATGAGCGAGACAGAACCCGTTGTCGCCTTCGTTGCCCGCTCCAGCGCCAGTGAGTGGGACAATATTGTTCCGTATGACCGTGAGAAGGGAATTGTGATCAGAGAGTAGTGATAACCACATCAGGAAAGACATGAATCAGAAAGAAGGAATCGAAGCGCTCAACCAGGAGTTCAGGAAATACGAACAGGTCCGTAAAGATCAGGCTTATCACCTTTCAGAAAAGGAAGGGGAAGATCAGTTTGATGATGAATACGTGATCAGGACCTGCGATATGGGCCTGTACTTTAACGGCGGTGAAGCCGGCAAGCGGGCATTTGCCTGCCAACTGGGGGAGGCCATGCGTGGTATTGGATTCGCCATCCTCACCAATCACGGCGTTGATCCCGCCTTGTATGATGAAGCCGAGCGAAAGACGGCAGAGGTGTTTGAGACAACAACCCGTGATGAGCGGATGAAATACCATGCGCAACGCTTTGGGTCAGTTAACCAGGGATATTTTCCCATCAAGGAAACAACCATTATCCACCCCGACCTGGTAGAAGGTTGGGTATTCTGCAGGCGGGCATTCAATCTTGATCACAACCCGGCCTACAAGGAGTCTGACTACTGGCCAAGGCCGGGGTTTGAACCCTTTTTCAGAAAGCTGGTGATTGAGCATGAAAAACTAATCCTTCCCATTATGCAAAGCATCCTGCTCAACCTCGGTGTTGATCAGCATTGCTATGACAAGAAATTCACAAAAACGAATTTCGGCTTTCGCCTGAACTACTATCCACCGCTGTCTGCCGAAGATGAAGTCAGCGGAGGTGGAAGGATGCTTGGACACGAAGATGTAGATTTCTTCACCATCCTTCCCGCTCAATCGGTCGATGGACTTCAGGTGCTTAACATGAAAAACAAGAAATGGATCAGACTCCAGGCGCCGAAAGGCAGCATCGTGCTCAATACCGGTGATTATATGCAGCGCATAACCAATGATATATTGCCATCCACCACACACCGGGTGAGCAAGCCGATGAGCAAGTCCTTGTATGGCAAGCCACGCATCAGTTTTCCCATGGCCATTTACGTCTGGGAGGATGAGATACTTGAAGTACTTCCCAACACGGGAAAACCGAAATACGATCCCGTCCGTGCCGAGGAGTTTCATACCAGGATCACCAGCAAGTACTATGGGGATTCGTATGCCGACTCAAATGCTCAATCGAAGTAAACTCACCTCCTTATGAAAACCTGCTGTGTTGTGTTCCTGATGGCAAGCGCCTTACTTTCAAAGGCACAGGATATCCCAAGTTCTGAGGATCAGATAAAGGTGGCTGTGCTTGCAGCGCCGGCTGAACTGCGTGACGGTGCGATGGTGTATGGATATGATGCGAAGGGGGCATTGACAGTGTTGCGCAAAGGCACCAACGCAATGATTTGCCTTGGTGATGATCCTAAGATAAAAGGGATTAACGTTTCTGCATACCATACCGACCTGGAACCCTTTATGGCCAGGGGCCGCGCGCTGAAGTCGGAGGGGAAGTCCTTTCAGGAAGTATTTGACGTACGTGAATCGGAAGTCAAAGCAGGCAAACTTCAGATGCCAAAAAATCCTTCTTCCTTATATGTATTTACAGCGGACTCATGGGATGCAGCGTCGGGTCCGGTTAATGGATATTTGCGCTATGTCATTTACATCGCTTACGCAACCAGTGAGAGTACGGGCCTTCCATTGAAGCCCAGTTTTCCAGGTCAGCCCTGGATCATGGATCCCGGTACTCACCGTGCACACATTATGATCAGCCCTGCCAAATCAAACTAACCCATGCGTTTATTCCTACTTGCTGTCGCTCAGTCACTCGTACTTTTTGCTTCTGCACAAAAAAAATCTCCGTACGCTGATGGACTCTACGCGGAAGTCACAACGACGAAAGGCCTGATCGTGCTCCAGCTCGAATTTGAGAAGACACCAATGACCGTCGCGAATTTTGTTGGCCTTTCAGAAGGCACCATCGCCAACACGGCTTTGCCTCCGGGCAAGCACTACTATGATGGCACAAAATGGCACCGCGTGGTTCCGAATCACGTGATTCAATGTGGTGCGCCTGCCGGCACTGACAAGGAAGGACCCGGATATACAATCCCCAATGAAATTGCCTTCCCTGATCTCAACCATAGCCGTGCAGGCATGGTGGGGATGGCCAATGGAGGCCCTCACACGAATGGCAGTCAATGGTACATTACCCTCGGTGACCGGTCTTACCTCGATCCCGACTATCCGGTGTTTGGTCACGTCATCAAGGGACTGGAAGTGACCGCAGCCATTACGCAGGACGATGTGATCAAGACCATCAAAATTGTCAGGGTAGGCAAGAAGGCAGAGTCGTTTCGCCCCGTGACAGATTCCTTTCTGTCGATGGTGGAAGAAACCAAAATGCGTGTGAAGGAAAAGGAGGAGCAGGCCAAAGTAAATGAGGAGGCATTCATCAGACAGCAATGGCCGGATGCGCAATCGTTCATGAGGTATTCAGTACTTCAGCAGGGCGAAGGTCAAGCGGCCAGGCCCGGAAGCACGATGACATTGCGTTATACGGCGCAGTTTCCCGGAGGAGGTACATTCATCAGCACATCCGATGGCGGAAAGCCCTGGTTTGGATCCGCTCCGGAGAATTTTAGTTACACCGTGGGGTCTGCCGGGATCAACCTTGGTTTCAATGCTGGCGTTTCACAGATGCGAAAAGGAGAGAAGCGTGTCTTGATTGTTCCTTCAGCCCAGGCCTATGGCGTGCAGGGTTACTATCCACCCGAGAGGAAGGGGGAAAAGCGTTTCCATGTTTCACCCAACCAGACGATTGTCTACGAGGTGGAGTGTATTGATTTAAAGTAGCTTTCGCTAATTGATTTCCAGTTCGTCCTTCGCAGGCAGCTTTGGGAAGGGGGCATGTGGCTCAGCCTGATACCAGTAAGCGACTGAAGCGATGTCCGATTGTTGAGGGAGATAACGTCCATCGCCGCGCCACCCGAGGTCCTGGATGGTAATCCTCAGATCGTTTTCAAACCGTATCGGATCTGTAATGTGCCACCGGTACATACCGAAACGCTGCATCACTTTGTAGTGGCCGTCGCCGCGAATAACCTGGTGGAGACCAGCATAAGGTGTGGAGAATTCCGTGTAGGAAGTAGGATCAAGAGCAGGCTCCTTCTTTTTTGTATCAAAGTCATAGGAGCCGCAGAAGTAGTCCTCTGTACCTGTACCATTGATGGTGGGAAACTCCTTATCGCCATCCATGTAGAACTTTATTTCACCTTCGCCCCACCAGCCATTGTTGTGCACACCCCAGGCCATGTATGTGCCTACGAAATGCCCTTTGCCTTTGATGTTGTCCACGATCGTGTATACATCCTTGTACTTTACGGGATTGGTGCGACGATATTGGGCGTGGAAATAAGCAGCATCATCGGGGACTTCAGCCAGGGTATAATCAACCTGATAAAAGATACGGACCCTTTCTGCGGCGATGTTCTCAATGGTGATTTTGCACTTTTTCCGGAAAGGCATGACCCAATAGCTGTTGAAGGCGCTGCCTGGATTCACGCAGACGGCCAGTGAATTCAGGTGTGCGTACTCACCCCATCCCATTCCAAAGAAATCGCCGAGAGGAACTTCCACTGATGGATTTGTTTCGTCGTCCCAATACATGCGAAGTATGGAGAACCGCCAGTTTCCGGTAGGTGTCAGCCAAATGTGCTGAATGGCACCGGGCCCTGTGATGTCGGCGACGGTATAGGTTTTCCCTGGTTCTATATAAACAGCAGGTGTTACTTTCCAACCCTGGCCCAGGTCGCGGGCGGGGCCCGTTCCCGACGGCTTGTCCATGCCTCCTTTGCCTTTTTCTCCCGTTTGATTCTCAGGACTTATCGATCGCGACTTTGCGTTGGACAGCCGGTAGAGGTTGTCCATACCAACACCGATTCCATTGAAAGAGGATTGCGCATGCAGCGATGAGGTAATGAACATTGCCATGACAAGGGAGATGGTTTTCATGGTGCGTTTAATTAGCAGCAGGCTTAAGCTGATCCCAATTCCTGAAGGGCTTTGACAAATGTATCAAGGTCCTGGGTTGTCGTATAGATGTTAGGAGTGATCCGGCATCCATGAACGTTGGCACCATCGATGGCTACGGTATAGATGTTATACTTTTTCATCAGGGTGTCAGCAAGATCGGAAGGTTTCATGTTCCTGATACCGACATTGGCAATCCCGCATGAACGTGCAGGGTCAACCGGTGTGTTGACGACTATATTGGGAAGGTTGCGAACTTTTCCGGACCAATACGTTTGTAAATACCTCAACCTCGCTTCTTTTCTTTCGGCCCCCAACGTCATGTAATAGTCGATAGCGTTGTTGATGGCCAGGTCGGTATGAACAGGGTGTGTGCCGATGTGATTGAGGCGATAGATGTCATCCTGTTTTGGATTCCCGTCGCCGATCAACGGCCATACATTGGCGACGTGCTCTTTCTTCACATAGAGGAAGCCGGCTCCCAGCGGAACGCTCAGCCATTTATGGAGACTGGTGCCGTAGAAGTCACAGCCCAGGTCTGGAATATTATAACGAAAATGGGCGAAGGCATGAGCGCCATCCACGAGGACCAGCACGCCTTTGCTATGGGCCATATCGCATATCTTCCTCACCGGAAGAATCTGCCCGGTGATGTTGACCATGTGACACACCATAAGCAGTTTGGTCTTGCTGGTGATGGCACTGGCATAAAGGTTTACAATTTCCTCGTCGGACTGCGGGTGATTAGGTACAGAGACCATTTTATTGACCACGCCGAAACGTTTTGCAATCATTTTGAAATGATCGAGCATGGCGCCATAGTCTTGTTCGGCCATGACTGCTTCATCTCCGGCTTTCCAGGAAAGGCCTCCAATGATCATGTCGAGAGACTCGGTGGTATTGCGTGTGATGATCAGTTCTTCGGAAGAGCATCCGGCCAACTGCGCCAGCCGTGCGGCGACTTTCTTTTTATTTTCCCATTGAACAGTGCGCATGTAGTAGGAACCCTGGTAGTTGACCTCGCGTACATGACTGATAAATTGTTCGAGTACCTCCTGCGGCTGAAAGCAATAATAGCCGTTCTCCAGGTTGATGTAATCGGGCTTTAGTTTATACCCAGCCCTGACAGCTGCCCAGAAGTCTTCGTCTTTGGCAAGGTCGTCGGGGTCCCGGTGACTGTTGTTGTCTATGTTTAATGCCAGTGCGTCAAGGGATGAAAGGATGCCGGCACCGATGCCCATGGCGGTCAGGTGCTTGATGAATGTTCGCTTGTCCATTGGTTATTGATTCAGTCCTAAGATAAGAAAATGGGATGATGAGCTGGAACATTTGCGATAGACGGTTCAAGGCAAGGGGGAGTGCAATAAATGCATCAATACAAGCATTTATGAAGAGGCTATTCGTGCTATTTCAGACAGTATCTGATCGACTTCCTGCTCCGTGTTGTAGAGAGAAATCCCCAGCCTTGTCACGCCGCCCAGTTCGAGAAGCCCCAGAACTTCGATCGCACGAATGGCATAGAAATGTCCGTCCCAGGCGCAGATGTTTTTCAGGGCCAGTTGTTGGCAGACTTGTTCTGGCGTCTTGCCTTTCATGATAAAAGAAACCGTCGGTGTTCTGCTTGTCGAAGAGAAATCCTGACCGACCGGAGTCACTCCACTTATTTTTTTGAGGCCGGCGTACAATTTGCCTGCCAGTGCATACTCGTGGGAAGCTATTTTTTCGTAGGCCGAGATCAGCTTCTCGCGCAGCGTGTTACCAGAACCCAGACTGGCGATGAACTTCACAGCAGCATCAACTCCTGCGATCGCCGCGTGATTGAGGGTTCCGGTTTCGATGGAGTATGGTGCTGTTTGTCCCGCCGTGCGTAGCCGATCCGTTGGGAGCCTATCAAGTAAGCCCGGCCTGCTGTACAGAAGACCAACATGCGGACCGTAAAACTTGTAGGCAGAGCACAACAGAAAATCACAACCGATGGATTGTACATCAATACTGAAATGTGGCGCGTAGTGTACGGCATCAAGCAGGAGCCAGGCATTGTGCTTGTAGGTCAGTTCGCGAATCAATTTGAAGTCATTCACTGTTCCAATCGAATTCGCTGACATTCCCATACACACGAGGCGTGTTTTTTCATTCAGCTTTTCTGCAAAATCCTTGTAGTCCAACTTGCCGTCCTGCTGCAACCTGACTTCTCTGACATGAATTCCAAAGTCGCGAAGGGTCAGCCAGGGCCCCCGGTTCGCTTCGTGATCAAGTTGGGTGATCAGTACTTCTTCACCCGGATGCAATATCCGTGACATTGCTCTGGCAAGCGCATAGTTCAGTGTTGTCATATTTTGCCCGATAGAAATCGTCTCAGGACTTTCTGCACCGAGGAGGGCCGCCATGGAACTTCTCATCTCATCGATGATCATATCCGTTTCTCTTGTCGTTGCAAACGCACCGTGCGTGTTTGCATTGGAGGTGGTGTAATATCCTGAGATGGCGTTAATAACACTTTGAGGAACCTGTGTACCCGCGGGGCCATCGATGAATATCATGGGGAGGTCATTGACCTTTCTTTGGAGGGATGGAAACTGCTGTCGAACAGAGGGATGGATAGCTTGACTCATGGAATGTGCTTTGGAAGTGAAATTATGGAAATTCCTGCTCATGATGCCATGCTTGCCACTCCTGTAAAGAGGATGGTGAGCCATTGATATTTCTTTATAATTTCCGGCCTTTAAGTGAAACCTAACCCTTTGAGCATGAATATGCGATCCAGAATAGTTTCAATCCTTCTGACCTTGCTGCTGCCCCTGAGTGTGCTTGGCCAGGACGAGCAAGTGCTTGCTCCAGTTACCCGCACCTATGCAATCACCAATGTCAACATTGTACAGGCGCCTGGCAGAAAAATTGATATGGGAACCATCATCATCAAGGATGGTCTTATCCGTGCTGTAGGCAAGGGCATTGCCATTCCTGCAGATGCCATCGTCGTTAAAGCGGACTCCATGTATGCCTATGCGGGTTTTATTGATGGCTTGACCCGTGCCGGAGTGAACAAGCCCAAAGAGGAAAATCGCGACCGGGTAAAAGATCCTGGCAATCCCACTCCTGAAAGAGCAGGCATTACACCCTGGAATGACGTGCGGTTCTCTCTCAACCCATCCGATAAGGGCCTAGAGGAAATCAGAAACCTTGGATTCACTACGGCGCAAGTCGTCCCTTATGGGAATCTCTTTCCTGGTCAGGCGGCGGTTATTCTTTCCGGAGGCAAAGGTGCAGATGATATGGTGTTGATTGGAAAAAGCAGTTTGTACTCAGAACTGACAGGTGCCAACAATGTTTATCCTGCAACACTTCTTGGAGTGATGGCAAAATGGCGTGAACTGTATCGCCAGGCAGCGATCTCAAAATCGTATGAAGCCATGTACGCCTCCAACCGTTCAGGCCTCGAGCGACCAGTGTCAGACAGAAACCTGGAGGCATTGTACCCGGTTGTGGATCAGAGGATGCCGGTCATATTCAAGTCTGAAAGACTGTTGGATGTCAACCATGTTCTTACCCTGAAGAAGGATCTTGGATTTTCGGCAGTCCTGGCGGATGTCAAGGACGCGTGGCCAATCATCAATACCATCAAAGCTTCAGGAGCAAAGACATTCCTGTCGATTGACCTTCCTGAAGAAGTAAAGAAGGATGAAAAGAAGGATAAAAAAGATGAAGGGCTGAATGCTGCAGCAAAAGCAGAAAATGAAGGTTTGGAGAAGCGCAAGGCAGAAGCTGTTCAACAATATGCTGCACAGGCTGCTGCGTTCCAAAAGGCCGGTGTGGTATTTGGGTTCTCAACCATGAGCGCTAAAACCAAGGACATTCCTGCCAATCTTCGCCGCATGATTGCCGCGGGACTTACTGAGGATGCTGCTCTTGCAGCGCTGACGACAAACCCGGCCCAACTCCTCGGACTTTCAGACAGACTCGGAACCATTGACAACGGCAAAATGGCCAACCTGGTGATTTCAGATAAATCATACTTCAACGAAAAAGCCAAAGTACGCTACGTGTTTGTTGACGGGGTCATGTTCAAGATGGATGTGAAAGAGACGAAGAAGGGAGACCCTAATGCGAAAGTGGATATCGAGGGAACCTGGTCGACGGTAACCGAAACTCAACAGGGAAGAGCGGATGGCAAGCTGACATTTAAGAAAGATGGAAGCAATTATAGTGGCAAGATCTCTGGCGGAAGGCTTCCTTCTCCCATTGACCTCACCGACGTGAGCCTGGATGGAAACGTACTCACCTTTAAATACTCGATGACTTTTGGCAGCAATACCATTGCCGTGAGCGGCGAAGTGACTGTCGATGGTGATTCATTTAAGGGCACGGTAAGTTTTGGACAGAACCGCACGGCGCCGATTGAAGGAACCAAAGATCCCAAGAACTAATCTGACCCATGAAGATTATGAAAAACATAACGATACTTATAGCCGCTATCTGCATCTCTGCCTCCGGATTTGGTCAGGTAGAGAAAGGCACAGTTCTCATTAAGAATGGAACTGTACTTACCGTTACCAAAGGCACTTTGGCCAACACCGACGTGCTGATCAAGGATGGCAAAATCAGCCAGATTGGAAAATCCATTGCTCTGCCGCAGGGTGCAAAGGAAATTGACGCTACCGGACTCTTCGTGATGCCTGGTATCATCGATGCGCACTCACACATTGCGCTTGATCAGATCAACGAAGGTACCAACGCGATTACACCGGAAGTTTTTACAGGTGACGCATTGAATCCCTTTCAGATGAGCATCTATCGCGCGCTGGCAGGCGGATGCTCCATGTCACATGCGCTTCATGGTTCAGCCAATTCGATCGGCGGGCAGTCGCAAACCATCAAGCACCGCTGGGGAACATACGATGCGGAAGCGCTTAAGATGGAAGGCGCACCACGCACCATCAAGTTTGCCCTCGGTGAAAACCCGACTGGCCATGGCCGTAGAGATGGCGTGCAGCCTCAAACACGGATGGGTGTTGAGTTTGTGATTCGCAAAGCATTTTCGGAAGCCAGGGAGTATGATGCCAAATGGGAGGCCTATAACAAAGCGAAAGCTGTAAAGGGATTCCGTGGCGCGCCCCCAACCTATAGCCTAAGGCTGCAGACGTTGGTGGATATCCTGAAAGGAAATATTATTCTCCACTGCCATAGCTATCGTGCGGATGAGATCCAGATGCTGTTAAAGGTTACCAGGGATTTTGGAATCAAGCGCGTTGTATTTCAACACACCAATGAAGGCTTCAAAGTAGCGCCAGAGATTGCCGCTGCCGGAGCCATGGCTTCTGTATTTGCCGACTGGTGGCAATACAAACTTGAGGTTTACTGGTCTACGCCTTACAACGCAGCCATTTTGGTTCGCAACGGCGTCGTGACGTCCATCAACTCTGATTCACCCGACCTTATTCGCCACCTGTACCATGAAGCGGGCAAGACTCAGAAGTATGGCGGTCTCAGCGACGATGAAACCCTTTCGCTGATTACCATCAACCCTGCCAGGCAGCTTGGCGTAGAGGCGCGTGTTGGATCGATAGAAACCGGCAAGGATGGGGACATTGCGATCTTCAAGAATCACCCATTGTCGATCTACGGCGTGCCACAGTACACGATCGTTGATGGGATTGTGAGGTTTGACAGGGAAAAGGATGCGGCCGACATGCGCATCATGGTTGACCCGCGTCAGACAGTAGACGCCACCCTCTATGAAACAGGACACGCCCATGACTTCTGCATGCAGGACACCGCGGGCTTGTTTGAGTCAATGGAAAACGAAAACAAATAAAGCGCACGACAATGAAAAAGATACAATTGATATATGGAGTGATTGTCGCGGCCTTTTGTTTGGCCACCATGAATCTCTCCGCTCAGTCTCCCAAAGGTAAGACTGGTGTTTTTGCCCTCACGAATGCCACTGTGGAGACGATTACAAAGGGAACCATAGCGAATGGTACTGTTGTCATCACCAATGGAAAGATCACAGCGGTAGGTACCAATGTTCAGGTACCGGCCGGCGCAGAAGTCATCAACTGCAATGGGATGAAGATTTATCCCGGCATGATCGACGCAGGCACCAAGGTAGGGTTGCTTGAAGTGGGCCAGATTCCCCAGGGTTCTGACGAGCGTGAGTCTGGTGAAATTATTCCTCAGATGAAGGCCCTTTCAGCGGTCAATCCCAATGCGACGGTTATTCCAGTGACACGGATCAGCGGAGTAACAACGGTTGTGACAATGCCGGAAGGAGGGTTGCTGCCGGGAACGGCCGCATTGATCAACCTTCATGGATATACACCTGATCAGATGTACGCAGGCTTCGAAGGTGTGGTGCTGAACTTCCCCAATACCGGGCGCAGGGGATTTGGCGATCGCCGTACGGAGGATGAACTCAAGAAGGCTTCCGAGAAGGCCCTGGCTCAACTCAATGATGTTTGGGAGAAAGCCACTCAATACCACAAGCTTGATTCAGCGACGTCAGGAAAGGGCGTGGGATATTATCCGGAAATGCAAGCGCTCGTTCCTGTGATCCGCGGCGAACGCGCACTGATGGTCGAGGTGGATCTCCAAAAGGATATCCAGGCAGCGCTGAAGTGGGTGAAAGAGAAACGCGTGAAAAAAGTTGTGTTCACTGGTGTTTCGGAAGGTTGGAGAGAAGCAGAAAGTATTGCCAAGGCTGGCATCCCTGTGATCACAGGTCCTGTGATCGCCATTCCCAACAGGGATTATGATCGCTACGACGCACGTTATAGTAATGCAGGTATGATGGCGAAGGCCGGCGTAAAAGTCGCCATTCGTTCCGGAGAGGAAGGAAATGGTAACTACCGCAACCTTCCTTATCACGCCGGGTTTGCAACGGCGTACGGCATGAATCGTGAGGAGGCCCTGAAGGCCATCACGATCACGCCTGCGGAAATTCTTGGAGTGAGTGCTCAATATGGATCCATTGAAGTGGGAAAAGTGGCCAACCTCTTTGTCTGTGACGGTGATATTTTTGAAACAAAAACCCAGGTGAGCCAGGTATTTATCGACGGCTGGAAAATACCCATGCAAAGTCGTCAGACCCTGCTTTATGATGAATTCCTCAAGCGTGAGCCTGGGCTGAGCAAGCACTGATCATTTGTTCTTTTTTACAGGTTGAGGCCTTCCTGGAGACGGGAAGGTCTCTTTTTTTGCACCGGCCCAAACTTTTTAACACCAATTAACATCGTTTCTTCAACGTGTCATCCCCTGTTCCGTTCATGAAACAATAACCAAACCTGTCATGCTCAAGAACCTGATCAAAATCTCCATCCGCAACATCGTCCGTGACAAGGCCTACAGCCTGATCAACGTTGCGGGACTGACCATCGGCATCACATGCAGTCTCTTTCTGATGATGTATATCATCGATGAACTGAGCTATGACAAGTATCACGTCAATGCCAACAACATCTACCGCGTTGTTTCCAATGTGAAAGAGCCGGATGATGCATTTGTCTGGAGAATTACACAAATGCCACTGGCCGATGAGCTTCGTGACAATTATCCCGAAGTCAAGAATGCTGTCCGGTTTTTCAGTATGCCGCGTGATTTGTTCAAGGTGGGAGAAAAGGAGTTTTATGAGGAGGATTTCATGTTTGCAGACTCCAATGTTTTCGACATGTTCACCTATGACTTCCTGGCAGGAGACCCTGCAACGGCTCTTGATGATCCCCTCTCGATCGTGTTGACGGAATCGGTAGCGAAGAAGTACTTTGAAACCCCTCAGGCAGCACTGGGTCAGGCCATTCGTGCCAACCGTCGTCAGGAGGATTTCAAGATCACGGGTGTCATTCGCGATGTGCCTTTCAATTCTCATTTTCGGTTCGACGCATTGATTTCCAGGAACTCACGGGCGCAGTTCACGGGTAACTGGGGCGGCTTCGGTATCACAACATACATTCAGTTGCCTGAGGGATACGATCTCAATCGCATTCAGGAAAGTCTTGACAAGATCACCAAGGAAAAGGTAAACCCCGTGTTTGCGGAAATGGGCGTCACTGTACGCTATGGCCTGCAACGCATCACGGACATTCACCTGTATTCGAAGATTCAGGATGAGGCAGAAGAAGGCGGCGACATTTCATACATCTACATCTTTGGAGCCGTGGCCATTTTTATGGTGGTCATCGCCTGCATCAACTATATGAATTTGGCCACGGCTCGATCGGTGAACAGAGCCAAGGAGGTTGGCCTTCGCAAGGTGATGGGTTCGCAGCGAGGACTCTTGATGGCACAATTCCTTACAGAGTCCGTCCTGATGGCTTCAGCGGCACTCGCTTTCAGCCTCTTGTTGATATACATTTTTCTCCCATCATTCAACGTACTGGCGAATAAGCATCTGCCTTTCTCTTACATCCTGCAGGCGCCGATTGCTATAAGCCTGGTGGTAATCATTCTGGTTACAGGGATCGTTGGCGGAAGCTATCCGGCATTTTATCTCTCTGGATTCAATCCCGTAGAAGTGCTTAAAGGTAAGCTTGCTGCAAGGGGAGGAAGTGTTGTCTTCCGAAAAACGCTGGTCGTCGTTCAGTTTGCGTTGAGCATCTTCATGCTCATTAGCACCCTCGTGGTCTACGATCAGTTGAATTTCCTTCGTACCAAGGACCTCGGCTTTGACAAAGAGAATGTCGTGCGACTGAACCTTAGCAACCGCGACATGATCCGCCAGGGGGAGACGTTGATGCAGCGATTGAAACGACTGCCTGAGGTGGTATCTGTTGGTAAAGCGAGCAGTTCTCCGGGGCAGGGCATAGGCAAACTCCTCATGCGCGTCGAGGACGCTGAGGGTAAAATGGTTGACAGGGGCGTGGATCTTTTTGTGGCCGACTACGATTTTGTTGATGCCATGGGTATGAAGATTGTACAAGGCCGTAATTTTTCCCGCGACAACCCCGGCGACACCCTTCGTGCTGTACTTGTCAATGAAAGCATGGTGCGCCGGATGAACTGGAAGGACCCTATCGGCAGGAAATTTTCCAATGACGGACAAAATGGAGCCGAGGAGCGCACCGTGATTGGTGTGATCAAGGACTACAACCAGAATTCACTTTATGATGTCATTGAGCCGCTCATTGTTTTACTTGGTCAGCAGAACAACTATGTGTTTGTCCGGTTTAAGCCCGGCGACTTGACATCTTTCATGGGATCGCTGGAAAAGGAATGGAAGGAGATGTTCCCGGCGAATCCTTTTCAATATGTATTTCTGGATGCTGACTTGAATTCTCAATACAGGGCAGACGAAAAACGAAGCCAGATTTTCACCGGATTCTCGGCGCTCACGGTTGCCATTGCCTGCCTCGGCCTTCTGGGATTGGCTGCATTTACCACGGAGCAGCGTACCAAGGAAATCGGGGTGCGCAAGGTTGTCGGTGCAAGCATCAGCAACCTTGTGGTCCTGGTGTCATCGGAGTTTTTCAAGCTGGTAGCATTGGGGATGATCTTTGCCATACCAGC
>JAEUUD010000500.1 GCA_016787625.1 Cyclobacteriaceae bacterium
CTATTGGAATACTATACTCAATGTGTTGTTTCAGGTTCCGGGCCCGATCCTTCCAGGTACGGTGACGAAGGCCTGCTCACGGTTCGTGATTCAGTTTCGTCCAGTAGGATGCGGGAACCAACAAATATTTGAAATGCACCCCTGATATCAAAGGACAGTCAAAGCCGCGGACGAAGGCAATTTTTCCAGCTTGGTTAATGTGTTCACGCCTTAACAATTCATTCTCATTCACTTATCATCGGCCTCCTTAAGTCGGGGTATTCGAGAAAATTTTTCCAAAAATTTTTAGGGTCAAAACTTGCACGTCATGCGCCCTAGACAAGGTCAGGCCTGGGGCGGTGCTCAGCCGGGGGTCGGGCTCCTGGCGGGCGCCTTGCTGGGCCTGTCGGGCCTCGCCAGAGGGCCTATTTTGAGCCATTTTGGCCATTTTTGACCATCCGTTGGTTTTTCAGGCCTTGTCTTCTATCTTTGCAGTCCATTTTTAAAAACCGACTGTCATG
>JAEUUD010000501.1:0-237 GCA_016787625.1 Cyclobacteriaceae bacterium
GCCAATGTATGCGCTGGTGAACGATGATGTCGTGAAAGACCAGGTAGAACACCCCATAGCAAAAGATGCCCAGCCCCACGGCCAGGCCATTGGGGTTGTAATCCACCAGGCTGTAGTAATAAAACAGGCCGATGGAAGGGATGCTGAAGACTACGGCAAACCAGTCATTGCGCTCCAGCGCATGGTCATGCACGGTGTGATGCGACCGGTGCCATACCCAGAGAAAGCCATGCATGA
>JAEUUD010000501.1:247-500 GCA_016787625.1 Cyclobacteriaceae bacterium
GGGAAACGAGGCAACGAACTCCCAAAAGAGGAATGTGCCGATGGTGATGAGGCTGCACACCAGGATGGTGATGGCCGAAACAGAGTTCATGGTTTGTGAAAATAGGTTTGGAGCACCGTAAATCGGTAGTCAAAAATACGGTTTACTTCACGCTCCACAAAAAGCCAGTGGGCCAGGCGCCCAAACAGCCCGAGGGGGATGCTGTATTCCACGACATCGGTCATTTCCACGCCGCCGGGCACTTCGTGAAACG
>JAEUUD010000502.1 GCA_016787625.1 Cyclobacteriaceae bacterium
TCTTCATTGCTGCATTCGCTTCTTCTTTTCTGCCCAGCTTTTGCAATACCTGTGACCGGGTACTCCAGGCAGTAAAACTATTCTCTCCTCCAAAATTATTGGTGGAAGAATCGGTCCAACGAAGTGCTTCTTCCAGGTTCACATTTCGCTCCACACACCAGCCGGCTGCCTGGTCCCAGCTCTGCCAGATAAAACCTTTTTCTGTTCTTAATTCATTACGAAAGGACTCGATCTGTGTTTTTATATAATCTACTTCTATTTTGAAACCAATGGATAATTTCTCCCACTGTAATGAAATGGTAGCTGAATTTTCTGTTTGATCACTGAATTCATACTTCAGCCATTCAACTGATTTATCAAGTGGCTGAGGTTTTACTTTCACCCGCAGGGCATCTTCTTTTTCGTTATAATAATAATGGCCCCATGAACCGGAGTGCCTGGAGAATATCAGTGTGCTTTCATCAGGACCATACGCTATGAAAAATCCATACTTGCCGGCT
>JAEUUD010000050.1 GCA_016787625.1 Cyclobacteriaceae bacterium
CATCTATCCGGAGATACCTTTTACTTATTATTTTCTCGATGAAGGTCTGAAGGCTACCTATGCGGAGGAGGCGCGGATCGGCAAAGTGTACACCGTGTTTTGTTCGCTGGCACTTTTCATCGCATCGATGGGATTGTTTGCCTTGGCATCCTACACCATTCGCAAGAGACTAAAGGAGATCAGTGTGCGTAAAGTACTGGGCGCTTCCGAATCTGGAATTGTTGTACTGATATACCGTGACTTTCTAATACTGATCCTAATGGCGTCCGTGATTGCTACGCCAGCTTCCATTTTTATCTTCAAGAACTGGCTGGCGGGTTTTGCCTACCACATCACGATGAGTCCGTTGTTCTTCATCCTGGCGGTCGGAGCTGTCGTCTTGATTTCCTGGCTGACCCTGGCTTTTCAGATGATCCGTGCCAGCCGTGTGAATCCGGCAGTCATCCTCAAATCAGAGTAGGGAGGGGAGAAAAGAAAAAAGGATGTGATTGCTCACATCCCCATTCCGCCCTTGGCGTCTCTCTTGGCTCTTTTTTCAGCCCTTTTTTCTTTCAGGGTCTTCTGAGGTTTTTTCTTTTCCTCTTTCTTTTTGTCTTGACCTTTTGACATAGTGTTTCAGATTAGTGTGACAATCGTCAAATCTACTATTGAATACGGTTTCTAACAAAATACCAGGAAGGTCTTTTACCTCCCGTGGCGTTTTCCGCGCCAATGACCGGACCATTGCTTCTTGGGGCGCCGTCCACCATTTTGGGAAGGCTGGTGCATTCTGGGCCGGGTAGCGTCACCACTCAGTTCATCAGAATGATAGGGGTGTGTGTCGATCACAGGAACTGTCTTGGCGATGAGCTTCTGTATGTCGCGCAAGTATTCCCGCTCTTCGGTATCGCAGAAGGAAATGGCGATTCCGCTGGCACCAGCACGGCCCGTACGACCGATCCGGTGAACATATGTTTCAGGGACATTGGGAAGTTCAAAATTGATGACGTGAGACAAGTCGTCGATGTCAATTCCGCGGGCTGCAATATCCGTAGCTACAAGTACCCTGGTCTGGCGTGACTTGAAATTACTTAAAGCCTTGATGCGTGCATTCTGTGACTTGTTGCCGTGAATGGCCTCTGCATGGACTCCGGCACGGACGAGGTCTTTGGCAACCTTGTCTGCGCCATGCTTGGTCCTGGTAAACACCAGTGCGGATTCGATCGATTGATCTTTCAAAAGGTGCAGCAGCAGTGACCTCTTGTTGGGCTTCTCGACAAAATACATCTGCTGCTTCACGGTATTTGCCGTTGAGGAGACCGGTGCAACTTCTACACGTACAGGGTTTGTCAGAATGGAATTGGCCAAGGACGCAATTTCACCCGGCATCGTGGCTGAGAAGAAAAGAGTCTGGCGTTTTTGCGGCAGCCTGGCGATAACCTTTTTCACATCGTGAACAAAACCCATGTCCAGCATGCGGTCGGCTTCATCGAGTACGAAGAATTTGATGGTGTCCAGTTTGATGAACCTTTGGTCCATGAGATCGAGGAGGCGTCCAGGTGTTGCGATGAGCACATCGACTCCAGAGCGCAATGCATCGGTCTGTGGCTTTTGTGATACTCCGCCAAAGATCACGGTGTGACGTATGCGGAGAAACTTTCCGTAGGCAGCAAAGCTCTCACCGATCTGTGCGGCGAGTTCCCGCGTAGGAGTAAGGATCAGTGCCTTGATACCAGCCGGTCCTTTCTTGTACAACTCATCCTGATGAAGGAGTTGCAGGATGGGAATGGCAAAGGCAGCTGTTTTTCCTGTACCGGTTTGGGCGCAACCGAGCAGGTCGCGACGTTGTAACAGTACCGGAATGGCTTGTTGTTGAATGGGTGTAGGCGTGGTATAGCCTTCGTTGCTCAGAGCACGTGAAATCGGCTCAAGCAGATTAAGTTCGTTAAATGTCATGTTGTGTTTTTACTTCAGCGAGGCTCGCTAAAAAATTGTTTGTTAAGCGCCTCTTGGGTCATCGCATGGGCTTGGAGAAGATGAAAAGCCCTTTTTTACGGGAATTTGGAGGTCTAAAGCACAAAGATAATGAAATAGGAGCGGTTTCGAGATTTGGCTGCGACTTGGGGCCTTAGTCTTCCACCTCAACGATCATCTCTACTTCACAGGCAATGTTCCATGGGAGTGAACACATACCCACAGCTGATCGTGCATGTTGCCCACGCTCTCCGAAAACTTCGATCATCAATTCAGAGAACCCGTTGATGACCTGCGGATGCTGGGTAAAAGTCGGGTCGGCGTTCACCATTCCAAATACCTTTACGATTCGTTTTACTTTGTTGAGATCACCGATTTCATTCTTCAGCCCTGTAAGCATATTAATGCCTGTTGAGCGCGCTGCCTGATAGCCTTCTTCCACGGTCAGGTCGATGCCAACTTTCCCTTTGTATTCGCGCCGGTCGGATGTGGCAAGCGGGCCGTTTCCTGAAAGGTAGATGAGGTTGCCTGTGCGGACCGCGGTGACAATCTTCACATTCGGCGGCATTTCAGGCGCTGTGAGTTCGATCTTCAGTTCTTTGAGTTTTTCTTCAACATCGTAGGAGTAAAGCGGAGCGTGTTCCTCTTTTAAGGGACCAGCGCATGACAGCAGCACACCAAATAGCAGGTAATTGACTTTCATTTTAAACTTCTGAATTCTGACTCCTGACTCCTGACTTCTGACTCCTGACTCCTGAATTCTGTCTCCTGACTTCTGACTCCTGACTTCTGACTTCTGACTCCTGACTATTCCTTCTCAAGAAACGGATATCGATAATCTGTCGGCGACACAAAAGTCTCCTTGATCGTCCTCATGGATACCCATCGCTGAAGGTTGACCTTGGCACCGGCTTTATCATTGGTACCGGAGCCGCGCGCTCCACCGAATGGCTGCTGGCCTACAACAGCACCGGTTGGCTTGTCATTGATGTAGAAATTGCCGGCGGCATTGACCAGTTTCTTCGTTGCCATATCGATGGCATAGCGGTCCAGCGAAATGATTGAGCCCGTGAGAGCGTAGGGTGATGTTTGATCGACAAGCTCCAGCGTTTGCTCGAAGTTTTCTTCGTGATAGACGTAGATGGTCAGCACGGGTCCAAAAATCTCTTCACACATGGTGATCGATGAGGGATCTTTTGTCACGATAACGGTTGGTTCAACAAAGTACCCTTTGGACTTGTCGTACTTGCCTCCGGCGATGATCTGGTTCATCGGATTGGCCTTGGCTTTTTCTATATATCCCGATATGGAATCGAAGGCCTTCTCATCGATAACGGCGTTGACAAAATTCCCAAAGTCTTCGGTGCCGCCCATTTTAAAGCTCTTCAAATCAGCAACAAGGAATGACTTGACATCGTCCCAAAGGTTGGAAGGAATGTATGCGCGGGAGGCCGCCGAACATTTCTGTCCCTGGAATTCAAATGCCCCGCGCGACAAGGCAGTAGCAACCACTTTGGCGTTGGCGCTCTTGTGAGCGATGACAAAGTCCTTGCCGCCGGTCTCTCCAACAATGCGCGGATAAGACTTGTAGGTTTGGATATTGGCTCCTATGGTTTTCCACATCCCCTGAAAAACTCCGGTGCTTCCTGTGAACTGGATGCCTGCGAAGTCGCGGTGACTGAAGATGACATCGCCCGCCGTCGGGCCGCTGACATACACAAGGTTGATCACGCCATCCGGCAAGCCGGCTTCCCGGAGGATCTGCATGAAGACATTGGCTGAATAGATTTGCGTGTTGGCAGGCTTCCACACAACCGTATTTCCCATCATGGCCATGCTCGTAGGGAGGTTGCCGCCGATGGCTGTGAAGTTGAAAGGAGTTAGCGCAAAAGTGAAACCTTCCAACGGCCGGTACTCCATGCGGTTCCAGATACCTGAGCTGGATTCTGGTTGCTCGGAATAGATCTGTCCCATGAAGTAAACATTGAAACGGAGGAAGTCGATGAGTTCGCAAGCCGCATCAATCTCTGCCTGAAAAGCATTCTTCGATTGTCCCAGCATCGTTGCGGCATTCATTTTATAGCGGTAAGGGCCGGCAAGCAAGTCTGCTGCTTTCAGGAAAACGCTTGCCCGGTTCTCCCATGGCAGGTTGGCCCAAAGTTCTTTGGCATTCAACGCGGCCTGAACAGCCTGTTCCACATGGCCTTTTTCTCCTTCATGAAAATGTCCGAGAAGGTGTTTGTGATCGTGGGGTGGACTGATGGCTTTCTTTTTTCCTGTCCTCACCTCTTCACCGCCGATGTACATCGGAATATCGAGTGTGGTGCTGCGGGCCTCTTCCAACGCCTTCTTGAGGGCTGCTCTTTCTTTGCTGCCTGGTGCGTAGGATAGGACTGGTTCGTTTTTTGGAACTGGAATGTTGAAGAATCCGGTCGACATGCTTTTCTTTTTTAAGGTGTCAAAAATACTAAAAATCTGTGCCCGGGATCAGAGTAGGGACTTCAATTCCTTCAGAGAACATATCTGGTGTGTGACCGGTTCCGCATGGACAACTTTCCCGGGATTGAAGTAAATGGTGTCAATTCCGGCTCCCCTGGCACCCGCTATATCCGTCTGCAAATTGTCGCCGATCATCACGGCATGATTGGGAAGGTGCCCCGATTGCTTAAGGGCGAAATCGAAAATTTGCCTGGATGGTTTCTTGTTCCCCGCCCGTTGGGAAGTGACCACGTGCCTGAAGTATTTCTCAATCCCGGCCGATGTCATTTTTGTGTACTGGATTTCATCAAAGCCATTCGTAACAACTGTCATCGGATAGCGAGGGTGGAGGTAGTCAAGTACATCAATGGCCTCTGGCAGGAGGTGGCGCTTCAGCGGAAGTTCACGGAGGTAGTCGGCAGAAAATTCAAGGGAGAACCGCACGTCATCCAGGCCAGCCTCGTAGAACACCTTGTGGAATCGTTCGGTTCGGATCACCTGCTGATCAATAAGGCCACGGTCGTACTTGTCCCACAGTTGAAGATTTACCCGGCGAAACGTTTCAAGAAAGAAGCGGAAGCTTGTCACACCTTTTTCCATGACTTTAAAACGTTCGAATAGATCACGCAATGTTTCCTCAGAATTGGTTTCGTAGTCCCACAACGTATGGTCGAGGTCAAAGAGAATGCATTCGTAACGCTTCATCGGGAGGCCTGATAGCCAAGAGGCTGGATATGAAACTTGTTCAAGGCCAGTTCCCGGTTGCTGAAAAGGGTTTGAAACGTCTGAAGGTCTTTCTGGAGTACGGGGTCGCGCTTGAGGAAGTCAAGCATGAGCTTGAGGATATCAAACACTTCATCTTTCACCTGGTAAAACACCCACTGGTTCAATTTACGCGTAGAAAGTATTCCAGAGTTCTTAAGATAAATAAGGTGTCGGGATGTTTTGGCCTGTGTGAACTCCAAAATGCGCTCGAGGTCGCTGATGCACATCTCGCCGTTGGTCATGATCAGGTGAAGAATCCGGAGACGGGTAGTGTCTGAGCATGCCAGAAAGATCTGGGCGCCGAGGTCGATATTAAAGTGCTTTAATCTCACGCTGAATGAGTGAGCAATTTACTTAAAATCTCCGGCCATATAACAGCGTTAGGCAGATCACGGCCTTCTCCATATCTTTGAAGGCATTTTTTTATGAGGATTCACCGGTCGTACGTATTGATCCTGCTTGCTGCGGGAATTTTGTTGTGCAGCACAGAGGCGAGGGCACAGAGCAACAGAAGGCAAATCATTCAATTGTCGGGGATCGTTCTTGGAGAAGACAGTGTGAGCGGGCTGCCTGGAGTGCACGTGTATGTACCGAAGGCAGGAAGAGGTACATCCACCAACATTACCGGATTTTTCTCCATGCCTGTACTTGCCGGCGACAGCGTTGTCATTAGTTCTGTGGGATACATTCGTCAACACTACATTGTGCCACCCAGCATGAATGAGGATTTTCTCACCATTGTGGTGGAGATGACCACCGACAATACCTTTCTTACAGCAGTAACGATCTTACCCTTTCCAACAGAAGAAGTTTTCAAGCAGGCGGTACTTGCACTCAATGTACCCTTTGACGACAAGATTGACCGCAGGAACCTGAATGCGGAATTGATGGCGCTGATGATGCGTACCACACCGATGGACGGCAACCTGAACTACCGGTATTATATGGAGCAGTACAATACATCGATTACCGACCGGTCCATGGGGCGTACAAATCCCTTTCTCAACCCATTCAACTGGGCCCGTTTCTTCCGCGACTTGAAGAAAAAGAAGTAGAAGTATTTCGGTGACACCTCGTGTGTCAAACTATTCCCTACATCGGCGCATCTCAAGGGAAAGACGATGGTATGCGAATTTTCCTGATTGCTATGCTGGTCCTGGTTGGATTGGCGGCAAAAGCACAATCCTGTTCAGCGCCAAAGCCATTGACAACGGAACAGGTGTCCATGGTTTCAGGTCAGTGGACTGGTTCCTATGAAATAAGGGGAAAGAAGACGGAGTTTACGGTAGCCGTTGGTTCGCCGGAGATCAATCAGTTCACTTCGATCACATCACCACCTATGGCTGGAGATGAGTTAGGGGAGACCTATCGCTTTTGCGGTAGTGGTGCCTTTCATTTTAGAAAGAACCTTGCAGAAGGGTACTATGAGTTTGATGCTGTACCGGTAGGAGGTGGCATGAAGGGTACGCTGGTGGTTGAATCGAATGGTGTAAGGACTACCGGAACCTTCGAGCTGGTCCGCGAAAGAATCAATTAGGATTGATGGCAGGAAGGAGGCCTTCCTGCCATCAAGTGCCCTTCATCAAAGATGAATATCAAAGTCCGGTTGTTGCCTTCTGCTGCTGAGCAATTATCTTCATTTCACCTATAATGGGAATCTGTGCCTGCATGTCAGCCTGCATAGCCGTTTCGAAATACAGTTCAATTTGGAATAACGCGGTTGCGTGAAGCCCACCAAGATTCTTCTTGAACTTCTTGTAGTACAACTTGTTCAGGTCGTCGGCACGGTCACGGTTCTCGATCAGTCTTTCGGCAAGGCTTACCGCGGTGGACTCGTCCAATTTTGAATATACATTGGCATATTCAATGATCAACTGGATCCGTTCTTCCATAATGCCCTGTCGGTGAATTTCGTAATCGTCGTACAAATTCCAGAACGTTCCGGGAACGTTAACACTATTCGATGTAAGGTATTGCATGATGATTGCTTTCTTGGTCTTAGCGACCAAAGATTGCATGATGCGAATGTCTTCCCGTTGAGGCTGTGCTTTTACGACGCCAGAAAAGGTAGCGATGAAGAGAATGATAAGAAGGATGTGTTTCATAAAATTTGTGTTTTGGTTGTATGATTGTTTGTGAAATGGTTTACAAAGTGACGCGGGTCCAGCGGATGGTACGCGACATCATTCCTTTCTTAAAGGTTATGTCGAGCGCATCCGCTGAGTTGAATAAGATTGTACAAGAGACTTCACCTTTATCGGTGAGCGCAATGCCTTCAAAATGATCTCCTTTCCAGGTGAGATTTTTGAAAGAGATGTCTTTGGTGTCTCCTACAGGCTGGCTGTGGTACTTTCCGTTTTCGGCATAGAAAGCTACTGAGCGTGTGCCCTTGGCATTCTTCCATGTACCCATGAGACTTTCTGGATTCTCGGTGCAAGCCGAGGATGTTACCGTGCTCACGATGAGAAGTAGGATCAAAGCAAAAATCTTTCGGTGATTGAACGATTGATAAAAGAAGTGGGTGTTCATACGTTAGGGGGTTTGTTTATTGTTTAGTTGATGGTTTCGTTTTTTCTTGATTGCTAGAATTGAAATCCCGCGCCAATGGTCAGCAGTTGGTTCTCACTTGAGATTCCGTAGGTAGCAGTAAAGGATACCTTACCGTAGGGTGCAAACCAGAGACCTCCTCCATAACCGGAGTGCCATTTCTTGGAATCTTCTCCAGGCACCCACACGCGGCCGGTGTCATGAAAGAGCAGCAGGCCGTAGGTACCGCGAAGGAAGTATGCTTTTCGCTGCCCAAGCGCCATGCGCAATTCTGTGTTGTGGTAGAGACTCGACTTTCCGGAGAACCTGGTGCGGCGATAGCCGCGCAGGTTTTCAGTGCCACCCAGCGTCACCGACTGGTAGAACTCGTAGTCGTCTGCAACCAGGGTTGCGCCGCCAAATCGGTTGGCAATGGTGAGACGACCAAACGTTTTGTAGAACGAGAACTCACCAGCGAGCTGTCCGTTAGCGTTTCCATCGGTACCAACCGGTTGGAAGTAAGTAGCCGATACAGAGAAGGCAATCCCTTTCGACGGATTCAGAGGGTTGTCCACCGTTGTATAGTTGAATTTGCTTTGAACACCGGTGTAATTGTGCCGCTCATAGTCGGATGAGTCGAGACCAGATTCGACGCTGGAGATAAAGCGATCCTCACTTTTCTGTACGCGGGTTGACTGAAACAGTAGTCCGGTTGAGAAAGTCGTCCGTTCACCGAGACTCTTCTGAAGGAGGATGTTGGCACCAAGCTGATTCATCCGTACGCGATGGTACAGCAGGTTGCCCTGCATCACCTCCGTTTCATTGCCCTGTCCGTAGTAGTTATATATAAAGGAGGGGGCCTGCACCTGGGTATTCACCACCAGGTCCCAGCGGCCAACAGCTTCCTTAAAGATTCCATTGTAGTGGAAATTGTAGGCGCCGGTTCGGAAAGCGTAGTTACCCCAGGCCGAATGCAGCTGTCCGTAGGGGGCTTTTCCGAAGGATTGTTTCTTGAATGTGAAACCGCCACCCAGGAACAAGCCATCATCCGGATTGAAACCAGGAGTCAGTTTCGGGGCGAGCAAATCAAACCGGTATTGTTTACGATGCAAGGTGGTCTTGAGCGAGTCCGACGTAACAAAGACTTTTGTCTCAGTACCAACATCGAGCTTCATCTTTTGATCATACACCATGGTGCGGTGTGAAAGTCCTCTCACGTGAGATTCATCGCGAACGCTGTCGCCTCCTTTGCCACCCATGATCCGAACGAGGATGCTCTTGTCTACGCTACCGGTAACCACAAACTCATCATCTCCTCCGAGACCGTACAGCCGTACTTCTTTGGTTTGGCTGGGGAAAAATGCGCGGTAGTAAAGCGTGTCTCGCTGACTTTTCTTACCCGTTTTTCCAAATACCCTCACAACCAGGCTATCCGGCATTCTCGAAACTTCAAAACGTTCTTTGCTATCCGAACCAACCACATTCACTTCCTGGGAAAGAAACTGGTAGTAGACCATAGCGTAGTGTACCAGGTCGTTGCGCCGCTGCTTCAACTTGGCGATGATCACATCTGCCGACAACTGGCGGATTTGTTCAGGCATCTGGGAAAACGCCTTTTCGATTTTCTCATCCGAGAGGGTCACCTGAAGTTCAGCGGCCAGGGCCTTCCAATCCTGCAGGGTTAAGCGGGTGGTAAACTGACGATCGAGGTAGTTACCGATCTGGGCCAGGCCAATGACATCCTTGATCGTGTAGTCGAAATTCTGAGTCTTGCGTACAGCCCACTTCTGCGATGCCATGGTGGGAATAATCCCATCGAGGTTGGAGAAGGCCTGGTCGCGATCGCGGGGAATGGGACGATACAACGTCTGATTTCCTTCCTTAAAGGCAGCCCATACATATTGGTCTTCGTGACGGTCCCAATCTCCAATCCAAAGGTCAAACAGCCGGGCACGGAGGAATGCCTGCTCGTCGACACGGTGGTCGCTGCTCTCGGCAATTTTTTCAAACAGCTTTTCAGAGTTGATGATATTCTTGGCAAATCCGAATTCAGGGTTGTTCTCCTGGCTGCCGTAAGGACGCTCTTCAAACAGACATAGAGAATTATTGAATGCCTCCTTGAATTCACCCAGCGTGCTGTCACCTTTTACATATACCATTCGGGGAGTGCTGTGGTAAATTCCTGCTGAACCCATCAACTCGGCGACAACCATTGGCGCATACGGGTTGGAGGAACTTATTTGGTCCTGGACGATGTCGTCAGCAAATGTTCCTACGAACTCTTCTGGGAGCGCTTTGGAAGGATCCTTGTTTACAGACCGCAGTACATACTGCTTTCCATCACCCCCTTGCAGGCGGAGGGACTTCGTCTGGTTCCCACCACCCAACCGGACGGGGGTGAGCCCCGGCTTCAGTGAGTCCAGGTAAAGAATATCGACGGCTACCGGTGTGGCCCATTCCTTCCGGAAGTGTTCACCAAGCCAAAAACGGTGAACGCGCCCGACCTTTTCGTAATTCCCGTTGGCGGCAATGACCACACGCTTTTCGTTTTCATCGACAGGTGTTGACGTTTCTGTATACTTGATACCGGGTGAGCAAGCAGCCAGGACAAGGAGTCCGGTGAGGAGTCCGAATCGAAGTTTTGTGTTGATTAAAGAAGATTTCGTTTTCATGGTTAAGCGAGTTTGAATACGGTTACAGGTTGATCCCATCCTTTTACCTGGACCCTGCCAAGGTTCTCTGCGGTGTGCATGGGGTTCAGTTCTTCCCGGACCTCGGAAGAGATGAGAATTTGACTTTGAAAGTCCTTGTTGAGTTGTTCGAGACGAGCGGCCAGGATCACGGGGCTGCCGGTGATGCTGTATTGCTGCCGGATGTGCGTACCGATATTGCCGGTGACGACCTCTCCGACGTGGATCCCCACTCCAATCTTTGTTGGCGTAAGCGTTCCTTGTTGAACCTTGTCATCGATGTGCCGCTGAATTTCCAGCGCGGAATCAACCGCGTGTGTGCAGGCAGCCTCCAGAGGGAGTGGTGCGCCAAACGTGATCATGCATCCGTCGCCCAGGAACTGGTTGATAATGCCCTTGTGGCGCGTAACGGAGTCAATAACAATGGAGAAGAACGCGTTCTGGTATTCAACGATTTCTGCAGGAGACTTTCCGGTGACGTGGGTAGTGAAATTCCGGATGTCGATAAACATGACACAGACACGCATGAGTTTGCTGGGAACGACACCATTTTCCTTGATCATTTCATCCACGATCTCGTGGGAGACTTGCTGACCGAACAGGTTTACCAGGCGGCTTCCCTTTTCGGCTACGCTAAGGGCACCATCTATTTCACGACGGATCTGTTGGGCCACGAACGCCGCGCCGAGACCTGAGAGAAGGATCAGGCAGGATTTGAGAATGGCCGCCGTTTGAGAATAGGGCAATTGTTCTATCGACGCAGCATAAAAGGAATTGTTAGAGTAGAACAAGTTCACACTGAGAAACTCAGCCGCTGCGAGCACCGAAATGAAAATGGTGATGCGTGAGTTTAGCCTGAGCGTAGAGAGGATGATAAAGGGGAAATAGAGGTACACCAACGGCGAATGCAGGACCGCCGCCGAATTTCCTTTCCCAGCCAGGATAGCGATGATGAGCCCCGGTGAGGAGATTTCTATCATCGCGTGAGCATATTGCAACCAGCCTGGTATAGGTCGATAGCCAGTTCTGATGCGGTCTTGAATGTAGAACAGTGTGCACACCATAAAGGCGGTCATGCTCGTCAGGAATGCCATGGCTGTTCTCATGATGGAAGCCAATTCTGCCGAAACACTGGGTACGAGGAAGAAATAATTGATCAGGGAGTACACTGATCCAAGGGCGAAGAATCCAAGCAGGATGCTTACGCGGAGTTTTTCGCTGCGGAGGAATTCCTCCTGAAATTGCTTGTGGAAGAAGGATTGCATGGCGTTTGTCAGGCTAGTGTTTTGAAAAGAATGGCCAGACCGAAAGCAGCGACCGAAAGGATCAAACCATACATGAACACACGGTATCCGATGTTGAGTAACCGGTACTTGGCGGCAAGGACCTTCCCGAGAAAGTAGATGTCACGTGTCATGGTGGTGTACATGTAATCTTTGTCCTGAAGGAGTTCGCGCAGACCCCATTCGTACATCGGCAATTCCATCTTGTGGAAGTTGCCGAAGAAGAGAAGGTTCGTGTTGTGGGCTTTGATCTGCTCAACCGTGCTGATTCCGCTGGTAACTTTGGGTCGTGTTGTCATTACCGCGATAGTCATGGTGGTCAGGCAAACCAAGAGCAGCACAGCTGTAGGAAGCAGGAAGAACGTCTCCTCACTCACCCGTTGAACAGCGACGGAGAGGATCACAGAGACAATGAGGGAACTAATGCTCAATAGAATATGCGCCTTGTTGTCTGCCATGGCGCTCAACTCCATATGATTGCGGGAGGCATTTTTGAACAAGGTCTCCGCGCCTTTCACAATCGATCCTGAAGTCGAGGCGGCTGTTTCTTCCAATGAATTCTGGAGACGCCTGATGTTTTTCTGTTTCCGCTTTTCAAGTTTTTTGCGCCCGTAACGGGTGTGAAAAGAATGCGAAACGAGGAAATCGATATTCAGCTGGTACCAATCGGTGTCAGTATAGGTTTGCTTCCGGGTGATCACCCATTCCTGTCGGAGCAGGTCGGCCACGGTCGTGAATTCCTTGGTACCCAGGTGAGCCATGTCCGCGTCACAGAGAACTTTCTCCAGTTTGTTGGCAGGTCGCTGCGGGTAATGAGTTGACAGAATGCAAGCCATCACACGACGGATGGTATGCGCATCAACTTCCTGCTCCTGCAGGAATTCCTTGGCGAGCTGTGCGCCGCGCTGTTCATGGTCCGCTGCGTGTTGTGTGTAGCCCAAGTCATGAAACCAGGCCGCAGCCGTCACCACCAGGGTGTCTTGGTTGGAAAGCGATTCCTTTTCGGCAATGTGCGTAACCGCTTCAACGACCGCCGTTGTATGAGACAGGTTGTGATACAGGAAATCGGGCGACAGATTCTCTTCAAGGCGCGTCTTTGCATAGTCAGCGACACGATGGAGGATGGAGGGTGTAAGGGTCATAAGGATTGTGATTTGTGTTCTTAGAATAGTTGGAAATTGACTGAAGCACTGCCGTAGCGATGAGCAGCAGCACCGGAGAATTCAGGAGAGGTGTTTACAACCGAGTAGGTTACTGTTGTTCGGCCGTGACGGATGGAAAACCCGTACTCGTAGCGGAAAATCCCGTTGTTCATGACGACAGCAGAGGCATCCTGTTCCATATTGGCGGTCGTACCCTCCAGCGTTTCGTTGGTAATCACCGCGGTGAAGGTTGGTTTCACAAAGAGGTAGGCCTTCGTTCCGCCAATCTGACTAAGGGGTGAGCGGAAATACCGATCCAGAATCCCGAACCGAAGAACTGCACCGATCGAAGCATCAGACTGGGTAGTGCCAATATTGAATCCGACGATGCCCACGGCTTCTGCACGATGTGAAGCGGCAATTCCTTTTTCGATTCGGAATCCGTAATTGAGCAATAAGGTGGTCCTAACCTGGTGGTCCCAACCCTGTGGAATGTCATCGTTGATAACGCTATGAAACCATGACTGCGTTTCTTTTGCGCCCGACCGGGGCCCGAGGGTGCCAACACTTATCTCGGATCGGACCTTGAGTTTCGTCGATTCATGAAAAGTTTCAAGGAAGCTGTTGAGATAGAGCGTTCCGGCATAAGGCCGGTCGCTCCGGATTGCTTCCTGCGTAGAGGTGTTGGCTGGCGTGTACATCGCCTGCACCAATCCCAGGCCGCGAACCTTGGTTTCATAACCGGCCGGAGCAAACAGCAGTTGGTCTCCAGGAAGCCACCTTGTTCCTTCGAACAGAAAATCGACCCGGACTCCATTGGAGTAGTATCGATCCGTGCCGGTGAACCAATCGTTTTCTTCTGTGATTCGAATGGCACCATGAGTTTCCTGTGCGGTTGCTTCCAGGGAGAAGAGCAACAGCAGAGACATTATTCCCTTGCTTGCCACAGAGGTGAGCAGCGTGAAGAGAGAAACCCCTGTGTTCCGGCTTACCAGATTGACAAGGGCAGGCAGGTTATGAGAAGTTGTCTGCTGTTTCTGTTCTGCCTGGTTGGATACGTTGGCGCGGGGGCTAGTGAAAAGTGCCGGATGACTGCTCGTCCAATCACACTTGGCACAGCTCACAACTTCGTTCAGGCGCTGACCGATATGCAGAATGGTTGTCATGATCACCAATGCCGAGAGGGTGAGGATCGGATTCATCGAAACAACCTGGAAGGAAAGAAGGCTAAGGCCCTCTGTGAGCAGACTATCGAGGAAGAAGAGGCCCATGATATTGACGAGACCGAGAACAATGACATTGACAAGGGTCTTGATGGTAAGTGCAGAGAGGAAGGATTGGCGACGAACCCAGGGGTAGATCAGGGATTGAACCAATGCGAGGGCTATGCCTTCACCTAAACTGGTCAGGACAGCACCCGCGAGGAGTTGTCCAGCTGTTAGGGTCCAGCTTCCTTGTCCGGTTGACTGGATGGTCAGCAGCAAGGCTGCCTTGGTAACAGTCCAGCCGATGATGTGGGCCTGGAACTTCTTTCGATTCGTACGGTAAACCTTTTTCATGGCGTTTCTTTTGTTCGCATCTCAACGGGATGACGGGGCAAAAGTCCGGTCAAAAAGGGCCCTAGAGGTACCGTTTTGCCAGTTCGAACCCGGTTTGGTGGTTCGGACTTATAAGTCCGTACGGCGTCAGATCGGGGGTTCGGGAGGAGCCAAAAAAAGAAGCCTCCCCGGTGGTATTCTTGGGTTGGAATACGCCGGGGAGGCAGGGTGGCAGGACGCTTACAGGATGGGGGGACCGGCGTTCGCCGAGCGCTTGGACGAAAGACCGAGCGGCCTTGGATCGGGGGTGGCCCAAATCAATTGGGTGATACCAAGGGGACTAAAGTCGATGCGGGTAACCGCCAGTCGTGAGGCGACTAGCAGCTGACCCAAATCCCGATCCAGGTAGCAGCCGATATGCCGGTAGTGCAAGTCATTCAGCGCAAGCTGTGCGGCACGAACTGGTAGATATCGGCTAAGGCCATGTTCCATCAGGAGTACAACGCCATCCGGTTTGCACCAGTCACGCATGCGACGGAGTACCATAACCGGATCCTCGTACCCGCAAAGGGACAGGGTTGATAAGACCGTATCAAAATGCGCTGCCGGAAAGTTGAGGTTCTCCACCGAAGCTCTTACGAATTCCGCTTGGATTCCACATCGTTCAGCCTCCTTCTTTGCCGCAGCAATCATTCGATGGCTGAGGTCTGTGCCGGTAACGGAGACTGAAGAAGGATAATGAGGAAAATTGGCGCCAGTGCCAACATTCAGTTCCAGTATAGACCCCCGTGCATGTGATACAAGTCTGCCGCGGACAAGTCCATCAATAAGTTCATTGTGAAAAAGCATGATGATCAATTTTGTTGGTTAAAAAAGGATGATCGGTTACCCGGATTCCGCCGGATAACCGATCCCCTTTAGAGGTTCTGTTTACGAGTGACTAGTCTCTGCAACCGGGTATGTAGGTTTCGTTACCAGGCGGGTGATCTTGTCCTTCAGGCGATCGACCGTGTAGTGCATCATCGGCACCACGAACACGGTGAGCATGAGTGACGACAGCAGACCGCCGATCATAACGATGGCCAATCCATTCTTCCACTCAGAGCCGGCTCCTTTTGCCAGGGCAATGGGAAGCATCCCAATCACCATCGCAATCGTCGTCATCAGGATAGGGCGCAAGCGCGATTGACCAGCCTCGAGGAGGGCGTCAAATGTGCTTAAGCCATCCATCTTGCGCTGGTTGGTAAAGTCGACCAGCAGGATTCCGTTCTTCATTACAAGTCCAATGAGCATGATGATCCCCAGCATCGTGAAGATGCTGATGGTGCTGATCGCAAGGTTGAGGGCGATGAGCGCACCGATCAGGGCGACAGGCACCGAGAAGAAGACAACGAACGGATAGACCCAGCTGTCATAGAGCAGTACCATCACAAAGTAGACCAGCATGATGGCGGCAGCCAACGCAAGGCCAAGAGCGCGGAACGAGTCCACCTGCCGCTCGATATCACCGGTCCAGCTCATTTCTACAGAAGCCGGCAGCGGGTTGGATTCCAGTTTCTTTGTAATGTTCTTGGCCAGATCCCCGGAGGTGATCCCGAGGACGTTGCTTTTCAACGTCACAGACGTGCGACGGTTCTTGCGCTCCAGCATAGAAGGGCCGCTGCTTTGCGCCAGTGTAGCAAACTGGTTCAGCGCAACCGTTTCACCAAGATTGTTCTTGAAGGTAATGTCTTCCACATCGCCAGGCTGCTGCCGGTCGAATTCATCGAAGCGGACATTGATGTCGTATTCGTTGTTTCCGACGCGGTACTTGGCGTCTGTATTGCCTTTGTAGGCCGTCTGAAGAGTAGAACCAACCTGGCCTATGGTTAAGCCGAGTTGCGAAAGTTTCTCGCGATCGATGTCAATGGTGAGCTCAGGGTTTCCGTCTTCAACGCTCACAGACACATCGTTGGAACCGGGCAAGGATTTGATGAGCGATTCCAGTTGATCGGTAGCGCGCATCAATTCTTCCTTGTTTTCGCTGTTGAGGACAATCTGGATCGGCTCATCGGATTTCGTAATCCCAATCACCACCGTGTTGAGTTTCAGACCTGGATACTTGGATTCCAGTTCCCGTTTGATTTCCAACATCAGTGTTGTCGATGACTTTTCGCGCTTGTCTGAAGGAACAAGTCCGACTTTAAGCTCCGACTTGTTTTCGCTGCCTACGGTTGCCACCACGCCCGACGTGCTCGCACCGCCGATGTTTGAGAATACGTTCTCTACCTCGGGTTTCGACAACAGGTAATTCTCAATTTCAAGAGAGCGGAGGTTGTTTTCTGTAAGCGTTGTACGTTTGTCAAACTCCAGTTTGAGCTGCAGTTTACCCTTGTCGCCGGCGGCCACCATTTCCTGACCGAGGATGCCCAATCGCATCACCAACCCGGTTGCTACAAAGGCTGCGATAACAGCAAAGCCTGTGATGAGTTTGTGGCTGAGTGTCCACTTCAATTGGCGGACATACCAGGTAGTGAGTTTGTCGATCAGGGATTCAAACCACATAAGGAAACGATGAAACGCGTTTTCACGGCGCAGGTGCGTAACTTGCCCGAAGCGGGAAGCCAACCATGGTGTGAGTGTGTAACACACGAAAAGGCTCATCAGTGTGGATACAACAATCGTAACCGAGTACTGACGAAGCACATCACCGATAATGGTGTCGATCAACGCTATGGGCAGGAATACGACGACATCTACCATGGTGATGGCCATGGCACTGAAGCCGATTTCTTTCCGACCATCCAGGGTAGCCTTTACCCTGTCTTTGCCCATGTGCAAGTGACGGTGAATGTTCTCGAGAACCACGATGGAGTCGTCGACGAGGATACCGATCACCAGCGACATGGCAAGGAGCGTCATGAGGTTGAGGGAGTAACCAAAGAGGTACATCGCGATGAAGGTGGAAAGCAACGATGCCGGGATCGCCACGAGTACGATCAGGGAATCACGCAAACTGTGTAAGAAAAGGAGCATCACGGCAGCCACGAGGATGACGGCGATGATCAGGTCGTGCGTTACTGCATCGGCAGCCTCGAGCGTAAAGTCAGAGGTGTCATCAGCAAGAATAACCTTGACTTGCTGGACGGCATATTTCTTTTCAAGTGCGGCAACTTTCTTCTTCAGTTCTTCACTGATTTTAACAGCGTTGGCATCGCTCTGCTTTTTGATGCTTATGCCAATACCTTCCTGACCGTTGAAGCGACAGATTGATTCCTGCTCCTGGGCGCCATCCAGTACATCGGCAACATCGCTGACGCGAATCTGGCTGCCTGACTGGGAGGTGACAATCAGATCACGCACCTGGTCGATAGAAGTGAACTTGCCAGCAAGACGGAGTGTCATCTGGTCAGCGCGGTCCTTTACTTTTCCCGTCGGGAAGTCAAGGTTAGCACGGTCGATGGCGTCCGTTACTTGTGAGAGCGTAAGACCATAATAAGACAGGCGGTTCTTGTCAACGTTTACCTTGATTTCACGCTTCTGGCCACCCAACAGGCGGGTTTCACCGATGCCTTCAATTTGCTGGATTTGCGGCAGGAGTTCGTTTTCAACCAGGTCAAACGTTTCTTGAGCACCCAAAGCAGCCACCACTGTAAGCTCGATAATTGGCGTATCGCTGGGTGATACTTTGGAAATGCTGGGCGACTCTGCATCCTCGGGTAGATCGTTAAGGATGTTGTTGATCTTGCGTTGAGCCTCTTGTTCCTTGTAGTCAGTGTCTGTACCTGTGCTGAATTCAACAATGATGACAGATACACCTTCGTACGATTGGGAGAGCACACTCTTGACGCGATCCAGGCTGGAGACGACGTCTTCGATCTTTTTTGTGACCGATTGTTCTACCTCCGTGGGTGCAGCGCCCGGGTAGGGTGTGGTGATCACGAGGGTTGGGACCTCCATGGGCGGCAATAATTCGTACCGAAGCGTGGAGTAGCAGTAGGCACCGCCCAGCATCAGGATCATAAAAATGACCAGGATGACAGAGGGCCTTTTGATGGATATTTCGGTTAAGTTCATTTTCGTTGTGTTTTTGTCGGTTGAGGGAATAAGCATTAGCGGACGATGGCCACCTTCGAGCCTGCTGCGAGGTTGATATGACCGCTTGTTACCACGAGATCACCGGCACGAAGTCCTTGCTCCACTTCAATGGAAGAAAGGTTGCTGCGGCCTGTGCGGATGTTGACCAGAGCAACGGCAGAGTCGCGGATGATAAATACCTGCGGGTTCTTGGCAGAACCGAGCAGGGCGATGCGCGGGATCAACAAGGAGGTCGTGAGATTCTTGTTGATGGTTACCGTGCCATACATGCCGGCACGGATGACCAAGCGATTGTCAGTGTTAGGAACGACAATGCGGACCAGGTAGCTGTGCGCACTACCAGCACGCTCGGCGACGTACGAAATCCGTCCCCGGAACGCTTTGTCCGGATACAGGTCATTCGT